>NZ_JBNTQO010000008.1:0-203256 GCF_050630465.1 Bacillus basilensis | reverse complement strand
CGTGACCATCAACTTAAGAAGAATAAACGCCACCAAAACAAAAAAAGCCCCAAATTTTTCTTGAAAATAAGTTGGGGCTTTCGAACCAGAAAAGTATATTTTTAACTATGAAAACTACGATGAATTTTTCCTTTTTTCCTACTTGCTAAATTCAGCAAGTAAAATATTTTTAAAAGGATTAGGACTGTCAGTTCTACCCAAACTATTCCAATTGACGACCAACGTATGCTTGCCTCCAAGTTTACCTCCAACAAGAGTTGTAAACCCTAGAATGCCACCTGTGTGTCCCCATATCGAGACACCGCTTGGAAGCTTAGTTTCATGGATTCCAAGACCATATCCATCGATTCCTTCTTTTCCTGTAGGAACTGTAGTAAGCATTTGTTTTAGTTGCTGTTCCTTCAGTAATTTGCCACCGAGCAAGTAAGAGAAGAATTTGTTTAAGTCATCAGCAGTAGAAATCATATCTCCAGCCGAGCTAGCTGCACTTGGGTTATAATAAGTAACGTCTTTTAGCTCACTTGCTCGGTCTGGTTGGACATATCCACGGGCATGGTTAGTGCCTGGAATAACACTTGAATTGCCTGGTAGGAATGTATTCGACAATTCAAGTGGTTCAATAATCCGATTTTCAATCTCTTCCGCATAGCTGTTTCTAGTTACTTTTTCAATAAGAATGCCCAGTAATACGTATCCTGTGTTTGAATAAGACCAGCCCTTTCCTGGGGCAAAGTCTGGAGGCAGAGAAACCCCCATCTTCACTAACTCTTCAGCCGTATACGATTTTTTTGTATCCGTAAAATCAGCGTCTTTTGACCTTGAGTATTCAGCGATACCACTTGTATGGTTCAATATATGCCGGATAGTAATCTTGTTACCATCATATCCATTTCCTTGAATGACACCAGGCAACCAGTCTTCGATGTAGTCGTCTAGATTCAGGCGATTCTCTCCAGCTAATTGAAGTACAACTGTTGCGGTGAACGTCTTCGTCACACTCCCAATGCGAAAGCGAAAATCTGTTTTCATTGGTTTCTTGGTTCTCAGATCCGCTATTCCAGCGGCATACCCCCACGTTTTTCCACCCTCAGAAGTTTTAGCAAGTATCCCCGGGTATCCAAGTTGCAATGTATCCCGCATTGCTTGCTTGACGGAAGTACGATCTCGTTGAGTATTTGTTTGTAACGAACTAGATACATTTTGAGTGAGCTCTGCTTTTACAATTGAAGTTGGTGTTGTATATAACAGGGAACTTCCAGCTATTAAAAGGGCCAGACTTGCACATGTAATTTGACTACGTATTTTCATAAGGCATTCCTCTCCTCTATTCATATTGTATAAGTGTTTGCTTACTGTTCCTTACTTCCTGACAAGACTTAAGGAAAGGCCTTCACGCATATAGATTAAAGCCCCATTACAAAGGTATCTATCAATACCAACAATTTGAGCCATTTAAATCTCCATCCCTCCTATAACAAAATTATCCAAAGGTATGAAAGCATACTATGTACCCTTAGTTATTGTTAGTATTAACACAACATAAGACATAACCCCAACCCATATTTTACTTTATTTATCCATAATATGTATTGAGAAATAATGTAAATTCGAATCCTTTCCGTAACACAACTATTTATCGTTTTTTTTATCTATTATAATTAATTATTTAGAATTTCATAATAAAAAACTGTAAAAAAAATAACGAGTCACTTAACGTACAGGAAGCGGTTGAAAAATATGTCTATACGCACAGTTTTCTTTTTTGATATGGTGAACCCATCGCCATCAAGGTAAGGTTTTGAAGTACCCACTAAATGAAATTTTTTCTTTCTCTACAGGTAGTTATTTTGAGAAGTCATCTCATTTTTTGTTTTTGAGGTGTTACTTTTTCTTAAGTTGATGAATGTGGGGTACCGCCACATCACTATCAAGCTTAGAAAAGCAAATACCCCCAAGATGAAAAATTAGTTGTTTTCTGTAAAAAATACACAAAATTTTCATCTTGAGGGTGTAAATTCTTAAGTTGATGGGCATAGGGTATCCCACATGCCTATCAAGCTAAAAAATGGTATCCATAAAAAGAAAAAAACGCTATTCTTTTTGTAGAAATATACAGAAAGGATGGCGTTTTGTATGAATCTATTAATTCAAGATAAGTTTCATTTATTCGCTAAAGAACTAAAGCGATACCTATCTCCACATGTCCTTCAACACCTCGCACAGAAGACAGGATAGTATGTGATGGTATCCCAGTCCTAGCCCATTAGAATTATTAGAAGCTGGATTAATTTTTTAAACTTCAAGTCTATTTTTTAAAGCACCATAGCCGAAGCGTTAAACCTTAATATTATGCATTTCTGGGCTCACCGAACATCATTTCGGTATTGATAAGTCGTCCTCAGAGGCTAATTTCGTCTGTTTTATACGAAAGGATATCGACAAACTCAGAATGACGAAAAACAATTGAAGAGACAAAGCCAACAGAATTCCCGTTAACAACCACAAATTTAGCGATTGACTAACGGCAATGAAAGCACCGCCGATTCCTATACTTAAACCCGGACTGAATGCGTCTGTAAATTGAAGGCTGGCAGATATCTCCCCTTCTTCACCTGCATTCGCATGCTGCAACGCAATAGCTCCGGTGGTTGGATGTGCTAACCCTATACCAAATCCGATGAAAATTTGCGAAATCACTGCAAATACGATTCCCCCTCCGTGCAGACCTACAGCTAGCATAACAGCGGCAACACCAATGACCATAAAACAAATACCAGCCGTTACCCGTTTGTTTCGACCTGCCCCGTGGTCTTTGGCATCAAACTTTGACTGGATCCAAGCTGCCATCGACCAACTTAATGCACCCGCCGCCACAATTAACCCAGCCAGATCTGCAGGCATTTTTTTCACTTCTGTCAATGCTAGGACAACATAACTTTCGGTAGCAGTATAACAAGCGACAAACAAACCTCTTGACGCAATAGTCGCAGGCAAACCTTTCCTTGCACTAAAAGTACCCCCGGGCAGCAACTTTCGCAAAGGTTGGATCATGAAAAGCACCCCCACCGCCGAAAGTACCATACCCTTCCAATCGGTTATAGAACCAAGGCCCATCATCAACAAGCCCGTTCCAATGGCCAGCACCACCGCATATCCTTCTTTCTGGATATTTTTAGAAGCTTCTTTTTCCTTCACCGAAAATTTGCGATAAGCGGGAAGCGTCAGCACTACAGCCAAACCAATGAAAGGAAGCACCATCCAAAAAACAACTCTCCAGGAGAAAAACTCAGCTAAAAGTCCAGCGATATAGGGTCCAATTAAGGCAGGTAAAATATAAGCACTTGAAAACACGGCAAGTATTTTCGTTCTCAGCTTATCGGGATAGCCTAAAGTAATGCTATAATATACGCACGTAATGATTGCTCCTGCGCCAAACCCCTGAAACACTCTCCCTGCGATTAGCATAACCATATTCACCGAGGTGGCCGCAATAACAATGCCAATCACGAAAAAAAGAATCGATGCCATAAACGATGTAAAAACGCCGTTTTTGTTAATTCGCTGACCTATAATCATGGTTCCGACGATTTGTGCCAAAAGAAAAGAACTGAATATCCAACCATACAAATGAAGAGCATGTAAATTTCGCGCTAAATTTGGAGCAATAGTGGTAATCGCCAGTCCTTCAAATGCCACGGTAGTCACAGCAAGTATGATCCCTATAGTCAGAGCTCTATACTTGGCGTCAAAAATCCCGATACTTTTATCTAATATATCCATCCTGTATCCTCCTCATTATTGTTGTCGTAGCAATACTTGACACGACAAGTATTTAATCTGTTAATATTTTTCCTAAAAAAAAGCATAGAAATAATAGTCTTGATTATAATGGTCGCAGCAACTATATATCCCATCTATTAACACTTACCAGTCCGACTCATCGATTCTATCAAGTTTCTTTTAAAACACCTAAATATTTACTCCACAGCCCACGCAGAGAGTGATTCCCTTAATATAACGACACCGAAATCATGATGCCAACCCTTGAATTTGATTAATTTTAAATATATTATTTTTTCTGACTTTTAATCAGAGTGAGAAAAACAATCAAATGAGGGAAACGCTTTACTTTCATATACCTTAAGAATAAATTCTAATCATGGTATCCAATTATTTTTCTCTCCCTCAATGAGATGCTCAATCACTTTATGGACATTCCAGGTTTCTTCACTTTCATTGCTACTCTCGGATAAACCGGATAAAAAAATACTCCAATGTGTGTGATGTACGCTCGAGTACCTCAATCCCTTCTTTTAAGATTGAAATGCATTCCTCTACTCTTCTCTCTGATTATAAATCCTTTACATTGTTATACATTACAGAAAGAATTCTCCTAAATGTTTCTACTTCCTCTTCAGACAAACCCTTGATGGTGTTCTTATACGCCTCTATGGATGGAGAAAGGATGTCATCTTTACTTTCGCGACCTTTAGGAGTCAAATATACACGTAAAGACCTTCGATCAGTTTCATGGACTACACGATAAATAAATTCCTTCTTCTCCAGTTTGAAAAGCATTCGTGCAACGTTTGTCTGATCCTTGTGCAATCTTTCAGCAAGCTCTTTTTGGGTAATCCCTTCTTTTTCCCAAAGAACGACCAATATTTCCCACTGATCCACAGTAATATCAAAAGGATTCACCACTTTTTGATAATAGTTATTCAGCTTAAGAGCCGCACGCTGTACATTAACACCCATATATTTTTCTAATTCCACGGTCGGCCCCCTTTATAATAGACATGACTATAGTTGCTACGATTATTATATTCGTGTCTCTTTCCATTGTCAATTTCCCTAAAATAAGGTACCGTTACATCGCTATCAAGCTAAGCAAAAAAACAATAAGCTGTCCATATGGACAACTTATTTACATAATTCCCGTTAGCTGAAGTCATTTTAAAATTCTATATGTCGATTTTTTCTTTGCCCTTGCGTATAAACCACCATATCAAAAAAAGAAAATTGTACGTTTGGACACAATTTAGAAACAAAATATCCGATTCCTTGTACGATAAGGGATCGGATATTTATTTTACTGTTTTATATAGTGTACAATTTCTCGCTTACGAGGTCTGTGTAGCAACCGAATCAAATCTTACGTTAAGTATTAGTGGCCATCAAAAATAGTAATGACTACTTCAGATTAACATCCATCCGATTCATAATTAAATATACCAATATGTTAAATGGCTAAATAATACAAACGGTATGAAGAGAATTTCTACTCTTTGCATACTGTTTTACATTTGTTTATAAGTTTCATACGAAATTCATGGAAAGATGGCAGCATCTCTTTTATAAATAAGTCTCAAAAGTTACCATACCTGATAAAGGAAATATTAATGTAACTCTAGTTCCTTTATTCATTTCAGATTCAATGCCAATTTGCAATCCTAATTTTGAACACAGTTTTTCGCATAGATACAAGCCCATTCCTGTACTTTTGCTAAATCTCCTTCCATTCTCTCCAGTAAATCCTTTTTCGAAAACTCTATTTATATCTTTAGGTATTATCCCTACTCCATTGTCCTGTATGGTTAGTATTACTGAGTTAGCTTTCTTAATTGCATATATACGTATCATTGATTCTTTGTTATTTGAGTACTTTATGGAATTTCCTATTATTTGATTAATAATAAATTCAATCCATTTTCCATCACTATATACAATCTCATCAATATCCTGTATATCTAATTTTATTCTCTTATGAATAAAATCCCTATAGTTTCTTTTAATTACACTCCTTACTACATTATCAAGGTTAATTGGCTTTATCATATAGTCTTTATTAACATTATTACTTCGAGAATAATACAGCACCTGTTCTACAAACCCTTCGATTCGATCCAATTGTGAGTCTATTTTATTAGATATTTCGTTTTGATTATTTTCAATTATTAGCTTTGTAGAAGCTATCGGCGTCTTAATTTCATGTACCCATGTTTCTATATATTCTCTGTAATCTATTTGCATATCTCTATAATATTTTACATTTTCATGCATATCTCTACTTACTTCTTTCAGTATAGCGTTAAGCTTTTCCCCATGTATAAAGTTTGATTCCCTTACTACCTCTGGAAGTAGGTATTTTTTCTCCAAGTTTTCTAATATGCCATTAATCTCATTATAATAATTTTTACATTTTATAAATTCTATAGCCATATATATAATCAATGGAAAAAACCAAATACAAAAGACAAAGAATATGATAATGAACGGAACATTCACAGTCAGCAATATACCTGCTAGTATAATAAATACCAGTACATTAGATAGCATTACTACCATTTTATCTTTAGTAAATTCACCTATATTCATGGCATTATATACCCTAAGCTTCTTCTTGTTGCAATTGGATTTTCTATACCTATCTCTTCAAGCTTTTTTCTTAATCTATTTATATTAACAGTTAAGGTGCTATCATCCACAAAATAATCAGATTTCCATAAAGTTTCTATGAGTGAATCTCTTTTTACAATATTTCCGCGATTATTTATTAAGCATGAGAGTATTTTAACTTCATTTTTAGTTAATTCTACAGACTTGTCTTGATAAGTAACTGTTGCATTTGAAAGATTTAAATTAAAATCCCTATAAATTAAGATATGATTCATCTTGAAATCTCCAGATGTTCTTCTTAAAATGTTTGTTACTCTTGCTAATAGTATTTCTGTATTATAAGGCTTTGTTATAAAATCATCTGCTCCTAAATTCATACTTATCAGTTCATCTACATCACTATCTCTACTTGTAACCATGAAGATTGGAATATCTGAAGTTTTACGTATTTCTCTGCATATATAATAGCCATCGAACACAGGAAGATTTATGTCTAGTAATATAAGGTCTGCATTCTCACTTTCTATATATTCAATAATATGATTAAAATCTGTGGGAGCCTTTACTTCATATCCATACTTTATAAAAAAATGTTGTAATTCTTCTCTGATGATTTCATCATCTTCAATTAGAATGATTTTTCCCATGACTTTTCTCTCCCTATACAGAATATAAGGCTATTACATCTTGAGAAACAAGGTGTAATAGCCCTAATGAGCATTATAAAATCAAGTATTACTTTTTACAATATTTTTATACCCGACATATGTCGTGTAGAAATATACTACATAAACTACAAGAAATACTAAGCCCGTCATCAATGCTGGTAAAATAATGTCTGTTTGTTGAAATGTGTTAATATAATAATTGACTACATAAATTCCAACTATAGAATGAATTATGGCAAGAAAAACTGGAAGACTAAAATATACGAAAGTTTGAATGAAAATCGTTTTGTCGATCATTGTTCCGTTTGAACCAATTCTCTTCAAAGATTTATATCGATCTATGCTATCACTGGCTTCTGATAATTGTTGAAGAGCTAATACAGCCATACTCGTTATAAAAAAAACAATACCTATATATATCCCAATAAACAGTACGATAGTTTTCAATCCCTTACTTCCTGCATAAACTTCATCCTTTGATTTGCCTGCTATACGATTAATATTTAATTTCGGACCATTTTCGTCATAAAAACCTCGTGCAACGTTATCATATTTTTTATTATATTCTTCCCTATTTCCATCTAAATAATTTACATTAAGTACGGATGCAGTAATTTTGTGACCTGATAAAAACTCATCATTTATAACAATTGTGAAGTAATTAGTTCGCACATCATAAGTATAAAGATTCTCTTGTATAACTTTAGCGTTTTTTACCAAATATTCTTTTTCTTTAATATTCACCTTATTGCTATTTTTTAATCTTTCATTTATCGAATTAACCAATCGGCTTTCATTTGATAAAAGTAAAATTTCATTGTTATTTAAAGTGATTTCCTTTTCACCTTTAAGATTTAAAATTCTATTATAATCAGATACTTTAATGAAATCTATACTGTTATTATAATCTTTAAGTTCTGGTACAAAGTCCACCACTTCCATCCCTGTTCGATATACATTATAAGATACATATTTTTCGTTATTACTTATTTTAAAATTAAATTTATTTAATACTTCTTCTATAGTGTAACTTTCATCCTTATTCTCCAACGTAATACTGGCATCAAATGGTGTTACTTCTTTCGTTGTTGCATCCATCATTCTGTTAAAGCTGATTCCTGTAGATAAAGCCACCATTGTAAGGCATAACATTAAACAGATTACAGACATTGATATAAAATTTGTATTAACCTTACTATTTATTTGTTTGATGATAAATATATTTAACCCTTTAAAATAGACTTTTCTATTCTTCTTTACAACATATAATATAAATCCAGATAAACTAAAGAAAAACAGCAATGTACCTAATATGCCAATAATGATAGATACCACGAGCATAGGATTAGTAAAATTCAATCCGATTTTTAGTACAGTCACATATGCATATCCAAGTGATGCTACACACAAAATAAATGTGATTACATAGATAAGAGGATTTCTAAATTTTACATCTTCGTTTTTTCTACCTGCTGTTAACAAATCAATTATTTTGTATTTAGAAACAACATATACATTAAATAACATAACAAGTAAAAACATGATTCCAAAGTATAATGAGCTTTTAACTATAGCACCTGTTGAAATTGCAAATTTATATTTATTGATGGGCAAGTCAAATAGCTTTAATGCAAATGTAGATAACCCCTGCGATACTCCAATACCTATTATAAGTCCACTCACTAAAGATATAACGCCAACTAGAAATGTCTCTGTTACTAATATTCTGGATATGTTTCTTCTTCCCATACCTAAAGTCATGTATATTCCTAATTCTTTTTTACGTTTTTTAATTAAGAAATTATTTGCATACAATATTAAACCACCTAATATTACGGATACAAATACTGACACATTTGAGATAGCGTTCATTACTGTAGGCACATACTTTCTATCTGAAGCGTTAATTTCCATAAGTGCCTTTTGTGATTCTATTGAGTTAAAGCTATAAAATATACAAACAGCCAGTGTTAGTGTCAAGAAATATATTGCATAATCTTTAAAACTTTTCTTTACATTCCCAATAGCAATCTTAGAGTACATTATTATCGTCACCTCCAAGAAGGGTTATAACTTCGATAATTTTAGTAAAGAATTCTTTTCTGGAATCATTTCCTCTTACCAACTCGATAAATATTTTGCCATCATTAATAAAAAGAATTCTACGAGCATAGCTTGCTGTAAATGCATCATGAGTAACCATAAGAATTGTAGCTTTTAAATCCTTATTAAGACTTTCAAATCTTTCGAGTAATAATCTAGCCGATTTAGAATCTAACGATCCTGTTGGTTCATCTGCGAGTACTAAAGATGGCTCTGTTACGATAGCTCTTGCCGAAGCAACCCTTTGTTTTTGTCCGCCTGATATTTGATAAGGGTATTTGCTTAATACTTGTTCAATGTCTAAATATTTTGCAACTGCTTGTATTTTGTCATCAATTTTTGAACTTTCCTCACCTTTTATAGTTAACGCTAGGGCAATATTTTCATAAGCAGTAAGGGTATCTAATAAATTAAAGTCTTGAAACACAAACCCTAATTCATTTTTTCTAAACTTATCTAGTGACTTTGATTTTAACCGAGTAATGTCACTATTATTGATTATTATTTTTCCCGTCGTAACATGATCAATCGTTGATATACAGTTAAGTAGTGTAGTTTTGCCACTTCCTGAAGGCCCCATAATACCAACAAATTCCCCCTCATCTACCTTAAAACTAATATTATCTATAGCCTTTGTTACATTATCTTTATTACCATAATATTTTTCAATTTTTTCTACACTTAATATATTTTGCATTAATACTTCTCCTTTTTCATTATAAAAATTCTTTAACTCCCATTCATTTATGTTATTCATTTTATATAATTTCATTTATAGTATCGATGGAATTACATTTCATTAACATTACATTTTTGTTATATTGAGCGATACCTCTACATGTAAGTTACCAGAAATTGCGATAGTATAAGTAGGGTGTTTTTGCCCATCCCCTCGAAATGGGGGAATAAGCAAATCAATATCGCATATCCCTAACGTTCATATATATATATGAATTATATAGTTCATAAAAGTGTATATTTGAGGTCATTTAAACCATTTATCCTTCATTGTAACAATCCGATCCGCATTTGGTGTTTTTTTATGTGTATCCTTCCTATATTAAAGTAGATGGTTTCAAGCGAAAAAAATACCCCCTTATATACCACAGAACTCATTACCGAATGAATGGATTCTTACAAAAATGTTAGGTTACTGTTATATAAATCAATTGCAGTTCATCTCAAAAAAACGCAAAATAGGCAATGGAAAAACAAATGTAGGAGGATATATATGATAAAACCAGTTGTAGACGTGAAAAACGTTCAAAAAGTGTATGGTAAAAAAGGTGAGAACCAATCACACGCATTAAAAGGTGTATCATTCTCGATTCAAGAGGGGGAGTTTGTTGGTATTATGGGGCCTTCTGGTTCTGGTAAAACAACATTATTAAATGTAATTTCAACGTTAGATAAAGCAACGGGCGGCATTGTTGAAATTACAGGTACGGATATAACGAAAATGAAGCAAGGTGAGCTTTCGGATTTCCGTTCACAAAAGTTAGGATTTATTTTCCAAGACTTTAACTTATTGGAGAACTTATCTATTTACGAAAACATCGCTCTTCCACTTTCCCTTCAAGGTGTCTCATCACGAAATATTGGAAAGAAAGTAGAAAAAGTAGCTGATGTGCTAGGCATTACAGAAATACTTCAAAAATATCCATCTGAAGTATCTGGTGGGCAGAAGCAACGTTCAGCAGCAGCGCGCGCGTTAGTCCATGAACCAGCAATTATTTTAGGGGACGAGCCAACAGGAGCTCTTGATTCTAAAAATGCAACAAGTTTACTGGATGCGATGACAAACTTAAATAAAGAACAAGGTGTATCTATTATGATGGTTACGCATGATCCGTACAGTGCAAGTTACTGTCAGCGTATTTTATTCATTCAAGATGGTGAGCTATATAAAGAAATTCACCGTGGTGGTTCACGTGAAGAGTTTTATAAAGAAATTTTAGATGTGCTTGCGGACTTAGGCACACAAAAAGCGTAAGAAAGAAGGATCATGTATGTTATTTAAACTTTCCATGTCAGGACTAAAAAGTAAGTTTCAAGACTATATTGTCTTACTTGTTGGTCTTATCGTATCTATTTCTACTTTTTATATGTTTCAAACGTTATCACTAAATAAAGCGTTCCTTGAATCCAATCCACATGCTGATACAGTTGCAATTGCATTCCAAATCGGTTCCTTTTTATTAGCGATTGTAACGTTTTTCTATATTTTATATGCAAATTCTTTCTTATTATCTCTTCGCCAAAAAGAATTTGGTATGTACATGATGTTAGGGGCAAAAAAGCATAAAGTTACCTTACTTATGTTTATCGAAACAATCGTAATAGGTGCCATATCTCTTGCAATCGGAATCGCAGTTGGTGTAGGGCTTGCAGAAGGTATTGGTCAGTTATTAATGAAGCAGTTGGAATTCTCTGGTGAAGATTATAAAGCATTTTATATTCCATCTATGACTGTTACTTGCCTGTATTTCTTTGCACTATTTATAGTATCAGCAATCATGAATAGTATGAAATTATCTCGTATTTCTGTATTACAACTTGTACATGCAGATGCAAAAACAGAGCGTATCGCTGTAAAAGGAAAAATGACAGGTATAGTTGCATTTCTTGGTCTAATTTTGCTAGGTATTGGGTATGCATCACTGATCCATATAGCACATTTACAGGAAAAAGAGCTATTAACCGTACCTAAATTCATGGGTATTGGATTAATTACAGCAACAGTCGGTACTTACATGTTATTTGGATCACTTCTCCCAGTTATGCTTAACAAGATAAAGAGTAATAAAAAACGTCGTGAAAAAGGGCTGAATGCTTTTACTTTTGCACAATTGAATTTCCGAATTAATAGCCTAACACGGGTACTTGCAACGGTAGCAATCCTAGTAGCTCTTGGCGCTGGTGGAATTGCGTGTGGTATGGCATTTAAAAATAACGTTCTAAAGACGACTGATAAGGAAAAAGTTTACGACTCAGTCGTTCATAATCCAACAGCGGAAGAAAAGAAAATTTTGAGTGGCATCTTATTTCAAAAGAAGTTTGAATATCGATACAAGGTAGATAATCAGTATGTGTATTATATAAAAGAAGATGTAGAGAAAAATCGTCCTTTAGCACAAGATAGTGAAAATAGGAAGAAGATGAAAGTTTCAGAGGAATTTCCTAAGGATGCATTTACATTGCCAAAACAACTGTATAAATTGTATAACGATGATACGAAAACAAAACAATGGAAAGAAGCTTTCTTCACAATCCAGCCAACTTATATGTATCCTGATCATGAAATAAAAATTATAGACCAAAGCATATACGATAGTATGAAGGATAAAGAAAATACTGTGTTTATTGGGAAAACAGATGATTTTGGAGCAAATTTAAAAGAATGGAAAAAACTTGATGAATTACAGGTAGCGAAATATAAAAATGTGAAAGCGGAGGAATTAGGTAGTACGTATCAAATGTATAATCTGAGTCATGGTATGGCCAGTGGATTCATGTTTATGGGCCTCTTCGTTGGAATTGCGTTCTTAGCAATGATGGCAAGTTGCCTAATGTTTAAAATTCTATCTGGCGCATCGAAAGACAGCACACGTTATCAAATGCTTCGTAAAATTGGTGTCCGCCGAGGGTTATTAACACAATCGATTTATAAAGAGCTGTTCTTCATATTCTTAGTACCGGCAATTGTGGGTATTGCTCATATATTAGTTGGTATGAACATGTTCGGTCCGCTTTTGATTGATCCGTATTTCCGAATTTGGTTACCACTTGTCATTTTCGTAGTGATTTACTTAATTTATTACTTGATTACAGTTCAATTGTATAAAAGAATTGTACTTCCGAAAGAAAAATAGTTTTACAAAACATACAAAATGTTAAACTCATAAAGCCCAGTAATATCGGTACCTATGCATGATATTACTGGGCTTTTATTTGGATATTCAACGGCGTGTATTACAAATTATACAAAAATACCTAAACATAGTTTTACTTTTTACATATGAACCTCTTAAAAAAACACTTCAAAAGGTACACCTTTTGAAGTATCTTAAAATCCACTCGTTTCAATATTTCGAAAGGTCAAAAAACAAACTTTTGAATTACTAAATAATTATTGACGCCTTTTGAAGTTTTTTGTGCAAATTTTATTAGAAACACTTTTGAAAAAATGGCTTTTTATTTTGAATACAAGAAAAAATGGATATATAAGGGTTAGTAGGAAATATCAAAATGAAAATCGATAACTCGAAGCAATAAAACAACATATCACTGACGAACAAGATGTTTTTATCGACAAACAAAGCAGAAGAGATTTTAATCGTAATCAATACCACCTCTTCCAAACTTATCAACTTTTTGAACAATACCAGTTACTCTCATAATATTATTCCCCCAATTGAACTTCGTTTAGAAGTGAACGTGGGGGTAGTTCAAAATAATGCCTTTATAAATCTTACTGAGCAAATACCTTTATCAAAAATTCCAAGTATTCTTGAAGAACTTACAACGGTACAGTATAAAATAAAAAATTCTGTTTATGCAGCGACACTTATTGAAATTGCCTTAGTTAAGCTTCTTCAGCTGGAGCAGGAAATATCAACTGAACAACCGAATATCAAAAATAATAAAAATGAAGCTTCTAGTGAGCTTAATCAGACATTATTACAAAGTTTACTTGATACCATCGCAACATTCAATCAACGCTTAGACAAATTTGAAAAACAAAAAGAACAACCAATTACTAATCAAAGACGCAGAAACATCCAAATTTATCGTGATTCAAAAGCTAAGGAAACTGCAAAAGATATTGTATTACCAGAAATCACTTGGGAAACCAGCAAATTATTAGAAAAATCCCTCCCTAACTGTATTGCTCATACAAAGAAAGATAATCCTTTAATCGCAAATAGTTTAGGAGAAATAGTTCATGCTACTGGATCAAAGCACCATATTATTTTCGTGATGGAAAATCCCCAACAAGTTGAAACATTATATAATCCATTAAATGACTACATAGTTACTAAAACCATTTCACAATTACTTAGACGTCACATTAAAATGATTTACTTAGAAAAAAGTGAGTGGGAAGAGATAAATACTAATAAGGAAGTGTAGAAATGAATCGTATCAAAGTACCGTTCGGAAGAAAAAAGAAACCTAAACTCCCAGTTGAAGATATTTCCGCCTTATCTTCTATGGAATTTGATCATCTATTGTATGTACTTAACGAACTTGCAAATAAATTAACAAAGCAGCATACATTCTCTAATATCTAATTAGGTGTCCTAAACGTTATACTTGAAAACAGGCTCCTACCAATTGAGAAAAGTAATAAATTAGGTGATTTTGTATTATTAGAGGAAATTGATAAGCAAAACAATTCAAATGAATTTATTACCCAATTAATAGAAAATGACTTTCAATTAGTTGAGAACATTGCATATGTACGGATAAATAACAACACTCAATGTAATTAAATACTTCATTATGGAAGAAAAATTAAAAAAGACCAACCTCTTAATAAATAAGGGGTTGGTCTTTTGGGAATTCTCTATAATCTCTTAATATATTCCTTTAAAATATATCAATTACTCATAATATTTATCATATTCCACTGCATATTTAGTTTTTAATTGTTCTATTAACTTCTCATTAAATGAAATTATATCAAGTACATCCTGATTTATATACAATAAATAATTGTCATTATAAAATGAGATATATGCTGATGGATGCCCTTGTGATACATTTTGACAGTATTTATATACATCTTGATAATTTAAATTTTTTATAGATGCAAAAATTGTTGAACTTGTAAAATTATCGTTTTTTATTAACATTTCTTTCCAATTTATAATTTTAGTAAATTTACCTAAACCTGTTTTTTCATGAATTCTTTTACCATTTATAATATATCCACAGATAAAGGAAGAATTTATTTTTTCGTTTTGATTGAATAAATTATCCAAGATATTTTTTAATAATCGAGTGTTATTATTCACAAATAAATCCATATCGAATCTAATTCTATGATTCGAAGTTACTTGAAAAAAGGGAGTTTCTTCAGTATTTGTAAAATCTACTTTAAATTTTTTAAATTTATCCATAATTAGTTATTAAGCTCCGATTCTTCTTAATTCTAAATCATAAGTTCCAGATCTAGTTTTCTTATTTGCAAGAGCTTTTACTGTATCAGCACCTTTAAAAGCTCCACCAATGTGGCCATCTTTGTCTCTAGTTATATATTTAGGTTTTCCTTTTTTGTTATAATATACTCTTGCACCATGAGAGTAAAATTTTGTTTCTGCGTATCCTAATCTGCTTGCAACTGCTTTAGCAAGAGGTTCAGAGTTTTTCATTAGAGTTCTAATAGCAGTTGGTCCATATTTTTTTATAGCTGCTTTTAGACCGCTTTTAACTATGAATGCAACAAGAACGGGAACCAAAGGAAGAGCAGATGCAGTTATTTCTTGTGTATCAATAGAATATTGCTCACCAGTTTCTTGATCCACAAAAATGGCTTTTAAATCTTCACCTTCTACATCAGTCACAAGAATTGAAAAATTCTTCTCTATTTCATTTCCATTCTCATCATTTAGTATTGCTTTAGCACTCATTTCACTTGTTTCAATATTATATTCCAATGTACTTTCCATTTGTACTTGATCAGTATCTAATATTGATTCAAAAGTGTCTACATTATCAACAACATTTTCAGTTATTTCAATTTGTTCGGATGATTCTATCCCTAAATCTTCCTTTACATCAACTTTAACTTCGGCATCTATTTTACTAGTTTCAGTGTTTTCGGTAACATTTACAATTTCTTTTAATGCAGAATCATTTTCTTGCGCTGCATATACAAACCCTGTAGGAACATATGTAATGAAAAGCGCTGTAATTATACTGAAGATAAAATATTTCTTCATTAAATTCTCCACCTTATTCTTTTATTTGTACTAATCCCATCCCAAATTTTTCTTTCGCACCTAATTTTATTGCTCCAAAGCGTAGATCCTTTTCTATGTCTTTACTCCCATTTTGAAGCAATATAGAAACAATCCCTGTTGTATAAGCTGTTGCATAAGAAGTCCCGCTTTGCATTTCAACCTCTCCATGTATATTTAATACAGGTACATCTACGCCTGGTGCCACAAAATCAACCTTGCCTTGGCCGGCATAAGCATATAATTTCATATCCTTATCAATAGCAGAAATAGATAATACTTCAGGGTATTTAGCAGGGTAATCAGTAGATAAGCCAATGGTATTTCCTGTAGCAGCAATAATTATTATCCCTTTATTTGATGCATTTCTTATCGCTTCCCTTAGGTTAGGGTCATCTTTAGAAAAGCCAAAACTTAAATTGATAATATCAACACCTTGTTCAACACTCCAGTTTATCCCTGATATTATATCCGCTATTTTTCCACTACCCTTTTCATTTAAAACTTGAACATCATACAATTCAACAGCAGGATTAATTCCCACCACATTATTTCTACTTTTTGTAGAAGCAATGATACTTGCAATCATAGTTCCATGATCTAATATAGCCTCTGTCTCAAAAGTATTATTAAGCGCATTATAACTTTTCTTTACCTGGCCTTTAAGTCCCTTTATGTCCTGATTAATCCCACTATCTAAAACAGCTACTTTCACAGTTTTAGAACCTGCAATTTTGATTACATGTTCAGGAAATAACGTACAAACTGCCCAGTTTTTCTGGCAACTTTCCTCTGAGATAACATAATTATTAGATACTTTTTTAGTACATCCAAACATGATAAATAACACTAAAGCGCATACAAATAATATTATTTTCTTTATTAACACCACTCCTTTTTAACGATTCCTTCAAAAAACGTCCCCTTGTAATGAAGAGGATTAATCAACACAAACTTAAAGTTCATATGACCCTTTAAATATTAAAGTCAATTGAATGTAATAAAAAGACTGTTTTTTACCAATATTTTCTGGTATATTCAATGAGAACAGATACCATTATTTAACTTATTTTATTATTCATATAATACTATAAAATAATTTTTAATAGATACGATTACTCAATAAATACGGATGAAAATTATCCAAAAATAATATTATTGCATATATAATTATTTAGGTTCCAAAGTTTAATAGGACAAAAATTAGGAACAGAAGCAATACATAAGTTATAAATCAACATAAAAATCAAAAATTACCTCCCCGAAAAATACTGTAAGAGATTATTGCAGTTATTTAAAATGACATTATTACGCATAAAAGATTTTTGGACATAGCTTTATCAAAACTACCATAATTTCCCAAAACCATCTTTCCATGCCTAAAAAGCCTTATCAAAATATAATTTTTCAGCTTTTTCATTACATATCAATTCTGAAACTAGTAACTAGCTATACCCATTATGATACGATCCCATATAAAATTAAAACATTCTATCTAACAGATAAATTAACAAAACAGCAACCCTATTGAAATATTGAATTAAAAATTCTAAACCTTATACTTATGCATAGAAACGTAGCATCTACTAAACGGAATAATAGCTAACTGAAATTCAAAACATGCTATAAAGGCCTCTTCAGTTCATTTGAAGAGGCCTTTATAGCATGTTTATAGATAAATAAACTACTGATAGGTTAAGGGATGTTAACTTTAGATGATTATTTTACAAAAGCTTGGCAAATGCCGTTTCAAGGAATAAACAAGCTGCATTTATTAATAGTACAAGCTATGAAGGGAGGATAATCTAAAACATGCCTAAACATAATTCTCATGGACCTAGAAAGAATAGAAATTGTAATTGTAACAAAAAACAAAAGGATTATAATTTTGTGGTTACTAGCACGCATGTAAATTGTAAAGAACCAATTTTAATTGGACCACCACCAACTTCAACCCCATCAACTCAACCACCACTAAATGGACCACCACCAACTTCCATCCCATCAACTCAACCACCACTAATTGAATCACCACCAACTTCCATCCCATCAACTACTCAACCAGGTTATTAGTTTTTGTTTTTTGTACAAAATGCATTCATAGAAGTAAAAAATGGATACTAATCCTAAAATTTTTAATTTCAATATATTAATTTAATAGGAAGGATGAATAAGATTTGCCTTTTCAGTATCAACGTAATCCCTTTAGAACATCAGAACAAGTTGTAATGACCGATGGTTGCCATGAAACAGGGGCTAAAGATTTAGGCTTTAATAATATGGAATTTGGAACACAAGTTTTTGCTGTAGAGAGTGGCACAGTAGCATTTATCAGACGCGATGCCCAATGTTTCAGCAGACCAACTGAAAACCCCAATGATGGGGCTAATATGTGGGAAGTGTTTGATATTAACACCAATGATACAATATTAACTTTTGATAGAAGCAGTCTTCAAAGTATAGAAAATGCTAGAAGGTTGTTACCAGATATGTGTGGCGCTAATGAGATAGTAGTTAGAGGTAGTGATAACTTCTTTACTGTCTATGCTCACGTTCTCCCTAGTAATAATTTAGCAGTGGGTTCCATAATTCGAACTGGAGATTTACTTGGCGAAATAGACGATTCAGCTTTAGTATCAGGACCCCATATTCATTTTGAACGCATTAGACCTAATCCTGATTTTGATCCGACTAATCCTTTTAATAGCCCTTATTGGACTAATGGTGGAACTTGTAATTGGACGATGTTTAACGTCTCAGGCATTGTTCCTACTCCCCAAAATGGATGGGTAGAAGATGAAGATAGCGGAATATGGTACGCTTATATTAATCGCACGCGCCAGAGAAACCGATTTGTGTCAACTAATAACATCAGATGGTACTACGTAGATAATAACGGATTCTATACAGGAAGCTTTTACTACTTTGATAATGATCCAAATAGACAATATTTTCGCTTGTGGTGGGCTCCTAATCGGACATGGTATAGATGGAATGGTTCGGAATGGGTAATTGAATAAAAAAGTAATGCACTTTTTAGCACAGTAGCCTCTAACCAACTCACTATATTATTTCATAACGTTATTCAAAAGCAACTATACTAAGTGAATCGTATTTCGTTACCGATATAGGTAATAATTTTCTTTTTCAAAAATAGGTGTAATAATAGCAAAGCTTACAATATATCACACTTATCGCCAAGCTTTCCTAGAAAATAAGCTGAATTAATAGGGAAGCTTGGCGAAGGACTAAAACTAGTATATAAGTTTCAACTTCAGAACAACTATCAAACTATCGTTAATTGTGTAAAAAATATAAATACATACATCATTATCTTTCGTAGCCCAATTATTTTTATAACCTTAGGTCACTACGATAGTATAAGGTGTTGCAAAGTACATAAAAATGTATAAAGAAGTAGATATAGTCTTATAATTTAGATGCATAAAAAGTAAATCCTAAACCTTTATTAAAGACATCATAAATACTGCCCTTTACAAAAACAGTTATAACATAGTTATTCTTTTTAAAAAGCATGAGATTTTAAAAAAAATTAATCAAAATAATATCTCGAAAGCCCCATTCCAATATAGCTTT
Organism: Bacillus basilensis; assembly: GCF_050630465.1. Lineage (NCBI taxonomy): Bacteria > Bacillati > Bacillota > Bacilli > Caryophanales > Bacillaceae > Bacillus > Bacillus basilensis. Next base: position 183,524 of record NZ_JBNTQO010000008.1, on the reverse strand, counting down.
TAAGCCTTTTCATTTCTTATCACTTCTAAAACAATAGCGTTCCCTTTTTCATCTTTAATAATTTTTATGAATTCTACTTCTTGAATATCCCCTTCACTATTAGGGTTATCCAATAATATAAACCCAGATGTCCCCTGGTCACCAATTGCTGCTTCCTTAGTTCTAAATAACCTGCTGTCCATCAGTATTTAACTTCAGCTCCCATTGAAATCATCCTTTCTGATTGCACTAAAACTTTGTAAATATATTTGAAACTGATAATCCTATTATGAATTTATCTGTCACCCTTTATTTTATATATACTACTCTTTAGCTTAGGCTTCTTGTGTAACCGTACTTTAGTTCCATTAATATCTAAGTCAATTTTTTCTTCCTCTAAAACCTCCATTTTCTCTTCATGTTCCTTTTTAATTCTGTCTCTTTCTTCTTTTTTCTTAGTTGCTTTTGGACCAATTACGAACAGAATTAAGAATATACTTACCATTACAACAAAAGTAGTCACTAGCACCTCTCCCCCTTGGCCAAAGCCACGTACCATATATTTTTTAATCTATTAGATTTAACCTTGAAATCGACAGGAGAATGAGCACTAGCATCATTACACAGAAATATTATAGAAATTACTTGCACTACTCCTCCTTCTCCTTTTATAAACCGAAATTATAAATGACGCAGTAAGGCCGGTACTAGTAATGTCATTACAAATATAAAAATGGAACTATATCTCAAACTTGAACTCCATTTTCCATATTTGGGATGTTCTAATTTCTTATAAAGCATACCTAATGCTAAAGATATCAAAAACATTAATACAGCTGTTCCTAAAATTATAGAAGTAATTAAGCCCACCATATTACTCATAAAGGTTTGAAAATCAAAAGAACGTGTCGTCAACATTAACACTGGTAGAATCCTTATTAAAAGTATGAGAATAAATGAACCTACTCCAAAATATATAGATCTTTTTTTCCACTTTATATGTTTAAACCATAACGAAGCCCCAAAAACTAATAATGATATTAAAATTACTACAGAAAGTATAAGGAAAATAACATCAAAGAATGCAGGCACACTCGCATGGACTACACCATCTATTTTACCTCCCCCATCTTTTATTACATCACTGCCACCATTAAACAAAGAACCAAACCAGTCTACAATCCAATCGGTCATCCACGAAATATCGAATGGTAAATCTTCGTTTTTTGTTTGCGCAGGAGCAACTGAGGTGAAAATTTTCAAATTCTCCTCCCCCTTCATTAAAAATTATCCCCTTTACTTTAAGTATATAAATTTCCTTAACCAAAACTAAGAAAGTATTAAATCATCCTTGATTAAATAGAAGAACCACACTTATGAATAGAAATTTCATTTGTTACATTTGTACACTCGCTTTTTGATAACTATCCATTGCATTTAGCTTTGTCCCTATTTTGGAATAAGTAAAAAAGTACCCATCCAATTGTGATACACATAATAATTGGATGAGTACTTCATTACACATTCTTTATTCTATTTTTATTGATATAGAAGAGGTTTATACATTTCATGGTGATAGAAACTATAGTAACCAATTAAATAATTGTTAAATATTACTACGTAATTCAATCGATATAAGAAAATAAAATTTTACAAACCTTTGATGATAGCTTCTTGGTTTATCGGATAGAACATATGTATGAAAAACGCAGTATAATATCGGTTTTTCTAACCTTGTAAATGACTTAATATATATCTTTGCGTATTTATGTCTTGGCGTTTTAATGCCGTTACTAATTCTCGATTAACATCTGATACAGGTAATGGTTCTCCATATATATCAAATAATCTTATACCGAACTTACTTAAAATCCGTATATTATTAAGATTCCTACTCTCTTGTGTATAACTAATAATATGGCGGAAATTAATCCCAAAACTTATCATAAACTAATGCTCCCTCTTCAATGTAAATAGATATTGATATACTTCTATTTATTCTCGAGGAATCCCTTGAAGCTTAATAAGCCCTATATATTTCTCAATACCATAACAGTATAAGCTCTCTCTTTTTCTACTATAGTGCTACGCCACTTCTTATAAGAAGTATTCAATAGACAACAATTGATAAATCAAAATCAAAAAAAGCATTAACGAAACTTGTACTGTCTTAACTATACTTTTTCAAAATTAAAAGCATGTACATTATTACGATTCAGAATATTCTGTATATTAGTGAAAAAAAACGTAGTTAAATTTAATTTATCTAATTCCTGTTATTATCAGAATAAGCCTTTACAGAGAAATGGGGGATATTATGACTGTTCAAGAAAAAAGTAATAAGCAATTGATGGAATTATTACATGAATGGTATGAAGAAATTCGTTTATATCATGTAAAAGAAGCAAAACAGACATATCTACAAGTAAAAGAACGTTTAAAGGAAATAGAAACAGACCAATATGTATCATTCTATTATTCCCTACTAAATTTTAGATATAAAGTCTTGGTAGATGGAATGAGTATTACAAAAGATTCTTTTAATCAAATAGAAAAACTCCCTAATATTAAAGAGGAATTTTCATTTTTAGCTTACTATTATTATTTCTTTAAGGCAATCCACTCTACAATTTTAGCAAATTATACTGAAGCGAAAACACACTATGAAAAGGCAAAAGAACTTTTAATTGATATACCTGATGAAGTAGAAAAAGCCGAGTTTGAGTATAGATTTTCAACTTACTGTTATCAATCTTATCAACCATTTGAAGCGATTCAACATGTAGTAAAATCCAAAGAAATATACCGGAATCATGTAGGCTATGAAATTAATATTGCTTTATGCGACAATGTATATGGACTGGCTTGTATAGATCTAAGAGAATTTGAAAGAGCGGAAGAATGTCTCAATACGGTTATTGATGTTTGTAAGAAGTATGATGAAGAACAATTATTATTACGAGTACGATCCAATTTAGGCTGGTTATATAATATTCAAGATTTATATCCATTGGCGATTAGACAGAGTTCTGAAATTATAAATACCATACCGAACCATTTTAAAGCATTATTTGTCTTAGCAAGAGCATATTATAAATTAGAAGGCGTTGAAACAGCAAAAGCATATATCGAGAAAGGAATAAAGTATACAAATGAATCAGGAAATGAGGAATATAAGCATCGTTTCGCAGTTTTAAATGAACTAATCACAGAACTACCTAGAATTAAACTAGAAAAAGTTGTTACTGATGCAATTTCTTATTTTGAAAAAGAGGACATGTGGGATTGTGTAAAAGAATATGCAGAGATTTTAGCACTCCAATTTTACGAGGCAAATAATCATGTTAAAGCGAGCAAATATTTCTATATTAGTAATAATGCTGATAAGAAACATTTGAGAAAAGGAGCGTTAAAGTAATGAAAAAAATAAAAAAAGTGTTATTGAGTATGGTAGTAGTAAGTGCATTAGCATGTAGCATGATTAGTTTAAATGTATCACAAAACTCTTCGTTTAATGGTGGAGATACGCCAGCACCAACAAAACCGATTGTCTCTAGCGGGGTATCTATTGATTAACGAAATACATTTTTCTCGCTTTTTAAATCAGAAAATTCAGCCTATTAACCCTTGAAAAATGTTGAATAAAATGGATAAAATATCGAACCCCTAGTCCGAAACACATTTGTTTCGGACTATTCACGTTCTTCTTTCAACTTTTCTATATAATTGTGAGCAGAATGAAAAATATCAAAAAGTTGATTGAGAAAAAGCACTGCTAAAATCTTCAGCAATGCTTTACGATTAGACGTACCATGATAATGAGGATCTACTTTCTTTTATTCATGAGTACTATAGGTTCATATATATTTACTTTAAATTTCAAGATACGTTCTATTTCCTCTACACTCAACTTACTTGCTTTTGCAATAGTTTCAAGTGGTACGCCAATTCCATGCATTCCTCGGATCATTTGCATCTTACCTTGCTCAATGCCTTTTTCCATGCCCTCTTGTTCTGCATGCGCTAGCTTAGCCTATTCATCTAGAAGTAGTTTCTCTCGAGCTTCATATGCTGTTCGGAAAGAAGAATCATGGCTCATATTTTCCCATTTATTTATTGCCTTTTGTAAGATTGGATCTTGATTCATTGCAATCTCCTCCAACGTTTGAGTTAAATGTTCATCTTCATGTGCTGGTAATAATAACATTCAACGAACAAATGTATTTTCCCAAAACTTTATTTTCGTTTATTCTTTTTCTGGCCAAATTTTCGCGTTTGGTTCTAATAACCACTTGTGGTCTTCCTCCATGATACGATCATTCCATGGGTTATTCTCAAGATGTCGAATCATCCAACAAAAATACATTGCATATCCAGGCGCAGTTGCTTGCGGATGGTCTAGTTCACCTGGAATTGTAATAAAACTATTATGTACAACGCGATAAGCATCCTCACCTACCATCGCACATCCAAATCCCTGTGGCTTGTTAAAGCGATAATAATATACCTCCGGTTGATCATGGTGATGCGGTGGATAACTGGACCATCTCCCTGGATAAGAAATAACTTCTCCTACAACCATATTCGAATATGCTGCATTGTTATAGTCAAAAATTGTACGAATAACACGCTGAGCTGTTCCCTCCCATACGCCTTCTCCAGCTACGACACTTTGACAATCATTTGGAGTATATAACTTTGACGCAAATTCTTGGTCATTATCTGTTTTTTGGACAAGCACTTCACTATCTGAAAGAGCAGTAATTGTAACCTTCACATTTTTAGCCACATGTAAACACCAAGGATTTTCTTCAAAAACAGACTGCCTTTGAATAACTTGTTCCATTCCATCCCACTCTAAGCATATTGCCCCTTCTAGTAAAAGTACTGCCGTTTCATTCTTATTATCAAATAACAGCTCTTCTTTTCCATTAAACATCTTATATATGCCTATATCCATTAACATATCACCGCAATGACCGTTCATTTCTGTTAATACATTATATCCTTCATTTAATTCACCTAATTTACCTAACATGATGTTCTCCTCCTTTTTTAACGTATTCCCCGCAAGAATTCTCCTTCCTCAAGCGTGTGAAGGGCGTAGCCCTACGATAGGTGGGAGATGACTTTCGGTTTGGCATAGCCAAAAACTTTTGATAAACTTGCTATTTGAAGTTCTTTGATAACTTGATATAGAAGGTTGCAAGAAGAAAATAGAGTGCGAAAACCAAGCCATTCGGTTCCTGCGTAAAATATCAACCGTACCAAAAGAGCATCCATGCGTTGGACATCTAGGGGTGGAACACCCCGAAGTAACGCTCAGGGAGACGAAAGGTTACTTTCGTCGTGGAACTGAGAAGCTCCCACTTCAAGCTTTGCTAAGTGGCGAGTAGTTCACTGGCTACTCTATCATTCTCTACCTTTGTCAGCTAACTAAATTATGAGTTCCTTCTATTATTTAATGAAGAAACCTTTTCTGGTTGTGCTTTGTTTTCACTTCCGAAAATGAGCATATGATTTTTAACGTTTTCGTATGCGGCCTCAATTACATCTTGATGATACATAAAGTAATCTGAATAAGGAGTATTTAGGACAGCAGTGTTAACCGTAGAAACTATATTCTGAAACGTCGCTGTTGCTACATTAATTTTTCGAACACCATGTTGAATACATTGCTTGAAATCCTCCGGGCTAATGCCAGACCCACCATGTAATACTAAAGGAATATCGACTATCCCATTAATCTCCTGCAAGCGGTCTAATCGTAAATCAGGGTCTCCATTGTACATCCCGTGCGCATTTCCAATCGCAACAGCTAACGCATCAACATCTGTTTCTTCTGCAAATCTTTTTGCTTCTTTAGTATTTGTCAGCATCATTTCAATATCTTCTGATCCGTCCTCACTACCACCTACTCTGCCAATCTCAGCCTCTACTGTCGCTCCGTACTGTTTCGCAAGCTCCACAACTTCTTTTGTCCTTTGGATATTCTCTTCTAACGGATAGTGAGAGCCATCAAACATAACCGAACTAAAACCAATTTCTAATGTCTCTTGAATCTTTTCAAATGTCATACCGTGATCAAAGTGAACTGCTACTGGAACAGTTGCTTTTTTCGCTGCAGCTACCATCAAAGGACCAATTATATGAATGGGCGAATGATTCAAACGAACTTCCGCAATTTGTAGAATGAGCGGGGAACGTAACTCTTCAGCTGCTTGAATAGCTCCCATTACCATTTCCATATTAGCGACACTAAAAGCACCAACCCCATAATTCTCTTGATTTGCCTTTATTAAAATATCCTTCATTTGAACTAATGGCATTACACATTCACCTTTTTCAATATTATTTATTAAATGTAAAATCAACCTTCTCGTCTTTTTACCCCTTTTGTAAGAAGACATGTTGATTACCATACCATTTACTTAGGGATAATCTTAAAACGCTTAAATTACAAACCTGCTTTTTCTTGTATAAATTTTCGAGCTTTTAATGCGTATTCAAAAGGATTCGCTAGAGCCGGGTCTTGCTCTGCTTCTACCACAAACCATCCTTTATACTCAGAGTTCGCAAGGGTATTAAACACTTCATCAAATACAATTACGCCATCTCCAGGAACTGTAAATGCACCATTCTTCACTGCCTGTAAGAAGCTTAAATTGTTTTCCTTTACAGCATCTACTACTTCCTGGCGAATATCTTTTAAATGTACATGTTTAATACGAGGTAAATATTTTTTCAAAACATAAAGCGGCTCTTCTCCTGAAAAAACAAGATGACCTGTATCAAAAAGTAGGGATACAAGCTCTGGATTCGTCATATCCATTAACTTTTCAATTTCTGCCGTTGTTTGAACACCCGTACCCATATGGTGATGGTATACAATATGTAGCCCCTTTTCCTGAGCTAATTTACCGAGGTGATGTAACCCATCCGCTAGCTTTTCCCACTCTTCTTCTGTAAAAACGGGTTTATTGCGAAATAGTGGTACATCCATTAAACCTTGAATACTATGTCCTTGCTCTGAAACAACGATGACTTTTGCACCCATATCATGTAAGAAATCCCTATGCTTAATAAATTCTTCTACCGTCTCTTCAATCGGATTCGTTGTTAAAAACGTACTAAACCATGCACTAGCAATCTCCAAGTTTCGTAATTCCAAAGATTTTTTTAATACAACTGTATTTCTCGGGTATTTATTCCCTACTTCACTTCCATTAAATCCAGCTAGTGCCATCTCACTAATACATTGTTCAAACGTATTTTCTGCTCCTAGCTCCGGCATATCATCATTTGTCCAAGCAATTGGTGCAATTCCAAGTTTAATTGCATTTTCTTTGAACATCCCCTTGTCTCTCCTCTTTACAAAATGTGATAGAATTTCGCCAAATTCTCTTAACTGGTCATTAAAAAGAGAGCTTCCTAATCAATATGCATGTAGATAAAAAGCTCTCTTTGTGCTCTAATCTAATAAGACCTTGCCTGTTGCAAGTTGCTTATTTTATCCTCGTACGCAGCTTGTACACTTTGACTATTAGATACCTCTGCAACACCTACATGCCACCATGAATCGTATCCATTTGTCATTGTTTTTGGTAATACTTTAATATCAATTAATGTAGAAACTGTTTGTTTTTTCGCATCCTTAAGCGCTTCCTGTAATTGTTCCATTGATGTAACTTGATACGTTTTTACGCCATATCCAGCCGCGCTAGCTGCAAAATCTATTTTCATAATAGCCCCGTTTAATTTACGAGTTTCCTGGTTTCGGTAACGAAACTCTGTTCCGAAGCTCCCCATTCCATTACCCATTTGTAAGTTATTAATGCAGCCAAATCCAGAGTTATCAAACAATAAAACATTAATTTTTTTGTTTTCTTGAAGACTTGTGACAAGCTCAGAATGTAGCATTTGGTAACTTCCATCCCCTACCATTGCATATACTTCCTTCGATGGTTCAGCTAGCTTTGCACCAAGCGCGCCGGCAACCTCATAACCCATACAAGAGTATCCATACTCCATGTGATATGTATTAGGTTTTCTAGGTGCCCACATTCTTTGTAAATCACCTGGAAGACTTCCTGCTGCACCAACAATAATCGAATCTTCGTCAAGTAATGTATTGATTTGTCCAATGACGGCAGTCTGTGTTAATTCTGTACCAAGTGCGTCTACATACTCATTTAAATTTCCATCGAAATGGCCTTCAACTTCTGGCGTAAAATCTTGACCTGTAAAGCGAATATTATGTAGACGTGATAATTCTGTTTTCCAAGCCTCTTTTGCATCAGCAATTTCTACCGTATAACTAGATCGATAATCAATTACTTGCAGTTCATCTATTAAAGCAAGAAGCGCTTCTTTCGCATCTGCTATAATCTTTAATGCATCAAGCTTATTCGCATGGAATTCTGAAATGTTGATGTTTAAAAACTCAACCTCTTCTTTTTGGAATAATTGCTTAGATGCCGTTGTAAAATCAGTAAATCTCGTCCCAATTCCAATAACAAGATCCGCTTCCTTTGCAATTGTATTAGCTGCTAAATTTCCAGTTACCCCAATACCGCCAAGATTATATGGATGATTGCTTTCTATCGCACTTTTCCCAGCTTGTGTTTCTCCAAATGGAATACGGAATGTCTCAGCAAACTGTTTCAGCTCCTCTGCCGCTTCGGCGTATCTTACACCACCACCGCAAATCATAATTGGCTTTTTCTTTCTCTTAATCATTTCAACCGCATCCGCTAAGCTTGCTTTTGTAGGTAGGCGACGCTCAATACGATGAACGCGCTTTTGGAAGAAGTAACTTGGAAAATCCCACGCTTCCCCTTGGACATCTTGTGGTAAACAAATTGTTACAGCTCCTGTATCTGCCGGATTCGTTAAAACACGCATGGCTTGAATCATAGCTGTCATCAATTGTTCAGGACGATTTATCCGGTCCCAGTACTTACTTACCGCACGAAAAGCATCATTCGTAGAAATAGATAAGTCATGCGTTTGTTCAATTTGTTGAAGAACAGGATCAGGCTGTCTCGTTGCAAATACATCTCCTGGAAGTAATAAAACGGGAATATTATTTGCAGAAGCAGTTGCTGCAGAGGTAATCATATTTGCTGATCCAGGACCAACTGAAGAAGTACATGCCATAATTTGTTTTCTATGTTTTTGTTTTGCAAAAGCCATTGCAGCATTTGCCATTCCTTGCTCATTTCTCCCTTGATATACTTCTAATTCCCCTGCGTCTTCTTCTAAAGCTTGACCTAGGCCTACTACATTTCCATGACCAAAAATCGTAAAGATTCCCTTAACAAACTTTTGTTGCTTTCCATCAAACTCTACATATTGCTGATTTAAAAATTTTACCAATGCTTGCGCCGTCGTCATTCTAACAGTTTGCATATGATTTGCTCCTTTCTATCTCTAACAGTCATTCTGCATATGAAAAAGGAGTATTAGGAATTTGATAGACTCCTAATACTTCCTTCTTATGTTTTACTACTTTCCTTACTTTTGCTTACAAGCAACTAGACAGATTCTACTTTTCACTTAAAGATTACTTTTCCCAACGAGATGTAAGCATTTTCTTTCTTGTATAAAACTCAACGCCGTCCGTACCGTTCGCATGAAGATCACCATAGAAAGAGTCTTTCCAGCCAGAGAATGGGAAGAATGCCATTGGTGCTGGAACCCCAACATTCACACCTAACATACCTGATTCAATTGTTTCACGGAATTGACGTACACTTGCCCCGCTATCTGTATAAATACAAGCTCCATTTGCAAAGCGAGACTCATTCGCAATTTCAATTGCTTCATCTAATGATTTCACACGAACAATGGATAAAACAGGAGCAAAAATCTCATCTTGCCAGATTTTCATTTCTTTTGTAACATGGTCAAAAATTGTTGGGCCAACGAAGTAGCCAGCTCCTTTTACAGCCGTATCTTCGCGTCCATCACGAACTAATGTAGCTCCCTGTTCTACACCTGAATCGATGTAACCAATTGTACGCTCTTTATGGTTATCACGAATAACTGGTCCTAAAAATACATCTTCATCAAGACCATTGCCGATTACGATTTTATTTGCTTCTTCTACGAGTCTTTCAACTAATTGATCAGCAATTTCTTCTTCTACTGTTACAACAGAAGCAGCCATACAACGTTCACCAGCTGAACCGAATGCAGCACTAATAATTTGCTTTGTTGCTAGTTCAAGATTCGCATCATTTAATACAATGGAATGGTTTTTCGCACCTGCTAATGCTTGCACGCGTTTTAAGTTTTCTGTTCCCTTTTTGTATACATATTCTGCGACAGGCTGAGAACCTACAAATGAAATTGCCTTCACTAATTTATGTTCCAGAAGACCGTTTACTACATCGTGAGCGCCATTTACGATATTTAATACACCCTTTGGTAAGCCTGCTTCTTCAGCTAATTCGGCTAATTTTGCTGCTAAGAGTGGTGTACGCTCTGAAGGTTTTAATACAAATGTATTACCACAAGCAATTGCAAGTGGGAACATCCAGCATGGAACCATCATTGGGAAGTTAAAAGGTGTAATGCCGCCTATAACACCAATTGGGTAACGATACATACCAGACTCAATACCTGTCGCGATATCAGGAAGTTGTTTTCCCATCATTAATGTAGGAGCACCTGCAGCAAACTCCACGCACTCAATACCACGAAGAACTTCACCGTAAGCTTCGTTATAGCTTTTTCCGTTTTCAATCGTAATCAGTTTCGCTAACTCTTCCCAGTTATCTACTAATAATTGTTGATATTTAAATAGAATACGAGCACGTTTTGGCACAGCCGTTTTGGACCAAGATTTGAATGCTTCATTTGCTGCTAATACAGCTTGTTCAACATCTACTTTTGTTGAAAGTGGTACCTGTGCAATTACTTCTCCTGTTGCAGGATTATATACAGCTTCCAACTTAGTTGAAATAGATTCTACCCATTCGCCGCCAATGTAGTTTTTTACAATTTGTGCTGTTTGTACTGTCATATTCATTCTCTCCCTTTTATGTAATGTAGAAGCGTATATAAGATACGCCCTTGCTTAATTAATGGTTTATGATGTTTCTATACAATTTCCTCAGCCGTTTCCATGAATGTAGAAATCTCTGCCCTTGTTGGCATTGCATCCGAACAGCTATGTTTAGAAATAACAATGGAAGCAGAAGCACCACCTAATCGCATCGCCTGAGGAATTTCAAGCCCTTGCATTAAGCCATAAATAAACGCAGATGCATACGAGTCGCCAGCGCCAAACGTCTTTAATACCTTTGTTTTAAAGATACCGCCGCGGTGCGATTGACCGTCTCTCGTATAAGCGATTGAACCATCCCCGCCATGCTTAATTACGACGATTTTTGCATGATGAGAAAACCATCTTTCAGCTGTAACTTGATCATTAGATTGTTCGTAGTTTAATAGTTTTTCCATCATATCGAATTCTTCACGCGTTCCAATAATGACATCAGATTTTTCAGCCGCTAGATTGTAATACACAGCCGTTTCAGCTTCTGACTGCCATGTATAAGGGCGGTAATCAACATCAAAAAATACGACTACATCATGTTTACGCGCATATTCTAGCGCTAAAAATACCGCCTCGCGAGAAGGACTTTTCGCTAAAGCTGTTCCTGAAATTAAGAGAGCCTTTGATTGTTTAATATAGTCCTCAGATACTTCTGTTGGATCAAGATTTAAATCTGCGACATTGTCGCGGTACATTAAAATACTACAATCTTCAGGGCTTTTAATTTCTGTAAAAGCTAGACCTGTCACTGCACCAGTGCGATCAATACATATCTGATCCGTATTAATATTGTTGTCCTTTAAGTAGCCTGTAATAAAGCGGCCCATTTGATCATCGGACACTTTACCGATAAATCCTGTTTGTAAGCCAAGACGTGCCGTACCAATTGCGATATTCGCAGGAGATCCCCCCACATACTTAGTAAACGTTCTTGTTTCTTCCATAGGACGTTGTGTTTCATTGGCATTTAAATCAACGCATAAACGTCCAACTGCAATTAGGTCTAATGGACAATCTTCTTTAAAAATAAGTGGATTCATTGTTACTACCTCCTATGCTTTATGAAAGAGTGAATGATATGGTTCATATTTTTATAAACCTAATATTCATAACCCTTTATCTTTCTAGAAGTAAGCGCTCTCTTTATTGGTTTAACGCAGGCTGTTTATGTTCAATTTGAACAGGTTTTCCTGTTAGTAAAGATTCCTTCGCAGCTTTCGCAATTCGTTCTGCTTGTAACCCATCATTACCACTGCAAATAACAGCTTGTCCTTCTATAATTGACTTTGTAAATTGTGTTACTTCCTCAATGTAAGCTTGCGTGTAGCGCTCTAAGAAGAAATAAAGCGGCTTATCTTTTACAACACCTTCTGTTTTTGAAACTTGTACTGTTGTCGGGCAACAATTATCCGCAGCAACCGCGCCTTTTTCACCAAACACTTCCACACGCTGGTCATATCCATAAACAGCTTGGCGGCTATTATCAATTACCCCTAAAGCTCCATTCGCAAATTTTAATGTGACAATTGCAGTATCAACATCATTTACTTCCTGAATAGATGGATCAATTAATGTTGTTCCATATGCAAATACTTCAACAACTTCACTATTCATCAAATATCTAGCCATATCAAAATCATGAATCATCATATCCATAAACAATCCACCTGAAGAACGAACATATTCTATACTTGGCGGTTGTGGATCTCTAGACGTAATTTTTAAAATATGTGGGTGTCCCACTTCTCCTTGTTGAATAAGATCATAGACTTTTCTGAAGTTAGGATCGAAACGACGGTTAAAACCTACTTGAAGAGATACTCCTTGTTCTTTTACCACTTCTAATGCATCTAATGTTTCTTCTACTGAGAAACTAACAGGCTTTTCGCAGAAAATGTGTTTTTTCGCAAGAGCCGCTTCTTTAATAATTTGCGCATGTGTATTTGTTGGTGAACATATAAAGACAGCATCAATTTCTGGATCTGCTAATAAATCCTGATAGTTTGTAGTCAGCGTGGAAATCCCTTTATCTTCAGCCCACTTTTCTAGATGACTAATCACTACATCTGAAACCGCTTTAATTTTTACTTGTGGCATAAGCTGCAAATTATCTACATGCAGTTTCCCAATTCGTCCAGCACCAATAATACCAATCGTTAAAACATTCATATGATTTCTCCCTCTTTATTAAAATTTAAGAAACGAAATGAAAGTCTATAAGGTTTAGCACATCAATTTAGTTAAGCGCTTTCCCTGTTTTTCTTCATTATACACACTTGATTCTAAATTGAAAACATTTTTATTTTTTGAATACTTTTCTTTTCATCCGAATTTTGCATTCCCTCAATATACGTATTACATAAAAATAAAAATTAATAATTAGAAATAAACACTCTAAAAAGCTACAAATATATTCTTTTAAAATACTGATATAACAAAGAAAACCCAGCCTTTTAAATAGTAACCCCCCATCTATAAGGTATGCCTTTCTTTTCATATTCATCATTACTTTATTCTCCAATAAGTAAATAGAATGTTCTATAAAAGAAAGTTGTAAATTGTCAAAAAATTTAATTGACGCCTCCCATAATGTAAGCGTATACTTTTTTTATCAAAAATAATTAAGCGCTTAACCAAAAAACTTATCGGTGGTGGGAGAATGAACGCTATTAGTTCAAACAAAACATTTATGGACAAGATTGGTATCCCTTCTAATTTAACTTGGGGATACATAGGAATTATCGTTTTTATGATTGGGGACGGGTTAGAACAGGGATGGTTATCCCCTTATCTCGTTGAAAAAGGACTAACGCTAGAACATGCTGCATTTTTGTTTACTATTTACGGTATTACTGTATCTGCTTCCTCTTGGTTTTCAGGGGTATTTGTACAAATGTGGGGACCAAGAAAAGTAATGACATTTGGTTTAGTATCATTTATTTTAGGATCAATTGGTTTCATCGGTATAGGAATTCAACATATGAATTATCCAGTAATATTAATTTGTTATGCCCTACGAGGGTTTGGTTATCCCTTATTTGCTTATTCTTTCCTGGTTTGGGTATCTTACAGTACTCCGCAGCAAATGCTCTCAAGAGCAGTAGGCTGGTTCTGGTTCGTATTCCAGCTTGGACTTAGTGTTATCGGAGCCTTCTATTCTAGCTATATGGTTCCTAAAATCGGAGAAATCGCTACTTTATGGAGTGCTTTAATTTTTGTTGTCGTCGGGGGATTGTTCTCAATTGTTGTAAATAAGGACAGATTTAAAGCACAAACCGTAAGCGCTAACAAATCAAGCGAATTACTAAAAGGCATTACCATCGCATTTGAAAATCCTAAAGTTGGTATAGGTGGTATTGTTAAAATTATAAACTCGGCCGCTCAGTTTGGATTTGTTGTTTTCCTGCCTACTTATATGATGAAATATAATTTTACGATGACTGAATGGCTTCAAATTTGGGGTACTCTATTCTTTGTAAATATGGTGTTTAATATTATTTTTGGTATTGTTGGAGACAAGTTTGGCTGGGTAAATACGATTAAATGGTTCGGAGGAGTCGGTTGCGGAATTGTAACTCTTGCACTCTATTATGTACCACAAATGGTAGGGCATAATTATTGGGCTATATTATTTGTTGCATGTTGCTACGGAGCAACACTTGCCGGTTATGTACCTCTTACAGCGTTAGTCCCATCTTTAGCTCCCGAAAATAAAGGAGCTGCAATGTCAGTCTTAAATTTAGGTTCAGGATTATCAGCCTTTGTTGGACCATTAGTCGTAACTGTTTTCATCGGTCCATTAGGTGTAGGCGGTGTGATGTGGCTCTTTGCTGGATTGTACTTCTTTGGGGCATTTTTAACTCATTTCCTTACTATTCCAAAGGAAAATGAGATGGAGCAGGATTTAAATACGAAAAGTGGAGAGCAATTCTCTGTATAAATCCTATATATAATAGAAGGTCATCATAACTGTATATGGTTAAGATGACCTTCTTTTTGTTACATTCAAGTAGGATATCGAAAATGCTAACATGTAATATCTTTTACTGATGATCGCTCTACTAATTGAGGAATAATAGTAATTTTTTGCTTAGCATGTTCCTTCATTTCCATCGTTTTTAAGAGTTGTTCAAACGTACAAGCTGCCATTTGTGTAATTGGCTGTTCAATCGTCGTTAACCCCGGATCTGCAATCTCAGCATAGATTGTATTATCAAATCCGATAATTGATAAATCTTCTGGAATCGAAAGCCCTTGTTTTCTTGCTTCATTCAATAGGCATATAGCAATCAAATCTGTACAAGCAAAAACCGCTGTAGGTCTGTTAGGCAAATGAAGTAACTCTTTACTTGCACGTTTGCTATCTTCCACTGTCGAATAGCAACTAATAATAGCATCGTCATCTAACGAAATTCCTGAATCCGTAAGAGCTTGTTTGAAACCAGTCAATCTCCCTAAGCTACTTTTTCTATCCTTCTCCATCATAATCGTTAAAGATGTATGGCCTTTCTGCGTTAGATAACTTCCAGCTAGATAGCCTCCTCTCATATCATCAGTTGTCACAACATGAGTCGTGATGGAAGGATGATCTACAGTGAATAATACAAGTGGCAAATCTCGATTTACGATTTTTTTTACAAGTTTATAATCATTTAGCTCCGTTGCTATAATAATGCCATCTACTTGCTTTTTAAATAATAAATCAATGTATTCATGCTCACGTTTTGTTTGATGGTCTGTACTACATAAAATGAGTGTATACCCTGATTCTCGTGCACTATTTTCGAACGCTCTTGCTACTTCAGCAAAAAAAGGATTTGAGATATCTGGGACAAGTACCCCAATTGCATATGTTTTTTTACCTGTTAACGCTGCCGCTACACTACTTGGCTGGTAATCTAGTTCATCCATTACCTGATTTACTTTGTTTATTGTTTTTTCACTAATACGCCCAGTTTGATTAATTACCTTGGATACTGTCGCTATTGATACACCTGCTTTTTCTGCAACATCATAAATTGTTGGTTTCACTTTAATTATCCCTTCTTAATCATCTTTTTCTATATTTTATCATAAAAATATTTTGCTTCTTGGTACACAAATGGAATTCTTTTAAAATTTGTAAGTATTTCTATCTTATAGCGTAATGCTTCATATTTACGAATTAATCTACCTTTATGAAACACCTGTAGAAAAAATTTGACAAATTTACTTAATAGACATTTAATATCCAGATGCAAGGCTCATTACAACCAGAGCATGCAGTAATACTTATGGTTCTTTCTCCTATTTACACCACCTCACGGTAATCTTTACTTCTTTATTGTAATTCCTAATATTAAGATGTAAAATAACATTATCTTATATGCGCTTAAGATAGATCGGAATAAGAAAAGGGACCCTTCTGGGTTCCTTTTTCTATGCAAAATAAAAAAGCATCCCATTTAGATGCTCTCTGCACTTATTTTTTCTATATAACACTAATTCCTATTGCCCTAAGGATACCTCATACAATACATACCATACTAACCCTACTCATATATAAATTTAATCGAGAAATTCATAAAAAAAACGTTATTCTTTCCTATTTAGCTTATTTAGAAAGAATAACGTTTTTTTACTTTGGAATAGCAATGTGTTACAACAACCCTCTTTACTACAAAAAGACAACTATAAAGATAGCCCCATAAATAATACAGTAATCACATAATATCCCCTCATACATGTCTTTTTTTATTTTTTTGAGAAATGCTGCAACAAAATCTTTTAAACACTCAGGAATTAATGCTTTTTAAAAATTCATTTTCTAATTCTACTATCTTTTTTTTACGAGCTTTTATTTTTCTTACGGGCACCCCAACATACATATACCAATCATCTAAACTTTCTTTTACCATACTCATCGCACCAACTGCCGCTCCTTCTCCTATTACTACATTTGGAAAGATAATAGAATGCGTACCAACAATGGCATGCTTTTTTAAAATAACTTTTCCAGCTTTCACATTTTTATATTGATGTGGAACAGTCGGTCCCATTAATGTATTTCCGCTAAAATCATCGATTGCTGCATATACAATTGTTTTTGATGAAATATTTGCAAAATCATGCATTTCAATCCCCATTTCTCCTCCAAATAACGCTGTATATGCCGCTATATGCGAATAACTTCCAATTGTAATTTTGCCACTTAAAATGCAAAAGTCATCGATTCTTACATTATTTCCAACAGATATAGCACCTGGATTATATATGCTGGTTTTTTTACTTATTAATACATTTTCCCCGACAGATAAAAAGCCAATTTCGCTCAACTCTTCTTGACTATAAAAACTATTCATCTGTGGACATCCCCTTCTGCATTAAACATATTATAATTTTCTCTACGATTTCTTTTTTCATTCCCTCCCATAAAGGTAGACTAATTATTCGTTTTGATATTTTATTTGTATTTGTTAAATCTGTAGACTTATATTTTTTAAAAAAATCTTGTTGATGACAAGATGGTGAAAAATATGATCTAGCTTCTATCTTTTGCTTTTTCAACTCTTCTATTATCTGCATATTGTTAATTTTTTCTGAAGAGAGGATAGGCATAAATTGATGAATAACTGCTTTTGTCTTTTGAACTTGCCAGCCTTTTTTTATTAATCCCGTACTTTTTAATAACTGTTTATACCATTCAGAGATACGAGTTCGTTCTTGCATTTTTTGATTCCATTTATTTATCGTTGTAATCCCAATAGCTGCTGCATATTCAGTCATTTTACAGTTAAACCCCATCATCGTACATTCACGATTATGATCAAATCCAAAATTACCCATTCTTTTAATTTGATTTATCTCTTCCTCATTATGGCTATATATCATACCACCTTCACCAATTCCGAAAGGCTTTGTTGCATGAAAGCTATATACAATCATACCACTAAAATTCTGACCGTAATGTACACCCTCATGCATTAATCCAAACCCTGGTGCTGCATCTACAACAACCGGAACGCCCTTTTTCTCTAATTCTTCATAGTCTTTCAAGTCCATCCATGATCCGAATGTTGCATATGGAACAACAACTGCAACCTCTTCTTTTAATTCATCAATCTTATCCAAAAGTACCGTTTTATCCATACACCAATCATCTAATGAAATATCAATAAAATAAGGCTCCAAGCCACACCAAATAGCTGCCAATGGAGTAGCAGGGAATGTAAAACTAGGCATAAGAGCATACTTTCCTTTTTTTCTTTTCTTACATTGAATTGCCGCCATTAACCCTAGCGTTGCGTTTGCTACTGTTGTAACTGCTCCCCTGTTCTGAAAAAATTCCGACATAATTGTTTCTTCAAAACGTTGATTTATAGGTCCATAATTTGTATATATGTGGGATATATCAATTTGCTCTAATTCATCTAAGTACTCGTTTGCAGGTACAATTGAAGCACGTAAAAAAGGAATATTCTCCATATGCATCTATTCCTTTCTATCATTTTCGGACAATATAGAGCATATCCGTTTCAGATAATCCGAATTTCCTAGCAATTTCTATTCCTTGTTTCTGAGCTATGTTATACAATTCCACCTTAAAGCCCGCATCTGTTAATCGTTGAATAAATCCCGATCGATTATAAATCCTAACATGATCTTCTTGACCAAAGGCTATTTTTCTCAATAATGGCGTTACAATAGATTTATCCTCTATAATAAAATCTACATTCATTACGATTGGCACTTGAATAATTCCCCATCCATTTGGCTTTAGTACCCTATATAATTCTCGCATTGCTTTTTCATCGTCAGGCACGTGTTCTAATACATGACTACATAAAATAACATCAAAGGTATTATTTTCGTATGCAATTCTCGTAATATCAATTTCCTCCATTAAAGAATCCTTTGGTTCTAAATCCCCACATATATAAGTAATGTTTTTAAACTGGTTAAGCCATCCTCTTACCTTCACTTCAGGTGCAATATGAAGCATAGTATAATTCCTACTTAACAAATCCGTTTCTGTTTCAATGTACGCACGATACAACCTGTCACGATCCATCGAATAGCAAACTGGACAGATACCTGTATCTTTATTCCACATCTCAAATTCATATTTTAGAAAATCATAATGTGCTGGCCAAGGAGAAAAACTTTTAAATTCTTGATTGCAATATTGGCAATAACAAATATTTTTCTCAAATATATGAGTAACTAGTTTAATTAACCCGCTTTTTATCTTTTCATTATAAATTTGATCTAGTTCTCCACTTCTTACTGCATCCTTAAGTATAAATCCCGCATTCTCCAAACAATAAGATAAGCTCTCTTTATAATCTTGTTCAGTATTTAAAAACCCACTATTATGTGCATCTGTAATTAATTCAATCCATTCTTCAATTGTCATTAATATAAAGTACATTTGTTTTTGATTTTGTCCACTATGTTGTCTAAAGTAGCTAAGAGGTTCCTCTATATAAACTACTTTTCCTTTCCTCATCATATCTAACCAAGTTGCAATGTCATTAATAGACGAATACGCTTTCCCCTTAAAATAACCAAATTTTCCTCCAAAAAAATTGCGATTAAACAAAACCGTTGTCGGTTCTCCAACTACGTTTTTCAAGTGTTTCAACATATAATTCCCTAGTGTTTCCCCTTCAAAAATTGTAGTTTCTGTGGCAATTTTCACATTCAATGTTGAGGGGGGTAATACCTCTCCATTCTCATCAATCAGTTCACGGTACGACGTCACAAATGCAATATTTTCACATTCAAAAAAGTATTTCATCATTCTCTCAATCTTTTCAAGATGAAATAAATCATCATCTAATAAAAAATTTATATATTCACCAGTAGCAAGCTCTATACATTGATTAAAATTTTCAGCCACCAATGGATTTTCATTTTTAACATATGTTATACATTCATGTTCTTTTAAGTATGGCTGGATCATTGTTTTTACTTCATCATTTGTACTATCGTCAGAAATTATAATTTCAATATTTTCATAGGTTTGATTCAAAGCACTTTTGAGGGCTAATTCTAAGTAATGAGGTCTATTGTAGGCAGGAATTAGTATACTGACTTTTGGGAGGTGCGAGTTGATATTCATACGCTGTTTTTTCTTTTCAATATTTATTTTCTTTAGCTTGATTTGTTGATAGTAGTCTAATGAATATAATATGGATGATGGAACAATTCTTCTTGCATAGTCTAGAAAATTTGTAATAGCTCTGTCTAACTCCTCTTCGGAGGATAAGAAACCATATTTTTCTCCAGCTATAATAATACTATGAGAAAAATCTTCTAACCCATCCATCATTTTATTAGATTCATTTAACTGCTGATTTGAATGTAATCGAAAGTAACTGAGTGTCTCCGCTATATATACTGCTTTCCCTTTACTCAGTAAGGATAACCATGAAGCTACATCTACGTTGCAAAGATACCGCCTTTTATCAAATACACCATACGGTTCTGTTAAATCACTTTTACGAAATAAAACCGTTGTCGGTTCTCCTATATAATTCTTTTGATTCGTAATCACCATTTTTCCTAATTGTGGCCCATCTATAATCGTATCTGTATAAAATAAACGCATCGTTGAATAAACATCTGGCAATAAGTTTCCTTCTGCATCCATTACTTGGCGATGGGATGTTACAAGCTTAATTTCATTATCTAGGTCATTTAAAAAGTATTTCATCATTTTTTCAATTTTATTTACATGAAATAAATCATCGTCCATTAAGAAGTTTATATACTCACCTTTCGCTTTATGAAATAACATACGTGAGTTCTCAAATTGTCCAAGAGTTGACTTATTTTTTATATAAATAATATTTGAATGATCATACAAGTACTTTTGTAACACTTTCTCTGTTTCGTCGTTTGTACTATCATCCCCTATTATAATTTCTATATTAGGATACGTTTGTTCTAATACACTACATAAAGCTTTTTCAAAGTAGTGTGGACGATTATACGTAGGAATTAATACACTTACTAAAGGCGTTTGATTTATTTCCTTTTCATTTGTACCATTTTCCATTCTATTCCTCCGCCTTTTTATTTATTTTCACTTTTGAAATAGACATGCTACTACAAATCTATTTATTAGACGAACTAGATCTGAAAGGTGTTACGAAAAACAAATAAATAGCTTTAAAAACAGCAGCTATGTTGACATAGTGTAGAATAAACCTGGATAACTTTTTTCGTCCCATTCTATTTATTTGTAAAATGCGGCATTCTTTTTTCAATAAATGCCTTTACCCCCTCCTTCACATCTTCTGTTTGAAATACTTTTCCAAAGTAACGCGCTTCAATCTCAAGCCCTTCTTGTA
Source organism: Bacillus basilensis (assembly GCF_050630465.1). Classification (NCBI taxonomy): domain Bacteria; kingdom Bacillati; phylum Bacillota; class Bacilli; order Caryophanales; family Bacillaceae; genus Bacillus; species Bacillus basilensis. The sequence goes on along the minus strand of NZ_JBNTQO010000008.1, from coordinate 162,143 downwards.
AAGGTACTGCTGCCCCTTCGCGAATTGCCAACTTCATATAGGCGAGAGCTGGAAGAGAAAATTTACTTATATCCCTTGCAATCTCTTTTGCTTTATTTAACGCCTCTCCTCGAGGGGTAATGTAGTTAGCCAAGCCTATTTCTTTTGCTTCTTTAGCTGTAATCGATTTCCCTGTGAACATCATCTCTTTTGCTTTCCCTTCTCCAATTAATCTAGGTAAGCGTTGGGTTCCTCCAGCCCCAGGAAATAAACCTAACGTAATTTCGGGTAATCCAATTAAAGATTGTTCTTCTATTATCCTTAAGTCACACGCAAGTGCTAATTCACATCCACCACCTAGTGCTACCCCATTAACAGCAGCTATAGTCGGTTTGGACAGATTCTCTAGTTGATTAAGGGGTTGTTGCAATTCTAATGATTTCATCTCGGCATATTTTTCACCTTTGCCCATCCAATCTGGAAATTCTTTTATATTCCCTCCTGCTACAAAGGCCTTTTCTCCACTTCCAGTTATAATTACGACTGAAATATCATTATCAATTTCTATTTCCTCTAATACATCTACTAATTGTTGAACTACTTCTAAACTTAAAGTGTTGACTGGTGGATTTTGAATTGTAACGACTGCAATACTTCCTTTTTTATTACAAGTTACTACTCGTTCATTCTTCATAAAAAATCCCCTTTTAAACTACCTAATTTTTCACAACACCAAGCATCTTTACTTCCCTCACCATCAGCCTAAAATTCCGAATATAGTTACGCTTTTAAAAATTCATCAATTTATTGTATGAACTGTAGAAGCATAAAATGAGCAATCCTTTCTTGGCACCATTTTATAATCACAACATATTTTTAACGAATTTCCCGAAAGAATTCTCCTTCCTCAAGCGTGTGAAGGGCGTAGCCCAACGGTAAGTGGGAGATGAATTTCGGTTTGGCGTAGCCAAAAGGTTTTCCTTTTTATTTTGCCTCTGATATAATCAGTCTTATAAATGATAAAGGCTGGTATATAAATGAAATTAGATAGTAATAACCATTCAGTATTCTTGTTGTATTATCACCTTGTGTTGGTCGTGAAATACAGAAGAAATGTGTTTGATGATGATATGTCAGACTATGCAAAAGATATGTTTGTTCGACTATCTGAAAACTATAACATCACATTAGTTGAATGGAATCATGATGTAGACCATGTTCATATTTTGTTCAAGGCACACCCTAATACAGAAATGACAAAATTCATCAATGCTTATAAAAGTGCAAGTTCTCGACTTATTAAAAGAGACTTTCCACAAGTGAAAAAGAAACTTTGGAAAGAGATGTTTTGGTCAAGAAGTTTTTGCTTGCTAACTACTGGTGGCTCGCCAATAGACGTAGTAAAAACATATATTGAAAATCAAAGTGAAAAGTGAGGTGAAATGATATGACAAAGCAGAATAAAGCATATAAATTCCGTTTGTATCCAACAGAAGACCAAGCACATCTTATGCGTAAAACCTTCGGTTGTGTACGTTTCGTGTATAACAGAATGTTAGCTGAACGGAAAGAAGCGTATGAAAAACATAAAGATGATACGGATCAACTAAAGAAACAAAAGCTTCCCACTCCTGCGAAATACAAAGCAGAATTTGAGTGGTTAAAAGAAGTTGATTCATTAGCTTTGGCAAATGCTCAACTAAACTTGCAAACTGCCTATAAAAATTTCTTTCGTGGTCAAAATGACTTCCCAACATTCAAAAGCAAAAAAGACAGAAAGTCTTATACAACGAATGTAGTGAACGGAAATATTATGTTGCTTAACGGTCATATCAAATTGCCAAAACTGAAAATGGTACGTATCAAACAGCATAGAGAAATACCACAAGGCCATATAATCAAGTCATGTACGATTTCTATGACACCCACTGGTAAATACTATGTGTCCATTTTGACTGAATACGAAAAAGAGATCGTACAAAAAGAAGTAGAAACAGTTGTTGGATTAGACTTTGCGATGGATCAATTATACGTCAGTTCTGAGGATGAGAGAGCCAATTATCCTAAGTTCTATCGTGAAATGTTAGACCGATTAGCAAATGCTCAACGAGTATTATCAAGACGTACAAAAGGTTCAGGGCGTTGGAATAAACAACGTATCCGTGTAGCTAAGCTACATGAAAAAGTAGCAAACCAACGTAAGAACTTCCTTCATCATAAGTCTAAAGAGTTAGCTACTCATTTTGATGTTGTAGCTATTGAAGATCTAAATATGAAGGGAATATCGCAAGCACTTCATTTTGGAAAAAGCGTCGCTGATAATGCTTGGGGTATGTTCACTTCTTTCTTAGCTTATAAACTAAATGAACAAGGCAAACGGCTTGTGAAAATAGACAAATGGTTTCCTTCCACAAAAACATGTAGCAGTTGTGGAAATGTGAAAAATATGTCATTGTCTGAGCGAGTCTATTCTTGTATATGCGGTGTAAATCTCGATAGAGATTATAACGCAGCTATCAATATCAAAAATGAAGCAATACGCCTATTGGCGTTAGCATAGATAGCAATAAAATAACCCTTGGAACAAGGGAGTTAGCTCGGCTGTCTTAGGACGAATTCGTTAGCTACCAAAAGTAACGACTAACCGAGAAGCCCCCACTTCAAACAATCCGTTAGGACGTTAAGTGGCGGGTAGTTCACATTGTTCTTTTACTGTATTAATTTGGCTTCATGTTTCTTTGGTTTCCGTTACACAGTTTCTGAAGCTGGGATGACTCTTAGAAAAAATGAGATAAGAAGACTGTTACATGAGGAACATTAAATGAGAACAGTTTAAGAAAGACACTATTTTAGTAACCACTTGTATTTAAGTCTTTCTTAACTAATTTGTTGTAATTACAATTGAACTACCCCCACTTTCACTTCGTTTAGAAGTGGGGAATTCCTAAGTAAAGAGTTCTATCGAACGCTAAATAAAAAAGCTTATCCTTTAACACGTAATGATAAGCTTTTTTATTATTCTTTTCATTTTTTGTTTTCGGAAGTATTTCTTTAAGTTGATAGCAATGCGGTGCTATCCCATCACTATAAAGCTAAAACTTTATAGTGCCCTCAAAACGGAAACAACAAGTTGCATTTATATAAATAGCTTTTAAAAATTGATAATTTTGTTTAGGGATACTTTAAGATTTTAGCTTGAGAGGCATATAGTGCAACCTCATACAGAGTGATTAGGATATTAAACTTAAACGTGTTATTTTTAGCATTCTAAATAATCGGGTTCAATGTATTTTTCTGTTTCAGGAGAGCTTTTAATTTCTATAGGATATTTCTTAAAAGCTACAACAGTAACCCTATCTTCTTGAACTAAACTTCTGGATTCATTTATAGAAGAGAAACCTGTTCGCGTTAAAAAATTGTATAGAGAGGATTTTGTCATCCAAAAACTAGTAATGTTATCTAATGATGCCCATTTTGATTTTAAACGTTCTTCTATTGATGAATTAGCAGAGTGTTCTAGCATTGTGTGCCCCTTATATTCATAATTTTTATAGAGTACTGATACATTGGGAGTATGAGTGATATGAGTATCAATTATTACAAACCTTTTGCATACTTCATACACTTTTTCTAAAAAAGGGAATACATCTGAGCAATCTAAATGATATAAAATACCAGAGCATAAAACAATATCAAATTGACCATATTTTTCGGCACTTAAATTTCTTACATCATCTTGATAAAAGGTTAAGTTTTCCAACCTTAATAAATCTTTAGCGAATATAGCTTTTTGTACGTTTGATTCTCTTCCTTCTATCCCTACAACAGTTGCTCCTTGCATAGCAAACTCAATAGCGTAATGCCCCTCTAAACAAGCTAAATCTAAGATTCGAAGATTTTTAAAATCACATTGTGTGATATCTTGAATCATTGTCACAATTTTTTTTAACGCAGGATTTGGTTGTCGAATACCTCTTGTATATAGAGTATCCGTTAATTTAATATCATAAGCGGTCCATTCACCATATTTACGAATAATGTTTTCTTTTTCGAGAACAAAATCTTTCATGATACAATTCGCCACCTTTAACATAATATTATGTGTAATATATACCTTTATAAGATCAATATATGTGTGTATAACTTGTATTTAGACGAAGGTAAACATTTTAAGTCTAATTCTAGAGTATTCCTGTTAAATAAAATTCTGACTAATAAAAAATATGTTATATAACTATAAAAACTCTACCAAATTATTAAAGGAATCTCCTTCCCCCTATCGAATTATTGTATAGGAAAGGAGAGGAATACATGGAAATTCTAGGATTAGATCCTCGCGCATTAGCGACTTTAGGTGCACTTGAATACACCAATCGTCGCAATAAATTAATCGAAGACTCGGAGAATAACATATACGAGTGTAAAGAAATAAAAGAAATACTTCAATCACTCCCTAAAGAGAAGCAGATTGAGGTTCTTGAGAATCAAGCTCACTTTGAAGCTGTGGCAAAGATGATTGAACAAAACAACTTAATTCTTTTAGAACAGATGAAAGCTCTACAGCTAATTCAGAAATAACAAACTTATGATTAATTAATTCTACATATGCTTCTATATATAATGTCTCTTTATCTATACTACCAGCCTCTGTTTTTACAGGGGTTTTTGTTATGCGTTGATTCATATTTTGAATTTGAATGGTTTCTTTCACATGTATGAATAGATCTTCTAACAAACCTGGTGTAGACTCTAATTCCTGCTTTTCAATTTCCTCTGTGACGGCATTGATAAATTCCCATAGTACTTTTGCACCTAGTAGTTCTGCTAAACGTTTTTCACGCATTTCAAATGTTTTCATGTTCATATTAAACACTTCCCTTCTCTAATATTTTTTTAAAAATAAGTAATAATTTATTTCGTTTTAGGAAAACAATATAGAAATTAAATTCTCCCTCTCGAAATTACACGTATCGTGACACTAATCTTCAAAAAAAAGAGTCCAATCAAAATTTAGTACCTTAGCTATATTCTTTGCGACAGGAACACTTGGATTTCTTTCACCACTTTCAATCATTGCATACATACTTCTAGATATTCTTGCCTTATATGCAATACAATCTTGTGTTTTCTCTTTATTTTTACGTTTTTCTAATAACCAAAACCTCATTATTTCCCCCTTTCATTGTCACAAAATGTGTAATTAATAATTATATTACACAATGATAAGTATGAAATCAATGTTTTTTACACATTTCGTGTACTTTGTTAAATGTTACATATTGTGACGTTATAATTGATATAGAAAACACCTAAAAGGAGGTAGCATATGTTTGGCACTAGACTACACACTCTTCGAAAAGAACGCAAACTGCGTCAAGAAGACATGGCAAATCAACTAGGGATTGCTCGAACTACATATGCAATGTATGAACAAGGAAATCGAGAACCTGATTATAATACATTGATAAAATTAGCGACTTTCTTTGAAGTATCAATTGATTACCTCCTCGGTACAACTGAAATGAGACAAGTTACAGACATACAAGATCCTGAGCTTTATCAATGGTTTGAAGATATAAAAAATGCGACTCCTCAAAAGCGAGAGGAATTAAAGAAGTTTTGGGAATTTATAATACAGAAAGAAGATTAATATATCAAAAAGACCGCCACCTTAACAAGGTGGCGGTCGCTGGTTCGAACCCAAACAAGATTATACCGTTCTCTCCTTGATATTCAAGGGGGCTTCTTATGTATAACAATGGAACAGCTCTTTTAGGGAAGAAAATTCCATTTGACTTAAGCTTCTTTTCGATATTTAGCTAATACTTGTTCTAAACGTTTACGTTCACCTTAGGCGCATTCTTTTCTAAGGCTATTTCCATTGCTTTGAGAACAAGTTGTGTATTCAAATCTTCAATCCCCTTATTATTCCCTTCAGCCACAAATGGTTTACTAACTCCAAAGTTTACTCGTTGAATGCTATTGGATTTTCTTCTACTACTTTTCTATCACTTGGGCAGCTTGCTACTTCTTTTTCCTTCATATCAAAAGCCTTTAAGCTAATTTTGCTCGCTTTAGGTTAGAGCTATCTTGTTAGTTTATTAGGCATAGATCCTTTTTTCTTATCCTATATTTCTGACCTTTTAATCTGACCATTTCCACGAATCACATATTATGAATACATTTATAAATCACCCTTACAAATATAAAAATAAGAAGATCCATGCGAATAAACGCTTTAGAATCTTCTTATTCCTCCATACACACCCTTAAAAATAGTTGACTTATTGCTTTGTATTAGATAATCCCCTTTTTCAATAAACTTACATAACTATTATCTCCAATGATGACATGGTCTAGAAGAGGGATACCAATAATAATTCCACATTCCTTTAATCGCTTAGTTACTTCGACATCTTCATGGGATTCCATACTATGGCCTGAAGGGTGGTTGTGAAAACATACTATTGAAGATGCATTGTTTAATATTGCTGTGCGGAAGGTCTCACGCGGGTGAACGAGCGATGAATCAACAGTTCCTTCGAACACAATGCTACAGCCAATGATTTCATTCTTTGTATTTAAGTTAAATACACCAAAAATTTCATTTGGCCTTGATTCTATATCAAATATAATCTGTGCAAAGCGTACAGCATCAGCTGGACAAGTGATTTTCTTTTTCTCAATATCATAAATCCGATTACTGTCTTTTACCAACTTTACAGATTGAACCATAATTTTCTTACCCATGTCCTTCTCCTTTCGAAATAAAAAAGACGAGACTGCTCTTCTCATCTTTTTTCACCTTCTTTTGTAATTTGAAATCCAAAATTCTCATTTCCCCACTACAATTCTTAATAATTTAAGATAATCCATCACATCCTTGTTAGTTCATTACTTGTCCTATTCCTACAACGCAAAAAAACCTCCCAGGAATACATTCGTATTACAAATTAGCGTATATGTTTTATACACTTCCTTGTAATGCATCGTAAACCCGAGAGGTTTGTGGTTATTTAGGAATGATTAAAAAGGAAAAAATTTCTTATTGTTATTATACAATAAACGAAACATTCTTTCAATTACTCTTTAGAACATATACTATTTAATATTTTCTAAGAACACCCAACAGTTAAGAGCTTTCAGTAATAAAAATAACTATTTCAATCTAAATTCTACCCAAACTATATCAAAACTTTATTAAGGCTCCGTTCATCTATTAAAATTTAATTTACAAGTATCTACTACCTTGCTTATAACAAAAAAGGGCATCCTGAGATAGATGTCCTTTTTTATTAATTTATTTAATTTTTTCTTGTAATATTTCTTTTAACAATCCCAAAGAACTTTCCTCATTCAAATCGTTTGTACCTAACTCTCCACGAAATGCTTTATTCAATATGGATTGCTTTAGGATCTCTAATTGCTTTTCCATACTTGCTAGTCTCAGTGATTCCGTCTCATTTGTAAGTAATTTCTCAACCATATTAACAATAAACTGCTGTTCTCCTATTGGTGCCAAAGGAATTTTAATATTTTTAATATCCTCAAGGCTTAAAACTGGTCTACCTATTCCATAAGCTCTTTTTTCAAGCTCTTTACCTCCACCACAAGGAGAAAGTAAACTTAAATGAACATATTTAGCAATAGACTTTTCTATAAGTTTAGTAAGCGCAACAGACTGACTAACATATGCCTCTTTAATATCGGTTTCAACTAAAGCACATTTTCCAACATTTGCCCCCGTAATAGTAGTTAATATATCCGATTTCTCTACTAAGCTTCTTTTTCCCTCTACCTTTTCTGGTAATGAAACAAAGGCGATATCATCAAGGTTTAAGCTATTTTTGTTTATATCCTGTGTTCTTATAAACATTGCCCCTTCACTTGAATAATATTTTGACCAATCCCTTGAACCACTTGTTACATAATAAGAAATTTCCCCTAATCTAATCCATACCCATCCCTTGGGCAAGTCAAATGGTTCTTCTTCTTTAGTTACTGAATTAATTTTTAATGTATTTGACTTAATGGAACTATTTCTTTTTTTTGTTTGAATTCGTTCTAAAAGTGAAAATGCATCCTCAACAACAAAATTATCTTCACGCCATTGGGCCGACAACTCCCCACGAAACGCTTTATCCAAAATAGCCGCTCGACGAAATTCAAACGTTTCCTTCGCATCATCAATCAACTGTTTTGCTTCCTCAATTTTGTTTAAAAGACGCTCTACTTTCTTAACAATACGTTTTTGTTCATTCATAGGAGGTAGAGGAACTGGTATTTTTCTACATTTCACTCCTGAGAGCTCCTTAAATGTACTTCCACTAGCCATTGATTCTAGATAAAGTTTTGAAGCTTTTAAATACCAATATAAATATTTAGGATAATAAGCATTACTTGGAACAAAACTCTTAAATCCTTGATTTGTACATAACTCTTCAGCAGCTATTGCAACATAACCTATTGGAGCTCTAGAAGATAATAATACCGTATCTACAGGCAACATTTTAGCAGAACTTTTATTTAGACCTAGTAATGTTATGTTGCGATTCCCCTTACTAATATACATACTTTGATATTTCGATAGGTCAGCTGGTGTTATCCACGGTATAGTCCCATCTTCATAATATTCCTTGGCTGTAGACTTGGGTGTTCCGCCACTTCTTACTTCAGCAACAGTACCTGTCCATGTCCATACCCAATTTACAGGCGTATGAAATCTTTGTTCATCCTTTGGCACTAATGCCTCTTCTAATAACTCCTTGATGTTTTTTTTTTTCTTACTCATTGTTTGACCACCTCATCTTCTTCCACTGCTCGTAGCTCTTCGACAACCTCGTTTAATAGCTCCATTGCTTGTTGAAGTTTTACAATCGCTTCTTCTGCTGATTCAATCGGATTGGATAAATTTTCATAAAGGAATAACGATTCATCTGCAATAAGCCCAATATCTAAACTGTCCTCGTTTTTTGCAATTTCTTCACGTGTATACTTATTCCAGCGTTCATCCTCAATAGCTTCACGATTTTCAGCGCAATATACTTTTATAAAGTTCTCAAAGTGTTTATCCGTTAAAGGTGTACGTTTACCAAATGATGGCATATTGGTACGTAGATCATACACCCACACATCTTTCGTATTATCTTTGTCTGTTATGCCACGATTAAAGAATAAAACATTGGTTTTTACACCTTGTGCATAGAAAATACCTGTTGGTAAGCGCAGGATAGAATGTAAATTACACTTATTCATCAAATCACGACGAATTTCAGCACCTACACCACTTTCAAACAATATGTTATCCGGTAAAATAACGGCTGCACGTGCGTTGCCATTTGTTTTTAATGAGTTGTAAATTAACTGCAAGAAATTGAACTGTTTATTTGACGTTTCAAATGTTAAGTCATCACGTGTTGCTCGTTCGCCACCTTTTTTCGTACCAAATGGAGGATTTGTTAATACAACATCAAAATTTTTCATCCACTTACCATTGGCAGATAGTGTATCACCTTGCTCCAGTGGACCTTCAATATCATGTAATAAAGCGTTCATGAGAGCTAATCGGTGAGTATCTTTTACAAGTTCCATACCAGTAAATGCTTCATTCTTTTGGAACTTTGCTTGATCTGGTGATAATTCAAAATAATCATCTGTTTTTTCTTTTAAATAGCGATCAGCCGCAATCATAAAGCCGAATGTTCCCGCTGCCGGGTCATTCAATTTTTCACCTGGTTTTGGATCCATTAATTCAACCATTACATCAATAAGTACACGTGGCGTAAAGTATTGTCCTGCACCTGATTTTTTCTCACTGGCATTCTTCTCAAGAAGACCCTCATATAAATCACCAAGTCCCTCTTCTTTTGCATTGTACCAATCTAATTCATCAATAGATTTAATCAATTTCTCTAAATTTTTGGGTTCATCGATGCTTGTAGCTGCCCCACTATAAATCGCACGTAAACGTTCATTTTCTGTTTCAGAAGATCCTAGTTTTAATAGTAATGCTTGATAGAATTCTTTTAACTCAATACCTTCTTTTGAAAGTAAATCATCCCAGCGATATCCTTCTGGAATAACACTCTCCGTTTCTTGCTCTTTCATCATTTTTAAGAACAATATATATGTTAATTCAGTTACATATTGTTGATATGTAATCCCATCATCACGTAATACATTTGCTAATCCCCATAGTTTTGAAACAATCTCGTTGTTATTCATAATCTTCCTCCTAAAATAAAACACTGTCTATTATTATACCTTTTTTTTATTCAAATCAAAAGGAGCTCAATAATAGAGCTCCTTTTTACATTAACTAGCATAAAGACCCTCATTAATAGCATAAACCAATTGATTTACTTCTTCTTCACCTAGATCCTTTTTCAGCCTTGTATACCCACCTTGACTTTTAAATGGTTCTTCTGAAAAAGCATCCTCTGGTGTAGGTGCTAACACTGGGAACTTTAATAGTTGTGTTTCGATACGCTGTAGCCATTTTTTCTGTCTAGGCGTCCAATCGTGCATCTCATACACTTTCTTCATCGCATTTTTCACCCTTGCTTCTTGGTCAACCAATGCTTCACCTAGTGCAGCTTGTCGAATAAAGCTAATGATATCCGCTGCAATTTCTTCATTCTTCGCTTGCTTCCAAGCATTTCGTAAATCATTTTCTTTATATCCTTCTGTACTTAATTGCACAATAATATTACGAAGATCATCTTTTGTTAAGTCTTTCGGACGCTGACAGATGATTTGGAGTGCAGGTATTGTATTCATATTCTCCCGAATATATTGTACAAAACCATCTAAATAATCGACTGGCCTTGTTTTTCCTTCCCCATATCCACGATTCACAGACGTAACATGATCTTCATGCTTCGAAATTACTTGAAGTTCCTTTTCCATTCTATATTTGTCTAGATAGTCAAATAAACGACTATTTGTTTCCACCTGTTTTTGCGTGTAATCCTGAATGTCATGTGCAAAGTCATCAACTGTAGTACCTTTTGATAGTTGTTCAAATTCTTTCTTTGCGGTTTCATCTAGCTTTTGTTTTTTACGTTGAATTTTTGCAACTAATTGATCTAAGAAATGCTTCGCTTCATCTTTCGTCTCTGATTGAATATATGCATCTTTTAAATCACCAATTGATACATTTTGTTTTTTTACAACAGGTTTCATATCTGTATATTTTTGTAGTTGATGATAAATACCCACTGCATCAAAAATACGGAATACTTCTTTATTGATATCAGGACATAATCTTGTTGCACGACCTAACATTTGATCGTATAAAATACGTGATTTAATACGACGTAAAAAGACGATATTAGTAATGGACGGTACATCAATTCCTGTCGTTAATAGATCTACTGTTACAACGATATTTGGTAGTTTTTCATTTTTGAAGCGTTTAATCATTTCATTGGGACGATAAATAGAACCTGTGATTTTTACAATCGCATCATCTGATACTGTATCGCCTCGCCCCTCAAACGCTTCTTTTAATAGACGTACAATTGAGTCAGCGTGTCGATCTGTCGCAGCAAAGATCAATGTTTTTTCATCACTTTCAGGATCGATATAGTCTGTTAATTTCGTTAAAACTGCTCGATTAAACCCATCTGAAATAACTCTCTTATTGAAATGTTCCACTTCAAATTTCAATTCATCTTCAAGTTGTTCTAAAATGATTTCACCCTCATCAGGGTCATACAATTCAATCTCTTCACCTTGATTAAACGTAATACCATTTTCTTTAAGTTCTGTTTCAAATAAGTACGGAGGTTCATGATCTACTAAGTAACCATCTAATACAGCCTCTGTATAAGAATACTTATAAATTGGATTACCAAAAATCTCCGTTGTATGTAGTGCTGGCGTTGCAGTTAATCCTAAAACCGCTGCATCAAAATAATCAATAACGCGTCGATACTGACTCACATAATCATTTTGATTACGGAATAATAGTTCATCTTCTGTCATTTCTTTATCACTTGTATAACCCCTGTGCGCTTCATCGACAATAATAAAATCATATTGTCCGACAGAAGGAAGTTTTTCCCCATCATTATAGAACAAGCGTCGAACCATCCCTTGAACGGTTGCGATTTGAACTTTTGTTTCAACATCAGGCGTCATATCTTCTAAAGTTTTAACGTCATAAATAGATGAAAACGGTAAACCATTTTCCATTTTAGAATCTTTTAATGCGTCTTCTGTTTGTTGTCCTAGTGAATTACGATCTACTAAGAAAAGAATACGACGACATTTTTTTGCTTTAATTAAACGATACATAAGTGCAATCGCTGTACGAGTTTTACCTGTTCCTGTTGCCATTGCAACAAGCATTTTACGTGCACCCTCTATTAATGCGTTTTCAACAGATAATACGGCCTTTTGTTGATACTCACGTAAACTAAACTTTGTAATATCGTCCTCTTTTAAGCGCTTATCTGCTTCTTCATTATTCACATCTAATAATAGTTTTAAATCTTCTGGTGAATGCCAACCTTCAATAGCATGAGCTCGCTTTGTTTGGTGGCGTGTATCCCAAAACCAAATACCAGATTGATCTTCTAATTGGCGAAGAAACGGACGACCATTTGAAGCATATACAAACGGTACTTTATACTCACCATTTGGAGGTAATAATTGAATACCTTCTATTTGCGTAACATTACGTGCATAATCCTTCGCTTGACTATCAAGAGCTGCAGGAATATCACGATGCTTTGCTTTCGCTTCAACTACAGCTACTAATTGCTCACCGATAAATAATGCATAGTCAGCATATTGGCTACCAATTTTCCATTCAGCAATCGCCATATTTCTATTTTTTTCAGGCATTGTTTTATATTTTTTAAAGTTAATAGTTTCTGTATCAACTTCCCAACCAACTGCACGTAATTTATCATCGATTAATGTACGTGTTTGTTCTTCTGACATTTGATGTTTACGTAAATGATTACGCGATTTTTCTTTACGTTGAACACGAAGTTCTTTTTCTACTTCACGGTCAGAAATGACTTCCAATTGTTTTTCTAAAGCTTTTTCTTTCTTATCAATCTCTGCTTGTAGTTGTTTGATTTTTTCTTGTAATGCAGAAGAATCGGCTTCTTCAGTAGGAGGAACATAACTTGGCGCACTAAACTCCCAGTCTACGTAAACCTCCATAAACCAAATAGAAACTTGATAAGCTAATGCTAGCAGTTGCTTTGCTTCTTCTGCTGTTCCATAACTACCATCATGTGCAGCTTTATTTCCCTTTTTACGAAGTAAGTGGAAAATCTCTAACATTTCTGGTTCTGCTAAACCTTCCCGCTGAATTGCATTTAATCGCTCAATCTGATTGGTACCCTGTAGTTCTTTAATATTGTCAGAAGCAAGTACAGATTTTGCAATTGTTTCTCCTAGTAAACGCAGTTTACTGATTGTTGTATTTGAGTCAATATATACATTACGCTCAGCACTTTCACCAATCTTTGCCAACACTTCCCATTCACCTTTAAAAAATGAAAAGTTACTCATACCATCACCACTTTACAAGTAAATTATTATATTTATATACAACTATATCAATAAACATTATACTTACCTTTACAATATAATACAATTATATACTATTAGTGACATTCAATTGTATCTTTATTTATACACTACAAATGCATATACAAAAATAATATAATTTTAATTATAAGGGGGCATACAAATTGGGCGATATTAAAATTTTCCGTTTAAATGAAAATAATGTAGAAGAATTAGTTGGGCAAGCACTAGCGGTGGAAAAATCATTACAAACTATAATAGAACGACACCTAGATACATTTTTAGGAATACGTTTTCTAGCCTCTGAGTATAGCACAGGTAAAAAACACGCGGGTAGAATAGACACATTAGGCATAGATGAAAATAATTCACCTGTAATCATCGAGTATAAACGCTCTGTAAACGAGAATGTTATAAACCAAGGCTTATTCTATTTAGATTGGCTACTTGACCATAAGGCGGAATTTGAATTGATGGTAATGCGTAGGTTCGGTGAGGAAGTCTCTAATGCTATTGACTGGAGTAGTCCACGTTTATTATGTATTGCAGGTGGTTTTACTAAATACGATGAACACGCAGTAGAACAAATTAACAGGAATATTGAATTATATGTTTATAAGCACTATGAAGACGGGCTATTGCTACTCGACTTAGTTAATGCTACAACTGCTCAAACTGTATATATTAATGATGATACAACTGCTCTGACTACTAACAGAAATACAAAAGTTAAAACAGTCTCAGATTACCTTGAGCAATCAAATAGGCAACTAATTGATAGATTTGAAGCACTAAAATTGTACATGTTGGCGTTAGGTGACGACGTCCAAGTAAAGATATTAAAGCATTACATTGCTTTTAAGAGAATTAAAAACTTCGCATGCTTAGAAGTACACCCCCAAAGCAATAAGATCTTATTGTATTTAAAGGTGGATCCAAACTTTGTAGAACTACAAAGTGGTTTTACTCGCGATGTTAGTAATATAGGACATTATGGTACGGGAGATTTAGAAATAATAATTGCAAGTGACGAAGATATCGAAAAAGCTAAACACTTTATTAATATGAGTTATGATGTAAGTTAGTTAATACACCTTTTTACGAGTTAAGAGAATTTATTTTTGAAAATGTTAACTTTATATAGGAAATTTAGATCATGTAACTCAATAAGAACCGTACCACCTTGACAGGGGGGAGGTCGTGAGTTCGAGCCTCTCCGGGGTCATAGTTGTAGAAACCGTGTCAAATCAACATTTGATGCGGTTTTTTCTTTTGTAAACTTGTATTCAAAAGGGGTCGTGGTCACAGAATTGGTCACATTCCCTACAAAATCTCTTCTATTTTGTTAACTGCATCTTCTTGCATCGTTGGTAATACATGCGAATAAGTGTCTAGTGTGATTTTGATGTTACTGTGTCCTAACCGTTCGGAAATCACCTTCACATTCACACCTTTAGCCAATAATAGAGTTGCATGTGTATGACGTAAATCATGAAAGCGAATCTTTGGCACAGCTGCTCCCTTAGTCAAAGCGTTTAGACTTCTTCTAACATTAGCAGGATTAATTGGCGTTCCATAAGGAGTACACATCACCAAGTCATTGTCTTGGTATTCCTCACCTTGACTCAACTTCTCTTTCAATACGGCTGCTCTGTGCTTCTTTAGCTTTGCTACTGTTGATGCAGGTAATAGTATCTTTCTTAAACTTGATTTCGTCTTTCCTCCAAGCAAGAACGTCTTCCCATCATGACTTAACGTTTGGCTAATAGTTAAATGCCCCTTTTCTAAATCAACATCTTTCCATCGCAACCCCAGTAATTCACCTTGTCGCATTCCAGTTACAAGAGCCATATGAAAGACGATAGAATACCTGCTATCCTGTGCAGCTTTTAAAAACAACTGTACTTCATGTTCATTCCACACAGTTAACTCTTCCTTATCAGCTTTAGGCAACTTTGTTTTAGCTGCAACATTTTTACTTATTAACTCCAAATCAATTGCATGTTCAAGAGAGTTCCGAATGACTTTTATTATCTTCTCAATTGTCCCTTGCTTTAAACCTTCATCTCGCAGCGAATTAACGTAGTTTTGCATATGCAATGATGTTAACTTAGCTAATTTGATATTGCCTAGAGAAGGAATGATACGACTATTCAAGTACCCTTTCAGTACCTTCGCTGTTTGAATACCAACACTGTGCTTCTTTGTATTAAACCAACTTTCCAGATATTCACTATAGAGAAGTTTGCTAGGTTCTACATATGTTTCAGTGTGGACTTCTGAGAGTAACTTTGTTAAAGAATTTTCTGCTTCTTTTTTAGTAATGAATCCCCTTTTCTTTTTTTGCTTCCTTTTACCTGTTAGAGAGTCAATACCAATGTCTACAATATAAAAATACTTTCCTGTTTTCTTATCTTTTTTGACGCTTCCTTTCATCGTTAAAAGCCTCCTTGGAGTCCCTAACTGTGCTGTATATGGTAAGTTTATTATAGCGGATAATCTTAGTTTTACGAATTATTGTATTGCACTGTACATATATAATTAACTTTCATCTAATCTCGGGGTGTATTAATATTTCCATAAGCTTTTGCAATGTACCACTATTCTTGAAATGAAATTGTACAAACTAAAATAAAAAGATTGCTATAAATACAGATTATTGCTAATAGCAATTTCATAGATTATTAATCGCTTTATCAATTCACATATCTAGTTAGAACGTTTCCTGGTATAATTAAATATATTTTAAACAAACATTAATAATATCAACTTAAATTTAGGGGAAATTCACTTAAGAGGGGTGTTAAAATTTGGAATTTGGATTGGTAGAAAACGGATTAGATTCTCTTAAGATGGGAATAACTTTTTATGATAAATACATTAAAAAATTAACTCTTCAAGATACTCCTGAGGATACAGATTTTGAAAAAGATAGTTATCTTAAGTTAGCAGTAATTTGTGTTCAAAATTCGGTGGAAATTTTAAGTAAGAAAATCCTGAGTGACATTAATGATTTACTAATTTATACAGATATTGATAACATTGTAGAGGAGCTTTCACAGAAAGAAGACCCAGAGGGAAACTTTCATGATTATTTAATAGAAAACGATAAACATATTGAAACAATAAGCTATTCATTATGCATAAAACGGTTGGGGAAATTATACAAAACGGAAATACCCAAGGGTCAACTCCAGGCATTGATTGATATTGGTCACGAACGAAACAAACTTACCCATTTTGGAATTTCCAAACCTCTCGATTACCATAAATCTATAGGATTAGTACATAGAGCTCTACAGTTTATAGAGGAATTTATATTCGATAAATTGAACTCAGATATTGTGGAGACGCTAAGACAAGAGATTACTATTATACGTCCATTAGGTAAATTAGTAGAAGACAGTGAATGGTCAAAGTCTACTACCGAAAAGTTTGAGTATTTAGAAGCAACATTATCTACATGTTGTGAAAAGCTTAAGGAAACAAATCCCGACTTAGAATTTTATACAGATGAAACAACATTTTACATAGATTTTCCAAACGAGGATAACACTTTATCTATAGAAAGTATTATTTTACCTCACTTAGACTCTGTCACATTTGTACTTAAAGACGATGATGAAAGGAATTACATTTTAGCCGTAGTCGATTTTTCAATTGAAAATAACACTATTTATGTATGTAAACATCCACACAATGAAATTTTTGACCAATACATTAACAAAAAGGTGTGGGCAGGTAACAACAAATTATATGATAAACGGACTCTTAATGAGCAGCAATTAGAACTTATACTAAAAGACTTTACAAAAATAACCTTAAAGGAGGATTAAATGTGAAAAAAGACACTATAGAAATTAACGGAGCTTCAGTGGAAGTAATAATTTATGATAAAAATGATAGGGAGTCCTTTAAAGATATTTACAATAGCTGGAGAAATTTGAGTAATCAACTTGATACTATGGGTGCAAGAAGAATAGCTTTTCCAAATGAAATTGCAGAAGGACTATTCTGTCTAGAAATGAATGCTGTTAAACCAAGAAAAGGGCATTTTCGTTTTGATTGTTTTATACCAGAAAATAATAAACGTATTGAGATTAAGGTAACTAGCTCTTTACCAGACTTTACTGTAATTAGACCAGACAAAGATGACTGGGATGAATTCTATTTCATGGATTTTTATGTGAACGGTGACTGGGATGGTACATTCAAAATATTTCTAATTGAAAAGGAACTTCTTTATAAGAACCTCAACTGGAATTCTTCTAGACCTAAAGTGAGCATTTATAGAGATATAATACAAAAATATGAAATACAACCTGCTGTGACAGCCAAAATATAGTTGTATCATACGTTACTCAAAATAAGGTAAGATTACTGCATAATAAAACAGTAAGTAAACAAATTAATTTACTTACTGTTTTATTTCCATACTGTAATTGAGTAAAATACTTATCATTTAAGACTGTCATCAAAAGTATTAAAACATTGCTTGATATAACTTTTAGCTTGTTCTAAATATTTTTCTTTTTCATTTACTGAATCGAAGCTAGAACTAGTTAACCACTGCATTGCATTATTAGTTCTTTTAGTTCCGCTTCTTCCCTCAAAACTATAGCTAAGCCAATATGTAAAAACGCTATTAGGAATAATACCAACATCCCGTAATGTTTTATCCTCTTCTTCTTGCTTTTCACCTTCTATAATCAAAAAATCGTATATATATACTAAGCCATTTTGACCTATCAGTCCCTTAGGAATATCCAAGAAAGACCTAATTATATTTTTTAATTCTTTGAGGGTAAAATCTAAAGAAACTTTCATCTGATATACTCTATCATGTTTCTCATAGTAGAAGAAAATCTCTAAAGTATCCTTTTCCATTTTTGTTTTCGATTTCTCTAGATAATGCTCTTCTAAACTGTTAAAAGTAGTATGAATAATATCACTAGGAATTTCAAGTAGCACTCTAAAATTCCTTTTAACTTGTTGACTATATTTCTCACATAGACCAACCCAATAATCATGCCCCTTAGTATCTACATTTGAATATACTTCCTTTAACTTAGTTATTTGATTTCCTGTAAGATTTACATTGGAACAAACTATATACTGCTCCCATGGTAATGTCTTTTGTATGCATAAAGCCCTTTCAAGGGATTTAACTGCCTTTGTAATATTAAACCCACTAATACTACCTACAACACTCTTACATTGGTATGCGATACCCTTTTCCTTGAAATGTAAGTCAACACCCTGTTCTGGAGGTGTTCCCCTTTCAATATCATTATTTATTTTTCTAATTTTAACAATTTTAGGCAAAACGCTTCCCACTCATTTTCAAATCCATTTTCTTCTGGAACAGTAAGAAGTGGTGGGTAAAGTAAATATTTCATCATTATTATTTCCTCCAAAACATATTCTTTCGTATGTTTATTAATATTTTTATATACTAAATTCAAAACTTAACTTTCTTTTTAATCACTTAAATATGTAATCTCGATGCCATTTCATATACTCTCGCTATTTCTCACTCATATTAATCTTCATATTTTCATTGATATTAAGAAAAAGCCTAGTCGTTTCATCCAAACTAGCTGAAATCAAAATTGTCCCCTCCCTATTAACACAAATATATCCCTTATCAAATAACACATCCTGGTTAGGGCATAATAACAGTCCATTATTAATAAATAGTCGCTCTTGATTATCAGATTGAACCCATGGCTTGGTATGACTTGCTATTAAAAATCATTTATCTGAGACAACACATAACCCGTATTGTTGTTGAATAGCTAAAGGAGCTTTTTTTAAAGTTGATTGACCAATTGAGACGAGTAGATGGCTTTTCATCTTCATATACCCCATGCGCTTTTGGTATTAATGTTTCTCTGGTAAAATAGGCTTGGAGGTTATCAAACTCCGTCCAGCCAATTGAAGCCACTTTCTTTTGTTTCCATTTTGGAATCAAATTAGTATTGCCTCCTGCACGAACCATTCTATACCCAGCATATCTTCTTCAATACTAATTTCCCTTATTTTACACTGACCGTCCCTTTTTCTCTTCAATCCAAAGTGGGTCAAAGTCATGATTGTCAAGAGGATTGATTCTATGAGTCTCAAGATAAACTTTGACGTTGTTTAGAGCTTTATCAATCATTTTATTAATAAATCCAACTGGTTGATACATTTCCCATCTTTTCGTTGTTATAATTAGTCCAGTTTCACTGTCTTTTCCTAATACGCTGTAATGAATATAATGAGGTTCAATTTCATCTTCAAATAACTGGGTGACTCCTTTCGCTCTTGCTTCGTGGACCAAACTATTTCGAAGTTTCCACAATAAAGAGACATGATTCAAACTCTTTATTTCAACTTTGAGAATAGTTGTAACACCCCTAGGCATTTGTCCCCTCAATTGTTCATATGTTGGGTCATAACTGAAAGGAACTGGTTGACAGTCTGGATACTTATGTAATTCTGTTTTAGCAAAATTTTTGAGTCCTGAGAATGTCGCTTCCTCTGTTTTATCTAATAAATGAACCAACTGTTGAAGACTTATTCTTTCAGTATTTTCCCACTCACAAAACTCCAAAATAAACTTCTCAAACATATCCGTTCGTCTGTTCCCAAAACTATTTCCATAAGCACCTTTTGCCAACAAGTCAATAACGCTGAACAACAGTGTCTTTTTATAATTTTCTATGTATTTTTCTCCTTGTATAACGTTTATGGAATTTCGTATTTCGTTTACAGCGTACAGATACGTTTCAATATTTTCCTGTAATTGAACATCGGACATATTGAATTCCTCACATTCATACGTTATTTCTTCTCTAGCTCCTCCAGCAGAAAACCCTCGAATATCCCATTAAATTACAGTTAATACTATCCTTTGTTAACTATAACCTTATTTTTACAAAGAATTGGAAATGTAGTGTTTCCTTTTACAGTGAAAATGAATTTTTATTACTCAAAGTAGCAAGCTACCCTTTGCAGATTAAAGCTGCTGAGCATAATCTTCTACTGCATTTTGCCTACGAATAAGTATCCTGTACCTTTCATAATTTCAACTTACTTATTTTGGTTGCTTCCTACATGAAACTACAAGCTAATTCATAAAATTATAGAGAACAGAGAGGAGGAACATTCTTGGAACAAAAAGTGTGGCACTTTCCACCACCAATGGTGGTAAAAAAACTAAGTCAAGAAACTGAACAACAATTGTTTTATGACTTGGCTAATGAGTTTTCCAATATACTTCAATGTGACGTCAACATTAATAGAGGGTTACCTATAAGATTTGAGTATGGTAGTACCCCTGTCCATTATCATTCGAAACAATTTGAACTAAGCCTCCTTTTACAGAAGGAATACTATTTTGATGAATATCCTGAGTCTCTAATAAAGATAGCATGGTTGGGTGTTCATCCTTACAATCTCGGCTATGGAACTAAACTAATGAAACGCTTCCTTCAACTATTAAGCCTTACTTCATATGAGCGAGTTATATTAGATACTCGTGATGAAGATGGTCGTCGTTTTTGGCGTAGACTCGGATTTATTCCTGCATGTGGGGATTCGCACTTAGATTATTTTTTTAAAATTCCACACTAAGACAGCGACAGAATGTAAAAAATTATTTGTTAAACTACGAATACTTTGGTTGAACAGACATACAAAAAACTAATTAGAAATATTCTTCATCCCTTGTCCACTTGCTCATTTTTCCTACGGATGAGGGTTCTCTTGTTTATTCCTCTCACAGTTTCATCTTACTTGTATGTATATTTAAGGTACTCTAACTATTGCTTTCTTGGTCTATCCTCTCTAAAGTCTTCATTTTGCTTTGCAAGAGCCTTACCTTAATGTGTACGCTCCACGATTAGGTTTCTTTCCATTTCAACTACAGCTAACAATGTAGTCAAAAAACCGTCCCATTGTCGTATTCTCCAGTAGACCTATATTAAATACAACATATTGGATTTTTCAAAAATATGGCATAGTAAGGGGACTATGTGTATCTCTACTTGATGTCATCCTATCCTCCTTATAGCACTCTTTCAATGTGTTGGTTAACACATACTTTGACACAATCTAAGGGGTCCTCTCTACCTTTTGAGTAAAAAATACCTCTTCTTTTACCTCTGATTCTCCTTCACATAAGTTGTAGGATTTTATACTCACATATGAGTAAGGAAATAAACTCAAAATCCTCATCTGTTATTTTTTAAAATTCAAATAATAATAATTCCTCAGAAGCTTTTATTACTTTATAATCATAATAGTAATAAGATATTGTACTTTATATTCAGAAAGAAGGTTTTGGAATGCAAGATTTTATGCCAGGAGATTTTCTTATTGGGTCTGTGCTAAAGAATAAGTCACAAGAAATTTTTACAAATCTATCAAGTCAGAACTTAAAATTTGCAGTTGCATATCGAGAAGGGCATAACTATTCGAAAAACAATGTTGGCATAGCCTCCTTACAACAATCAGCAATTTCACAAAAAGAAGTGTTTGTGGCTTTTAATAACGTGAATATTAGAAATGATATAAGCTTATCAGATAGGTCTGTTTTAAAGAACTCTCACTTAACACTATGTCTGAAGGACGAAAAAACTTTACCTGTCAGACGTCTTGGCATAAATAATTTAGCGATTTATATTCCAAAAAAATTAGGTTATGCAGACTCTAAATCGCACTGTACTGAAAGAAAGATACTTTCAAAGATACTCAGAATGATGAAAAAGAAAAAATCCCACAAGGACAACTCGGAGGAATTATTAAGACAAACAAAAAGAAACACCCACTATATCAAACATGGAAAAATATGAAAGATAGATGTTATTGCAAAGCAATCGTAAATATAACGCTCATATTTTATACAGATAAAAAATCCCAATAACTATAGCCCTCAGTGACTTAGGCTTTCTAAATAGGTATTTCTAAATCTATCTTTTCATTTCTCTGATAAACTAACTGTAGAATTCCACGAACTTCTCTCTATAATTTATGTATTCAATTTCTACAGCATACTACAACTCCATTACTAATTAAAAAGACATCTAATTTTAGATGCCTTTTTATAATCACTACTTTCTATTAATTCACTTACTTTTTATGCCCTGTTAACATTTTTTCTTCACATCTTTTTTTGTCTTACTAGCTTTAGTCGTTTCAATCTCTTTATGTTACCCTATGGAAATATAACCATTTTTAGGACTAATTCCCTCATTTTTTAAATATGTCTCATCGAATATAAGGGAATATTGTGGGTCAAAACCAATCACATTATATTTGTTAGGCTTTAAATTAAGCAAACTCCTACTTTCTAATAATTTTATATTACAATAGGATGTCGTCATCCGCACCGATTACTTCATACGTATTGACATTTTTATTTTTAGGAGCACTTGCTCAAATAAGTTTTCTAAAATATTATTTTTATCCTTATTCGGTAAAATACCTTCCCGTTCTAGTGCTTTTCTATCAATTTCAGTAGTATTTAAAAACCACTTATTATCAATACACCTCAACATAGATGGGCTAAATATATATTTTTTATTTTTAGTATCTAACCTAAAACAGTTTTTTATGTTTGCTCTTTTTATATCTAAAATAGGCCCTATTATCCCTATGCTTTCCTTATAAAGGTTATGTTCATTTATTAACTTAATTAATATTTCATAAATTTGATTAGACTCTCTATAAACATATTCAGTTGGATTATATTGATTAGGTATCTTTTCATACAATTCTAAATTATTTTCTTCTCTTATGCGATTCTCATCATTTAAAACTTCTACCCAAAGCCTTATTTTTTCTAAAACTTCATCAATATTAGGTCTCTTTGAAGATAAATTTTCGGTTGTTTGTTCTAATAGTTCATGTATTATTCTCAAACCACCTACTTTAATTTTTTCATTTAAACTAAGGCTCATTATATCGTATCGTGAGTATTTACCATCAAAGCAATGTTCATCTTCAGTAAGAATAATCCAAATCAATTTACCAAACGAATAAATATCTGCTGCTTTGGGTACCGTAAATCGACTTGCAACTCACTTCATCTCTGGTGCAATTGTATTCCAAGGTCCAATGGGTTCATTTAAATCAGTAAGTCTCTCCAATGAATTATGCCGTATTAAGCCAAAATCACAAAGCACAGTTTTATTTTGATAAATTAATATATTATCTAATTTTATATCACGATGCGCATAACCATTATCATGTAAGACTTTGATTGCATTACCTATCTCAATAATTAAACTAATTTTCTTTTCTAAAGATAGATTTGAAGTAAGTATTTTTTTCTTAAATGATGCTGCAAAAGGCATAACAAACCATGGCTTATTATTTTCCCCTGGTATATTTGGTAAGTTATAATCTATTATATTTAAAAAGCAGCTATTTAATTTGCTTATTTTTTCTCCTTGTTCAACTTCTATTTTAAAACGGCTATACTTTTTTGGCGAATATGGTTTATTCTTATAGTTAGAAGAATTCAATATTTTCACTACTAGTTCTTCACTCGATGAAGGCTCGCATGATATTCTATAAACTGTACCATTACCGCCCCTCCCTATTTTCTCCCCTAGTGTAAATGCTAATTTTCTCCCCTTATATAGAAGCACCTCTTTACTGTTGGTTTTATAAGTCATAAGACGCACGCTCCCTCTCTTGGAAAGCTTGTCTCTTATAATCCTCTGATACCTTTAATAATTCAGACGATACTTTAGGGAATTTAATTCTAATTTTCCTTGCATAATTTTCATATTTAGTAGCTAGGGATTCCTCTTCTCTTCCATTAGTTCCCCAATAAACACCTCTACTATTAAGAATTCCTAATACAAACCCTTTTCCTATATCTTCTGTGTAATATTTTTCAAACATTGTACATAAGGCCCTATGTGGGAATATTTCTTCATTATTTCTAGGAGAATATGCAAAGCATTCACCTAGAATCTGTCTTCCTATTTTCTCCTGGCCATTTTTATCAATTTCGCCTAAAAATATTTTCACCCATGTTTCTAGCTTTTCTTCTGCAATATCGTTATTTTCTTCTACACATGGGCAAAATTTTAACTTAAATAAGATATTCCATGCCTGTTTCCCTAGCTCTTTTTTCATTTCATCAATATCATTGTCTTCTTTAGAAGATTTATAAGCAGCTTGAATTAATGATGCTAATAATATAGGATTAGTCCTAAGTTCCTCCATTAAATATTTAGGAGGTAATTGATCAATTAACAAACTAAAGTATGCCCACTCTAAATGGCAAATTCTCAAATAAAAACTTCTTTCAATATTTGGATGGGATTCCCCATAAATATTTTCAAATACTTCAATAATTAAATAGCTATTTTGACTATTTATTGTGAAGAATTCTTGATTTAATAATATTTCTTCTAAAACTATGAGATTTTTTTCTAAATCTTTTTTAAAGTATAAATCTATTATGTTTAGCAGAGCATTAAAGTTTTTATATTCAAGAAGTTTTGACCATACTTTCTCTTTAACTGGTTTATCAACTATATCCCAATGGGTAGCAAATCCCCCCCAGTATTTAAGTTTTATCTCATCTGATAATGAATCTAGTATTTCTAAAACTTTTTCATCAACGCGTGCCACTTTCAATATAGAAGTAACTAATTTATTATTTTCCTTGAAAAAATCTAATGTACTTTCTATTACTTCGATTCCATCTTGGTTATAAACTGTTTCGATATAAGCGATAAATAATGTTTCAGCTGAATTCTCTAAAGCCTCATTTAAAATTTTAAAATTCAAATTACAATTATAAATATCGCTAGCTAAAATCCCTCCAATAGCGCGTTGAGAACGTTTAGTCGTATCGTAGGCTTTCAGAAGTCCTACTAGATTCCAAATAGAGCCCTCTGGGTTTTCAATAATTTGTTTTAAAGCTTTTAAGCGCTCGTTTCTTAGCTCCTGCTTTTTTTGGTTCCAGTCCGATTTTTCATTTCTGTTATATGGAGATGGATTTAAATCAACTAACTTTTCATTTGTGAATAAGTACAAATAATTATAGGTGTCGTATTCGAAAGTAATTAAATTAAATAATTCCTCAATTTTCCCAACATTTTCTTCACTTAAAGCCCATTCAGAATCTTTAAAGTATCTATGTCTATATATAATGTCCCTTATCTTTTCTTTAAGTACATATTTTTGTTCATCAGATTTATTATTAGAAAGTACTTGAATTAATTTTTCTTTTACTGAATCATATAGCCCTAATTCAATAAATAGGCACTTATCAAATAATAATCCCCATTTATTCAAATCATTATTAGCAGCATTTATAGCTATTAAAGTGTATTCCTTATATGTTTTGTATAATTGATCAGTGTATTCTAATTTGTATTCCAACTCATAGGGTCTGTAATCTAGACAAGTCATACTTAAAAATGAACCATTATTGCTTCTATCAGGTAAAATTTGTTCTAGAAGATCCCATCCAATCGAGCTACTTTCAACTATATATTCAACTATTTCAATTTTTTCATCTACACTCACATTAATTACATGTAACCCACCAGATAATGCCTGAGCCAATGTAGACATAGGAGAATTTGAAATTTTATATTTTATTCTTCTTTCAGAGAGTTTAACTAAGATTTTTATAGATCTCAGCACTGTATTTTCTAAGCAAATTAACTTTTCAAGTGCCCATAATACATTTGTATAGTAATTTCTTGCAAACAAACCATCCGCTGTTTTCTCAAACAAGTCCCATATTTTTGATTCGGAATTATCGACTTCTTTTTCTATGAAATCAATAAAAACTAGTGGTGAGGCTTCCGCAAACAATGGTAAAAACTCTGCTATAGCAAACCACTGTTGTGATTCTTTTATTTGAATAAACAATTGCTTGATAACCTCATCCACAAAAGTTTGATTATTAATTATATTGTTATTCTCTGTTACAGCAAGAGCTATTAGAGACCTACCTATTCCTTTTTTCAAGGTACTAGAGTACTCTAAATTCTCATCCATTAATAAACTAGACTGATAATGCTCAACTATAGGTAAATCAAATTTAGCTGGTATATGACTTAAAACTTCCAAGGCCAAATCTTTAAACAATTGGAGTTTATCTTGGGTAATTTTAGAAAATAAAATCTCCCAACTTTCTTCTACATTTGCCAATTTAAATATATCTTCATGACCTGTATTGTAGTGTGAAACAAATGGATCTTCACCATTAGTGATATTTTTGATAGAATCTATATATTTGTTATAACTTGTACTCGTTAATCGTTCTATAAATAATTTATCTTTAGTATTATTTCTCCATGAACTTGCTAATAATGCAGGTAGTAAATTCGTCCCTGCATGTTCTTCCCATCCAGGTTTACCATTTTTACCTTCAAATACTTTTCTTTTAAAAATAGAATATAACCCATTGCATTGTCTCACTAACTGATGGGCTAATGTTAAATCATCAATCTCTCCATTTAATTTATCGCGCATATTATTTAAAGTTCGCTTGTTTAATTTTAAGATTTCTTTATTGCCTACAAAATCTTCTTCACCATACAAGATAATATTAACATTTTTAGGAATTACAGTAATTTCATTGGCGTTAAAATTAGGAACTAATATTTTTTCTTCGCAACTATCTTTTAATTCATTCCATTTTTCTAATCCATCTACTATTATTACCCTTGGAATAAGGTGTCGAGCTTTGGTTTTAATAATGTATAAGGCATAGCCCATTACTTCCTCTTTAGTTTTACCTTGCAAATATATGGTACCTCGAGTGCTTAACATACTTAAAAATTCCTCTTCAAAATCTTCTTCTTCATAATCAAAAAAGTTCAAGGAAATTTTAGGGTTAGTACAGCCCATTAAATGCTCATCAAATTGATAAATGTCAGAAGCCTTTTCAAATAATTCTATACCTATTTCTTCGAAATATAATTTATATTTATTTAAACTTACAACATCGATACGACTTGCACTACCATCTTCAGAAATTTGGGCTAACATTACTCCGACAACAAAATTTTTATAAATAAGCGGTCCGCCAGAACATCCCTGGTAGTCTTGAATAGGATCTT
Source organism: Bacillus basilensis (assembly GCF_050630465.1). Lineage (NCBI taxonomy): Bacteria > Bacillati > Bacillota > Bacilli > Caryophanales > Bacillaceae > Bacillus > Bacillus basilensis. Next base: position 134,526 of record NZ_JBNTQO010000008.1, on the reverse strand, counting down.
TAACTTTCAAATCCAAATATCCGTTACTATTATGTCCCAGGACCTTAAGTTCAATTTGTGTCCCATCATTTTGTCGAACCGCTGGATATCCATATGTAAAAACATCAGCTACATTTTCAAAAGTATAATTAATACATTCCAAATAATTTATATTATGAATAGGCTCATTAAGTTTCACCGCAATTAGCTCAAAATCATCAATATCGCCCATTTTAGGTTCAATAGAAGTTGCTTCTCTAATAATTTCATTTCCATTTTTATCTTTAAAAATAATTTCTATTATTTTCGTATTATCCAAAATATGTTTACTTATAGAATGTACAGTAGTAATAACTATATCTTCCGATACCAAAAATCCTGATGAAATCATACCTTCACATTTTATTTTTGGTATAGAAAATCTATATTTAAATTTCACTATTCTTCCCCCTAAAAATCAATCACTATAGGTTTTTCACCATCATCAATAATGATTTCATAATTATACTTCTCTTGTAATTCTTCTTTTTCAAATATACTTGAAGTTTTCGTTTTATAATTAAAGTACAACCGCTTCTTAAATTTTGAATTTCCAGCTAACAATTTTATAATACTTTGAGCGTCTGGATGATGGTGTTTTTGGCCATTAGTTGAAAATAGGTATCTAGTAGAACCTAAAATTTCAGCTAGTTTATTAGAAGTATTTTTTAAACTTCCGTGATGTGATATTTTTACTAAGTCAAAATCATCTTCATCCATTTCTATCAATTTATCATAAATAATATCTGGATGAGCATCACCCAAAAATAGAAGTTTTCTTTGATTAAACTCTATTAAGATAGCAATTGAAGAACCGTTATTTACACTTTTATCAATTGGATAATCCTTCTCTATATACTCTTCTAATTTAATTAGCTCTTTTTGGCTTTGTTTAGAAATTTCACTAATTGTTATTTTCGATTCCTCTTCTAACATTAACTGCATAAATTCATATGCATCATCAAATAATTCATTATCATTTATAGTGAAATTCCATCTTTTCTTTCTCAACTCTTTAACCCATCTAGCTCCCAATCTATTCAACTTATCCTCATTAGGGGATAATATTTTGATTTTAAAATCATCTATATTTATAGTTTGATTATTTTTTGTTACAACTGCATTTCCATCAAACGTGCTATTCCAATTATATTTTCCTTTTAAAAGTAAAGCCCCTAAAGTTGAACCTTGTTTTGCACTTATTTCATCTTTAACTATATCAAGTTGGTTAACCCTTTTAAAATATGATTTTCCTAAAGCTATTTCCCTTTCCAAAATACCTCTTTCCGAATCTTTTAATTCATTATTATCTTTTTTTGGAAATTGCAAGTGTCTGTATGCGTTAAACCAAACTTCATCAATTTCAATAAAATTATTTTCATTATTATCTTCTATGAATCTAATCGCACCAGAAATATGATCCGAATCTATATGCGTAATAATCATTAAATTCAACTTTTCATTACGTTGAGCTATCTCTAGAAGATCTCTTTTTAAAAATTTTTCATATGTTTCTATGAATCCACAATCTATTAATATATGTTTTTTCTCTATATCTCCAGTAGAAATTAAAAAGCAGTCCCCATTCCTAGCTGGATACATTTTAATTTGAATCATATATGCCTCCAATATCTTTCTCACAAATAATCTCGCTCTATACTTAATATTTTCATTTTTTTAAGTTAAATATTTTATTTGCTTAAAATATAAAATATTTTTATTCCAAGATTCAGAATTATTAATTGAACGAGTTAAAATAAATTAATTATTAATTCTTCTATCCTTCTTATCTTCTAAAAAACAAATTAAGCATGATATCAATCTATTTTCAGGCTCAACTTCTAGCACAAAAACTTCTTTATTAGAAAATTTCTTAACTCCTGCAATCACATACTTCCTCTCTTTCAAACATCACTCAAATAAAAAATCGTTTCTTATCTGAGGACTCTTTTAGGCTACCTTGAATAATATTAATAAATTGAACTTCATTATAATTCGACAATACTTTAAAAACTTTAATAAACCCACTTTTCACCTTCAACTTGAGTATCAGAAAGCTATTTATTTTCAATCCTCTTATAGCCCAACTTCCACCAATATCTAGTCCGTAGCTTTATACTATTTAATTACGGAAGTTGCCCTATTACTTTTGTAATATCTAGCTTATATTGTACCTCTAACTGATGATTATTTTCCATACTTTGTATGTTTATTTCGATACATTCTGAAAATTAGTAATTGATATTCGAGCGAACGTAAGGGAAATCTTTCATACTTTGGCTTCTTCTAATTCAATGACACTTTATCGCATATCTTATCATTCGACTTAACTTATCGAGATTTACCTTCTATTTACTTCAACATATTTAACCATAATTGGATAAAGTTTATCCCGATTATGGTTAAATATAATACCCCCTAGTTAGATTAGGGAAATACTTAATATTTTGGAAGATCTATTAAAAGTAATAATTTTACTTCAATCCATAGTTAAAATGTTATAATTAATGGTATAATAAAGTTTTTTATAAGAGGAGAAAAAATATTGGCTAACCCAAAAGTATTTATTAGTTCTACTTGTTATGATTTAAGGTACATTAGAGAAAATCTAAAGTACTTTATTAGAACACTAGGATATGCCCCAGTTTTAAGTGAAGATGGGGATGTTTTTTATGATCCTAAAGGCCATACTCATGATTCGTGTCTTGAAGAGATTCCTAACTGTCAAATATTCGTACTAATTATCGGAGGAAGATATGGGGGGAATTTTAAAGAAACTAACCATTCAATTACAAACGCAGAATATAAAGAGGCAGTTAAGTTAAAAATCCCAATCTTTACATTGGTAGAACATGGGGTTTATAGCGACCATCATGTTTATACGAGGAACAAGAAAAATGCCTCTGTGGACTATTCTAAAATTTTCTATCCATCTGCAGATAATACCATGATATTTGAGTTTATAGATGAAGTTAGAAAGAAATCGATTAACAATGCCATTGTACCTTTTAAAAATTTTGCAGATATTGAGGATTACCTTAAGAAACAATGGGCCGGGATGATGTATTCCTTTTTAACTAAACAAAATGAAGCTGACCGTCTTATAGATACTTTATCAATGCTAGGAACAATGAACGAAAGAATAGAATTACTTTCAAAAGAAATTCTAAATTCTGTAGGCACAAATGATTCAAAAATCACTATAAAACTATATGATGAGATGATAGCAAATGAGTGTATTAGAGATTTGGGATTATGGCACATAAAACCTTCACCTGTAGATATTCTTCTAAATGAAACAGTAGACGATTTGGTTTTATATTATGAAATGTCAATTAATATTAATGATGATGAAGGGTATAGCATCACCCATGGTAGAGCAGATTTATCCAAATCAAAATTTGAAGATCTTGTAAATTGTTATAGAGAGCTACGGGAATCAATGGTTAATATCTTAAATGAAAATGATATTTCTATTGAAAACTACATAAGTAAACATAAAGAAAATAGGTAATAACCTATTAGTCATGACGTGTGGAGAAACCGGCTATCGTTTTCTCCACCTTTAGACTCTATCCAAAGTACAGAAAATCATCCTCTTATCATTTGCAAATATAGAAAGAGATTCTTAAAAATCCCCCTTGGTTTTCTTCATAATCCTTAATCCTACCATAAAAAGTAGTTTTCCATTTAAGATTGTTTCATTACTTAACTTGCAGCGACTTCCTCTACCTCAATTACTTATAACCCTAATCAAATTCAAATATAGCAGATGTTTAGTTATTTCTTTGCTGTGGCCTTTGCCGAAGCTATGCCCTTCAGCTTAATAACCCATGGTCTACGTTCTCCTTCTCTTCTTTAGCAATCCATCATAATATTTGTAACCTCAAGTAAGCTACATTAGAACCGATTGAATCGTTATATTCTTGTATATCTAATAATGGAATGTCAAGTACAACAATATACAATTTAATGTTATATCATTCCACACTTTTAGAATCATCACTTTGTTATAATCTAATCTATCTAATATATGTATCATGTACCTAATTTAGGAAAACACCGTTTCATGTCTTGGTATTAAGGGCTATGAAAACCTTTGTCGCTTTGCTTATCAATATGTATAATATATATATCAATTTCCTGAGCATACAGAAATCCCAATTGTCCTTATTAGTTTTGATTTTTATAACTTATTCGTAGTTATCTGCACTCTTTGTTATCTACGATTTATTCCACCTTGTCATTTAATACCCTTAACTTATCAAATTTATCTTTTGAAACGTATGGTAAATCGCAAATAGTATGAGACGTATATTCTTAAATAATAATACACTTAGGTTTCACGCTGCTTTCAGATATCCTTTTCGAACTATACCATTTTATTTCTATATACTTTACTGCAATAAAAATTAGCTATTATTTGATTCTTTATAATAAATACATTGGTAAGAGTTAGAGAATCCCTGTAAGCATCACTATTTAAAGTTTGATGATTATTACCTTTCAAGAATTTCTGGATTCTTTTTGATAATGAATTCCCTCTTATTTTTGCCTCCTTTTATCTGTTAAAGGTGTAATATCAATGTTTACAATGTAAAAATACTTTCCTATCTTCTTATTTCATGAAGCTTCCTATCATCGCTAAGGACCTTCATAAAGTCCTTAAGTGTACTGAATACTATAACTGATAATCCTTCATATCATTGACTATAATTTTACGTCATACCAGTATCAGGATAAATGAACGCCATTTACACATATTATTTATTAACAATAAGAATTCTTTTCCAAACCAAATATGTTAAATGCTTTTTTGGAATCATAAGTAAAGTTTTCTCCTTGCTATATGTCTTGCTCCCCCTAAACAAAAAGACTAGATTCATTAATCTAGTCCTAATACGTTTTTTATGTATTTCTCACAACGTTCATAAATATGTTTCCATAAGAAATCCAATAAGCTTCCAGGCTTCTGTACAAAAAAGCTCAAGCTTCTATCCTTTATTGGGGGTGATTCACTAAATCTTTACTTTTTAACTCGTTCTCTTTTTAGCTTTCCTGTATCTCATCAAATAATATAAGTAACCAAAAACAGCCCTATTTTCGTTTGCATTACGCTTCATTAAAAAACTAAATTCAACATACTAGATTATATAATCTGTTAATCTACCTTTGTATCTTTATTTGATTCTTGCATTTCCATACTATTTGTCTGTTTAATTTTCATATAAATCTTAAAAAAGAATACATTTGTAAAGGGTTTACCTTCCAACATTTTACTAATTTCAATTCTTTGGTGTAATTGTTTTTTTGCTTTAATAATGAACCTTGTAGGTATAGTTGGAGCAGCTTCATTAAGCATATTATAGTGCATAGTTACTTGTGTAACATTATCTTCATTAAGTAACCTTAAATTCTTAACAGAATCTGCATTTCTTATAAATGTTGTTAATTGTTTCCCCATATTTTCATGTTCAGCAACTTTCTCACCAAACTTTAAAAAACCTTCAATTACTGTAAAAATAAAAATAATAGATGCAAATACACCAACAAATAGTTTATATTTCACTTCAGTTAAATTGTTTGTGACAGGTAAAAATGTATCGAAATTTGCAAATGTCAATATTGCAATAATTGTTGAACCCGTTATAATAATAAACTGAAAAAAAATGTGATAAATCTTATATCGTGAAGCCACCATAAAATGAGAATCTCTTGAAAGGTTAGCTTTTTTTCTCAATTTATTTATTTGCTCTTTATAGCAATCACTATCCATAATTCCACCACCTATTATTCAAAAAATCCAAACTTTCTTAGTTACCTATTTTAGTTTAATTCTAATACCCTTATTAATTTATATTGCCTATATGCCAATTCCAACTAACCTTCAAATTCGTCTCAGAACGATGTGCATCTATAACCTCTTATTTAGTTTCACACGAGTCTTTAATAAAAATCTTTTCCATTACTTTCAATATCTTTTATTATGAAATCAATATTCCCATTAATACCAACCGCACATTTGTCCTTCACCAAAATAAAAGCACATATATGCTGCCTAAAATTATTCAAACGGGGGTTTATATATTCTTTTATTTCCTCTAATCCTATTCCTTAAAAATTTTATTAAAATCCATTTCTAAAAGGATTATATCCTGATCTTAAACTGGCATTACATTAAAAACCCTTATAATCTTCTAAACTTAACAATTCCTATTGCTACTATCTTTGAAAATATAGTCTTGTATAATAAGCAAAATCTCTATCCAAATTGATGACAACTTTTACTTCTTTATTTGCTAACCCTCGCTCCACCCCGAAATTTACCATTTACTTTTAGAAGCCTTAGCTTGCTCCAAGATATGTATTTTCATTTCAATATTTAAAAGGATTATTCCGATAAGCCAACTCTATTGCCTTATGTCTCTCGTTATCAGATAGACTTTTTAGCAATTCATATGACTCAAAATACTTTCCAGTATGAGAAATTATAATTCCTGCAGATGTTTTTATATTGAAAATCCCATCATCTTCTGTTCCTTCTTCATGATAAAGAAGTGGGGAATGCTGATATTCAATATCAGCACTAATTGACAAAACATATTCCCACCAGTTATTAGGTAAAGCAATATTCTTTATCATTTCCAAATTTTCTCTTTCGATTAATCTCATTCCAAAAGATTTTTCAAGCATATTATAAAACTTAGATGCTTCAATTTCTTTATTTAGCTTTTCAATATCATCTTGGCTACCACCTGTTCGCTTATAAATCTTTTCAATAAGTTCTTCAGTTTTTTTATTAGCCAGAGTTAGATTTTCTAATAAATTATTGGTAAATAACAACTGATTATTTTGTTGACGATTTGTTAATAAATCTTTATACAAATATGCCCATTGTCTCTTTAGGGTATATATTATATCACGTGCAAATTCAAAGACAAAGACACCATTATTAAATGAAGATTTATGTACTTCATCAATAAAGCTAAAAATTTTTGTAACATGTTCTTTTCTTTGTATTGCTGGAAAATGTAAATCCTTATCTTTGTTTGCTTTGTATATATGTTGACTCATATATACATCCTGTTTAACAAATGAAAATATAGGTATCCCACATTGTTTTGCAGCGGAAAACTCTGCATTAACTATTGATTTCGAAGTATCGGCAGTATAACTCCCACCATACCTACCACCTATTATTAGAATAAATAAATCACAACTTTGAATTTCTTGTATACAACTATCATGAGTATGGAGGTCTGGATGGTAAAAAACATCACCTTTATCACTTAAAACAGCATCGTAGCCGAGATTTTCTATAAATAACTTTAGATTGTCCCTTATCTCGTTTAAGTCAAAACACGTAGAACTCACAAACACCCTTGGTGCAGCCATTTTGTTCCTCCTTTTATTATTAGATATTTTGTCGCAAGTTTAGACTCAAATATTATACAGCAAATGTCCTACCAAATAAATCTAATTGATAAAATCAACGTTTTATTACGATTGTATTCAAAAAAGGGGGAATTGTAATAGCTGTTCTTTTCATCCAAGTATCAATTATACACTTACTATCATTTATTAGTTCCTTTTAGCATTTTAATATAAAGTTGCACTATCTTACTCTTATTACATTTTTTGTAATAATCCTTTATTTCTGTTTTGATGTTAGTTATTTTCCATCTACTGACAAAAATTTTTATCTACTAACTTATCAAATTAATCTAAATTTTCAATCGAACATTAATAGCATCTGCACCTAATGAAAAATGTTTTATTGATGTAACATATTCGAGATTTGGAGAGCATCTCTTATATCTTCCTACAATCGAGGTTTTCTTTGATAGTGAAATTATTAACTAGGGGGGATAATTGAATCATCAAGAATTCAATTATCTATAGAGACATTAAAACAAGCATCAAGAGTACTAAATAAAGAAGGTATTATTTTACATCCGGATTAAGCAAGCACCTATACAGCAAAATAATTTCTGATGTGTATCATAGAAAAAGACATTCTCACAAGTATGTCTTAGAAAGAAAACTACCATGATTTTTCTAGAATTTAGAAAAATACTTAAACTGGCTATCCCCTAAAGAATATAAGGAACAGGTAGTTTAAGTGTCTTAATGTATGTTTCCCTTTTTGGGTTTAAAGTTAAAGCAACTCCCCCATACAGCTTAGGTATATAAATCCTAATATGATAAACGTTATGTAACAATAATAGCAACTCAGATATTTAAAAAATTACATTAAAAACAGACAATCAATCGAACCTTCATTTATCTGAAGAATTATTTTTATATTATTTTTATATTATTTTTATATTATTTTTATTAATAAGGTTTTCAGTACTTAACTAATTAATAGAATCATAATTTTTCTTTTATTAATTTAATCTCTTCACACATGCCTTTAATATTATTATATAATTCAAGGTTATGCCGATAAGTTATTTCAATAGATTCCGGATTATTTTGTTCATATGGGTCATCAATTTGATACATATAAATTGATATTCCCCATAAATTATCGTTGATTTTTCTAATTTTATTCTCCACTATCTTATCAACAAAGTGTTCTTCACTCTCGTTTAATTTATCTATCAAATTCTTATATAAATCAAACTTTAGAAACTGTCCTTTTAATATTCTTACCGCCCTATCCTTTTCAAGATCAACAGGTTTAATATCCTCATTGATTTGCATACAATAGTCTATCTTTCGTAATAAATTTCCTAATCTTCCTTTAAAAGCATTTAGTTCTTTTTCATACTGTTTACGTGTATCCCCCTTTCTCAAGCAAAATTGTACTACAATCGTCCCTATTACACCAAGCATAGCCGCTATAATAGGGACTAAAGATTTCCATTCTGAAGCAATTGTACTTATAAATCCATTTTCCATATTAACCTCCATATACTTTTATATTCTATACATAATATTAAATCTTTTTATAATATTATTCAAACTATATAATTAATATTAGAAAGTCATTACTCCTCCTGAATTCAAAGTAAGCCTAAAATAGAGGGAATTTACTAAAATATCTTTACCTTAGCTCAATTCGCCCCCTTGTTAGAGGTAAAGAAAAATTAAAAAGTTGTAGTTTCAATTGAAACTACAACTTTTTAATTCATATAACTGTTCATGTGAAATAATATATTCCTTAGCTTATTAGAAACTTACTGTAAAATCTACTAACAGTAAAATAAAGACGCTTACAATAATAAAAAGGGGTATCTTTACGAAAACATAAATCTCCTTATTCAAGTAGAAGATATTTTTCTTAATACTGCCAATTCTTTTCCTAATTGTTCTGCATCAGACTTCAAGAATAAACGCATATTTTTTGTCCAAATAATTTTGTTATAGAATTTTACCATGAAGGTGAAATCATGATTGGTTTTGGAAAAGACCGTATTTAACAGCCAACATACAAAGATTTTTTTTATTTCTAGATATATTGATGCGTTATGTAAACTTAATATGAATACCTTATGCAATCAAAATACCTTTCATCATCTATATTCTTGATGTAGTACACTCTGGATAAAAGGTGGAGGTAGAAAGAGATAGACAATGAAAGAAATCATTAAAGAGATTGTTTCTACAAGTAAAAGATACAAAGTTCAAGTTATCAAACGAAATGATGGTTTTTACACCACAGAAGTTTTTGCGTGGTTTGAGGATTACGGATATGAGTATTGGTCTCCTATTAAGCAGGGGATATCGGTAATTGATACAGAAAAACATGCCATATCTATAGCAATAGAACACTTAAAAGTGTATTCAGGTGAGAGTATTTAGTGAGGATCAACCGAGATTTATTTACTTTATCAAGGTTTACTTTAGTAAATAAAAGACTAGTTAGCTCTTATAATGGGCTAACTAGCCTTTTTATTATTTTTTCCTTTTTACATATGTTTCTCATGCAATTTTCGTTCTAAGAATTCGATAAATTCTTCTAGCTTTTGTTTATCTAAAATCGATACGAAAATATACACTAACTAAATTTCGACAAAAAGAATGGAATTGATTCTATTTTTAGTAAATGTTTTTATAAATATTACGATACACGAAATTACTATATTAATTTTAATAAAAGCCCTTGAAAGGAGCCACTTATTTTACAAGGTACTGTTCTACTTCTTTTATTAATAATTCTGCACCTTCTGGACTTAATGTTATCTTACCGTTTGCTAATGATATGTTACGATTTGATATCTCTCCTGTTAATGTACAAACACCACCAGGCTGATATTTCTTTAAAACAATGTCTTCACCTTCTACAAAGATCTCTAATGGTGATTTTTCTTTAATACCTAGCGTATTTCTAAGTTCCTTTGGAATTACCACACGCCCTAAATCATCTACTTTTCTAGTCACTCCTGTTGCTTTCATCTAGGATCTTTCCCCATTTCAATATCAATTGTACTTAAGTTATTCTCTACTATATTTTTAAACTTTAAACATATAGCTCCTACGGTTGGAAGATCCGCCGGGGCCCACTTTAACTCCAATAAATTATTGACATGAACCCATATCAACTCGGCATGCTCAAGAGCTTTAGGTATACCGGACTCTATGCATGCCTTATAAGTAGTAAGATGAACTATAATATTCTCATACTCATGATCCACTTCTTCTATTTTTTCACCAACAGTAATTAAACATCCTAATTCTTCTTTAATCTCACGCACCAATGCATCTTGCGGCATTTCCCCTTCATTAATTTTCCCACCTGGAAATTCCCAATAGTTCGGTAATGACATTGCAGGAGAACGTAATGCACATAAGACCTCATTTCTCTCATTAAAAATGACCGCACCAACAACCGATACTTTCTTCTTCATGAACCATCACTTCTTTCACATCTTATTTAATACTTATACTCTCTACTTCTCGTCTTCTTGTTTATACCACAGTATCTTCTTCACTAATTTTGAAACATCTTCATGTAGGTTTAAAACATGTAACTTCCGATGATAATTTGCACATATTCCAACAGTGCTACAAATTTTATCTTTCCCGCCTTCTGGTAGTCATTCCACATGATGTGCTTCTAGATATGGATTCCTTTTTTATCTTGGAAGGGAGCATGCTATTCACATAACTCCCATATACCTTGCGCACGTCTTGTAGCTAGCTCAGCTACATACTCATTACGTTGATATGCTGTATATTTTATAAAGCATCTATTATAACCATAAGATACTACATTTGTAGCTCGATCCTTTAATTTGTTATAACTTATTACGCCAAAAAAGTTTTTTAGTCACTTAAGCCTGAAATTCATTCTCTCTATGCCATTGCATGTATTGACGCTGCATTTCATTCATTTGGATCTGTAACTTTTCATGTATATTCAAGAAGATTTTTAAAGCTTCGTCTAAAGTGTTCGAAATTAAAATTCTCCCGTCATCTCCAAAGCTAATATAACCTTTATCAAATAAAGCATCATGGTTAGGACAAAGTAGTAGTCCATTGTTTATATCTAACCTTTCCCTATGATTAGATTGGCTCCAAGGCTTAATATGACTTGCTATTAGAAAACGTTTATCAGAGACTCCACATAATTTACATTTCTCTTCATTCTTCAACAAATTCTTTTTAAAAATGGATTGTCCAATTCTAGATTTTATAACTTGTTCTTTTTCAGTTTGATCTAATACATACGACAAATCCTTCTCTATTTCTTCCAGAATAGTTTCTTCATCACTACTCCCTATGTTTGATAGCTTGTTCCAAGTATCCCTATTTTTTTCTTTAACTATTGTTAATAAATAATTTGCAAGTTCTAGAGTTACTCTAAACAGGTAACCTGTATTACCACGCCCAATTTTATTAAATGGAGCGTATTTATCACCTTGTAGCTTTAATATGTTTTCCATGAAACTTTTATATAGAATAGGGATCTCCAAATCATGGTATTCTACATTTACAATCCATCCCTCTTTTTCCCAGAGTTCAGTCTGTTCTAGTCCAATTGGCTTATCATGGACCTTATAGTCTTCTTTTGCAACCAAAATTGATACTAGATTTCCTTTAAAACTATTAAAAATGATGTCGCCTTTTCTTATCATTTTCATATCTGTCCAGTGATGAAATGTTTGTCCCTTGTTATTTTTTTGTGGCGCCCAGAGAAATCCTCCCTCCCTCTCTTCCTTATAACTTTTATTTTGAAATACAAAAAAATAATTCATTTTTCTACTCCCCATATATTAGATTGGAAACTTATCTTATCAATATTTAAGTAACTGTTTATATTCAAATAAAATATTATCAAATCTAGTACTCTTTTTCACATGAAACATCTAAATTATTCCTTATTGCTTATTATGGTACTTCATCTCATGCACAAAATAATTTTAATCATCTTTTCATAGACAATAACGAAGTAACAAATTTGAAATTAGGACTAAGTGAAACATTTGCTGTGAATGGGAATGTAGATTCTTTTAAATTTACCAACAACAACATCGGAATTGTTCTGATTGGACATGAAGGCGTATCTCCAGTAGCTGTTTTAGATCAAGCACGGAATGAAATTGTTCGTAACAATATCGTTCATCACAATTCATCCATCAATAATACTAGTTATAATGAATATTCAGCTGATGGTATTTACGTGGATGGTGGGAAGGGAATTATCATTGAGCAAAATCAAAGATATAAAAACGACCTTGGTATTGAAGTAGCCAGCGAACATGCTGGAAAAAGCGCAAGCCAAATTACTGTTAGAGACAATACAATATCAAATAATATCATGAGTAGTATTGCAATTGGTGGGTATGCCAGTCAACAAGGATACGCTGAAAATAAAACGATTACGAACAATGTGATTTATAAAAATGATACAAAAGATCAAGAGAGTGGCCAAATCGAATTAAATTACGATACCCGCAAGAACGTAATTACCAATAATCACATCTATGCAAGCAATAGCCGTATTTTCATTAGCAATAATTTTAATAAAAACACTGGGAACAAACTTGGTTACAATCATTACTATGGTGAATTCGATCAAAATAATGGCTTATGGAAATGGAAAAGAAAAACGTATAAAGGATTTTCACCTTATCAAGCAAGTATGAATCCAGAAGGAAATGAACTACATAGTATATTTAGCAAATTACCCCCTTCATAATCAAGGGGGGTCTTTATATAACGAATCAATTTTCTTTTTTAATAGTGATTTCCTGTCACCTGGGCAAGATTTAGCCAACAATAATTTCTTTTAATCAACTGTTATTGCCTTGTAATACTTTAGTTTAGTATTTCCTTTAAATCTACTTTACTGTAAATAGTTACTTAGTGTTTAACCTAAGCTCCCTCTCTAATTCCTTAAAAAAATAAGAATCATACTCATCAAATATACTTGTAAAGCTATTATTTAAAACTATGTTAATATTCATACCTAATTCTGGGTACATATGATAATTAGGAGAAACCCAATAACCAAACTGTGCTAGTTCATCACAATGTATTGATTCTATCGCTAAATTATTTTGTGTTCTATATTCTAAGTACTCAAAAAAAGTATTTATTCCATTAATTCTATTGGTAACCCACAATATTTTATGCAATGCAAAAATATTGACTACCCATGTATCTTTGTACATTTCTTCTAAATATCTGTTAGATAACTCTGCTAAATCTAAGTATTCATCCAAAACAACTACAATCTTAAATATTTTTTTATGATTTGTATTATTAACTTCTAATACTTCTTTCCTTCCTTTTTTCTTATTGGAATTATAATAAATAGCAATCTTATTATTTAACAAATACTCTTTTCCTCTTTGACACTGCTTACAAGCTTTTACAATAACTTCTTTAAAGTGCTTCTCTCTTATTTGAGTTGCATCTTTTCCGTCTATAAATATACTTTTAAAATTCTGCGATTTACATTCTATAAATAAAATTTTATCTTGAAATTCTATTATTAAGTCTTGCTCATTTCCCTTATTGTCATACGAGGTATGATATATATGTTTAAAAAATTCCCCGATAATATCTTTTGAATACGCCTCTAAAATATCTCCTTTTTCGTCCTTAGACTTCTCATTTTCTATAATTCCCCTAAATATATTCTCGAATATATGATACGCTCGTGGTACATACATCCCATCAGAAAATTTTATTCCTAATTTTCCTTTAAATGCCGTTCTTAAATTATCCTCAATAAACGCTCTTTCTTCTAGCTCATTACCATCTAAAAATAAATTCTCTAAATTTTTTATATTCCCGAATTTTTTTTGAAAGATGTTACTTTTAATATATAAATTTTCTGTTGATGCTAGTAAAATAAGCAAATCATTAAAATTGTTATGTATTGATAACCCATATATTTCTTCAGATAACCCATCTAAATATTTGAATAATCTAAAGTAACTATATGAATCGATAGATGGATAATCATACTTGTAATTTAAGTATCTTCTAAAATCATTTTCTCCAAACTCATTATTCTCTAATTGATTTAACCAATCTAATTCACTTATTTTTTCTACTATAATAATAAATATTTCCTTTTCTTCCGCTAAATTAAATTTACATTTACTAAATATCCTCACAAAGTTAGTCTTATATAATATAAATATACAACTTAGCTCTACAGATAACCTTAAAGAAAATTTAAACTCTTCTAGATTTATTTGTCTATCTTGTATAACTTCATTAAAAATTTTAGCCCTATCTTCCCTTGTTAATTTTCTATAATGTAATTTAGCAAACCTAAACACATCTTTTATATCTTTTAATTCCCTTATTTCTTCTCTCATTCTTTTATAATCCATCATATCAAACTCCATTTTCAATTTTATAATGAAATTAACTGCATTTTAAATATTTTAGAAAAGTTCACTAATAACGAGGATCTTGTTTCACAAATTATATTAACCAATAAAAAATATAATTATCGATTTTTTACTTAGTATGCTGTAACGCTTCCATATAATCCTCTTTTCTCTCAAGAGTCTTTTTTGCATTTTCTGCCGTTAATACATAATCTACTACAATATTTTGTAATAATTCCTTCTTAGCGCTTGGCAGCTGAATCGTTATATCTTCCACGCTACTCTTATTATTTTCAATTGTTTTATTAAATTCTTGAACACTTCTTGCAAGCTCCGCTAATTTTTCCATATGTGCGGGATTGTTTACATCCAAAAAGATATTACTTCTAAACACCGCTGTAACATATTTTTGTGGATTTTTCTTTTCTATTTCTGCTTCATCCTTTTTATCGAAAACAGCATCTCCTGTATACATTTGTTCAAACGTAAATAAATCATTATTCCCTTTTCCAGCATAATATGTATTGAATTTTTCTTTTAAATCATTCGCTTCTTTTTTTATTTTATAATTATCATTCACTACTTTTGGAGAAACTTGTCCATCGAATGATAATTGAAATTGTAAATACGGTTTATCTACTTGCTGTACATGGGCTATTCGTACATCTGGTCCTAGTATATCCTTACCGTTTCCAATTGTTTCAACTTGATCTAGTTTAACAGAAAGACCATACTCCGATTTTGTATAATTTTGTGCTTTTTGTTCAATTTTTTCATTTGATATATCACATGATGTTAATAGTAGTAAACTAATCATCATGCTATATGTTATTTTTTTATTTTCATATAGTAGCCCCTCTTATTTTTACTTTATATACACAAATGCTAATATAGATCTAGAACAAAGTCACGAAGTTTCATAGAAAGAAGAAGAATTTCGAATAAGTTTGCTATATGTATAAAATTAAAAGGTTTACATATATTCTACTACTTCTTAAGGAGGCATTTATCTTGAACTATGGCTAGGATGGAACTATTGAACAATTTAAAGAATTAGATTTAAAATCATTCATTAAACAATGGCAATATCATGTTTATAAAACCAATGCAAATGATCCCAAAATAGCTTCTCAAAAGAGAGCATGGATTGATAGTTACAATAAACTACAAGATTTATTTAATCGATTTTCTAATTTAGATGCATCACTTATTTTTGAATATGAGATTTTACGTGGAGGTGGCCGTCGTCCAGATATACTTTTATTAATTAATGGTTATTTGATAGTCATCGAATGTAAAAGTTATAATAACGTTTCACCTTCTGAATACATTCAAACATCGCTTTATATGCGTGATCTTCAGCATTATCACTCAGCTATTCAACAATCTAACATGCAAGTCATAGGTGTTCTATTGCTTACAAACTATGAAGGTGAACGATGGGAATTCCAAAAAGATTATCAAGTAACCCTTTCAACAGTGGATGGATTGGAAAGTATTATTAACCGAATATTAGATAAAACAAAAGTACAAACTTTGACGCTAGAGGAAATAATCAATGGTTTCTATGAACCTTCACCTTCTATGCTAGAAGCTGCTCGTTCCATTTTACATAATGAACCACTCCCTGACATTAAAGCAATATCAAGCAGTAATTTTCCAAAAGTACAACAAACTATACGCACAATTATTCAAGAAGCACAAAATACAAATACCCATCACTTAATTTTAGTATCTGGTGAGCCAGGAGCAGGTAAAACATATTTGGGTCTGACCATTGCACATGAAATGAAAAATGCAGTTTATTTATCTGGTAACGGGCCATTAGTAGACGTATTACAAGATACGTTGAAAAATAGAACGTTCGTACAAGGCCTATATGGATATAAAATGGATTTTCTCGAAAAGAAAATGATTCCAAAAGAACAAATTATCATTTTTGATGAAGCACAACGAGCATGGGATACAAAAAAAGTCGACCAGTCACTCACTTGAAGAAAGCGAGATGCCCAACACTTAAGTGAACCGGATATTATAATAAATATTACAACAAATAATAAGCCGTGGAGTGTAACAATTGGCTTAATTGGTGAAGGTCAAGAGATCTATTCTGGGGAAGAAGGCAGTCTCCCTCTGTGGAATACTGCGATCGCTGGAAAAAACGTGACTGTTCATTCTAAACACCCTAATTCTGTATTCACAAATGCAGCACATTATAGAACTCATTCTCAGCTACATTTAAATTCATCTTTCCGTGCTCATGCAGCTTTAAAATACTATGAAATTATTAATACTTTATTAGATATTAATTTTGAACAAACCAAACAGCTTATTCATAACCTACCGAAGGAACATTATCAGCTTTTTATTACGCGTGATTTAGACAAAGCAAAAATTACTTTAAATCAGCTTTATCAAGATGATACAACAACAGTTGGTGTCGTCTGTGCCGGTGGCGCTGATCGCCAAAAAGAAGTCCCTGTTCTACCACGAGATGAACGATATGAAAAGCCTAGTAAGATCGCTCAATACTTTAACTATCCAGGATCTCAATACTATTGTAAAAACCTCAACTACAGCGCAACTGAATTTCAAACACAAGGACTTGAACTAGATATGGCGCTCGTTCATTGGGATGATGATCTTTATCTACAGAATGAGGCTTGGAAAGGACAACACTATCAATGGGGTGTCGAAGATCCATTCCAAATTAAACTCAATGCATATAGAGTTATTTTAACAAGAGGGCGAGATGGAACAATTATTTACATACCACCCAAACCCATTCTAGATGAGACTTGGAACTTACTTAAAAATCAATTAAAAATCCCTGAATTAATGTTTTAAAACCTATAATGATAGACTATATTCTAGATTCCCTCAGAATATAGTCTATTATTTTTATATTTTACAGCAACCAGGGAATTAGTCTTAAAATACTTAAAATATTTGACTCTTATATGATAATAACGTTCTTTTAGAAGGGGTTTTCAAGAAAATATTGGTTAAAACAAAAAAAGCCGCCTCGATTAAGAGCCGGCAATTCCCTTAAATAATATAAATAAAGGGAGACTAGCATTCAATGAATATAGGAATACATTTTCACGCTCCAGAAGATGAAAACTTTAACGTATTCCCCGAAAGAATTCTCCTTCCTCAAGCGTGTGAAGGGCGTAGCCCAATGATAGGTGGGAGATGAATTTCGGTTTGGCATAGCCAAAAACTTTTGATAAACTAGCTATATGAAGTTCTTTGATAACTTGATATAGAAGGTTGCAGGAAGAAAATAGAGTGCGAAAACCAAGCCATTCGGTTCCTGCGTAAAATATCAACCGTACCAAAAGAGCATCCATGCGTTGGACTAGGGGTGGAACACCCCGAAGTAACGCTCAGGGAGACGAAAGGTTACTTTCGTCGTGGAACTGAGAAGCTCCCACTTCAAGCTTTGCTAAGTGGCGAGTAGTTCACTTTGTCCATATTAAAATTACTAGAACTTTTTTAATTCTAACAATTTCATTTGGTAAATAGATACTGCCGAAATATACCTAAAAGACTCTGATGGTAACTTTACATTTGAACAATTACTCGGCGACGAACGTTTCATAACTGAAAATAAGTTAAAACAAACCTTAATAAACAAAAAATACTTTTTAGTCTTCTTAACAATGTGCGCTTTTCCTGATATGAAAAAGAATAGCCCAACATGGATAAGAACAGCATCAGACTTTAATACTAGTGATTGTGAATTTTTATTGAGTATAGTTGATGGTTTTGATATTAGTATTTTATGCAAAGATAAGCACTTACTTCAGAAGTTACATCAACATGTTCAAGACCTAAGTTATTTAGATACTAAGTATTTAACAGAACGTACTGCAGGAACTTTTTAACTAGATCTTAAAAAGAAGGATTCAATATTCCTATTAAATCCTTCTTTTCCATTACTCACTACTTCACATATACATAATAAGAACTAGCTGTAATATAGAACACATTACCTCTACTATTCTTCACTTTATATTGTGGTGAACCATTTACAGATACTTTATCAACGATAGTGAACCCTAAACCTTCACCGACAGTTCCTACAACATCGCTATCAGCCCAGGAAGCTTTTGAATAGAATCGTAAGTCATTCACTTTAGAAACTACACGTTTACCTTCCACAGATGAAGTTTCT
Organism: Bacillus basilensis; assembly: GCF_050630465.1. Taxonomy (NCBI): domain Bacteria; kingdom Bacillati; phylum Bacillota; class Bacilli; order Caryophanales; family Bacillaceae; genus Bacillus; species Bacillus basilensis. Next base: position 115,527 of record NZ_JBNTQO010000008.1, on the reverse strand, counting down.
TCTTTATAGCGAATGTATGATGAATCGTTATAAATCCACTGATTCCCTCCAAGATTCAACCAGTTTCCTACTTTACCCCAGACTTTATATGATTCACCCTTTTGTAGCTTACGGATGACATCATTGCTTGTGGATGGGCCAGATCGAAGGTTTACATTTAAACCTTCGATATAAGCTACTCCTGTTACATCCGTTACACTTTCAGATGGTTGTTGTGGTTTTACTTCCACAGTGACAGAATGACCATTATACGCCTTTAAAACATCAGAACGGAATTGAGCTTCTGATACACCATGTGAAGCAAGATACCCCTGTGGATCCTCATGATCTGTACCGCCTAATTTGTATGTGATATCTTTATGAGTCCATAATCCAACACTCGGATGGATATTTCTATCTTTTAAAATTTTCGCAAGTAACTTTACATATCTTTCATACGATTTTTTGAATTTAATTGGGTCACTAGTCTCAGAAAGTTCTACATGTACAAATCTAGCATTTGCCGCTGGACCTGCACCCCATGCACGATATTTAGTAGAAGCGATTTGAATTGTTTCATCCCAATCCGTTGCATAATGAACGAATGCATTTCTCCATGTTCTAGCTTCATAATTTCTAATATTGATAGCAGGTGCTTCTGGTGTCGCTGTGGAATGTGCTACTACTCCCTCATATGCACCCACACCATATCTGTATCCTTGCTTAGGTAAATCTGGAATAATCATTTCTCTATCTGCAAAAGCACTTGCAGAAAAAGAAAATAAAATAATACACATGATAAATAACGCGCTACATTGTTTCATTAATTTTTTCATTTCGTATTTTCCCCTTTAATATTTGCATAAACAAAAAGAGCACCTCAATTGAGGCTGCTCCTTTTGCTATCATTTTTTATATTTGCCTTTCTTTAATTTTTTTCTTTTCTAGATTTTGATCTTCTAATTTTCGCCTCAATTTCAGAAGATACACTTTCTAACAACCAAGTAGGAATCCATTTATCCCACCCAATCCGTACACAATTGGCTGTAAAACTATTAAAAATATGATAAATTAAACCACCCGTTACCATAAAAAAGAAAAATTCTGGTAGTTTAAATGCAATATCAAATAAATGCGCTAAAGAAGGCAATAAAAAAAGCACCACAGTTCGTGCAATGCCCTCAATTCCATATTGTGATGAATACGTACCATCTAATTTTGAAGCCTTACTACCAGTTATCCAATCTAATACAACTACCCATACCAAAATGATAATCCAAATTAAATTAGATTTACCATATAAAAAATTAAATATAGTTCCTAATCCCCCACTAATTACAGAAGCAACTTTAAATTGGGTGGTATTAATAACATCCAGTACATTTAATGTTTTTACAAGCTCATGAATCCTTTCCAAACTTTCACCCCCTTTTACATTTCAAAGCAAAATAAAAAAGCCTGCCTTGGCACGCTATCGTATAAAAGATTTACATATTCATTTTCTTCCACGCATACTCTAGTGGTTCATTTCGTGGCGGTTTCATTACTTCTTTTTCAGAAGTTCCTCCCTTATTTTGAGATAAGTTATGCATAACGCCTCGACGAATAGAGATTTGCCTAATACCTGTTCGTATCCAATCATCGGGATTTAAAATACCCCCTTGATGTGTTAGGAGTTGCCTAACGCCTGTATGTGAAAAATCGATTGGATTAACAATACCCCCTTGACGATGTGTATTGATTTCACGTATTCCCTCATGATATAGCGTTGTTGGAGATATGATTATACCCTGATGTGTATTAATTTCGCGTGTTCCCGTACGGTATAGATTTTTTGGAGATATGATCATACCTTGAAGTACTGCCATATACTTACCTCCTACTTATTCAATCCGTAAAGCTACATAGTAATCACTAAATGAATTAAATTGATTAGATATAGGGGCCGACGTGTAAAATAATTTGTACTTATGAATTTCCCCATTTTCAACAACCTCTGTAATATCACCATAAATAAAACCGCTACCTCTATAGATGTAAAAGCCATCGTACTTCCCTCTGAATCCATCACTACTATCTCCCATGTATAAAGGAGTGAAAACTATCTTTCCTTCATTAGAGGGGGCCTTCAGAAAGACTTTATCCCAATAAAATGTAGAGTTTGTATTAGAAGATGAAGAGGCCCCTGCAAATTTAGCTCTATCAGTTGTATGTGCAGTTGTTTGAGCGCGAGAACCGCAGCTAAACATAACACTGAACGGACATGAATAAGGTGAAAATAATTCCGGTTGATAGTATTCCTCTGGAAGACCTATAAAACCAATCACTGTCTTTCCTTTGTGAGATGGGATTTCATCATCATTTGCATATACACAATAAATGACAGTATCTTTATCGACGTATAGATATAGGTCAACCATATATTTTTCATAATTTAAAGCAATTGCCCCACTAGAATAATTTGCTTTCCCTTGATGGAATACTAAAGAGAACCAAGCTTCTTCTCCAGTTCCACTCCCACCCTCTTTATCGTAACCTCTGATTAGTCTGTAACTACCATCTGTATATTTCACATTCGGTTCTCTTATATCATACGAACTTGATAATGAAGAATTTTTTGCAAGCGTATCATAAGGACGCAGCTCAATATAATTGTTTTTGGTTCCATCATTACCTGTAGAATACATAACAAAAATATTATTCTTATCCGGTTTGTCAGCATTTAATTGCTGCCATCCAGCCTTTTTCATTTCATCGATAATCTTCATAAAGACTTCTCTGCGCTCTAGTCTGTGTAACTTACAAATTTTATTCGTCATTTTATATGTTCCTCCTTAATTTAAACGTATTGCTTTTATAGAAACATTAAAAGTAGAGTTTGCTACGCCCCTATTTTCTATATAAAGATGTACCTTGTTTGTATGATCTTTATCCTCACAAGGAATAGCCCAAATATCATATGTTCTTTTTTCTGATAAGCTTTTATAGACTTGATTCCCATTCTCTTTTTGATCGTACATAAATAACATTGCTTCAACGTTTGAATCATTTGTAACTTGAATCGTACGAATATCGTATTTGTTACACCCTACATCCAGTGGCGTATATAGAACTTTCCCTGGTTCAATTGTAATTTGTACATTCCTCTCAATAAGGATTGATGGTGTAATCCCTCTTTCGGATGTATATCTATAAAATTCATTACAGTTCCCATATTGTATTCACCTCAATTATGTTTTAGATGAACATTAAAATAAATTGGTTCAAATGCTAGGACATTTGTATCCTTCACAACCTTTACCCAAAAATCTCGCATACTTTGTGCAGCTACTGAATCAATCTGTATTTATTTGATTTATTTCTTTTCTAGATTTTGATCTTCTAATTTTCGCCCCAATTTCAGAAGATACACTTTCTAACAACTAAGTAGGAATCCATTTATCCCAGCTAATCCGTACACAATTTGCTGTAAAGCTATTAAAAATATGATAAATTAAACCACCCGTTACCATAAAATAGAAAAACCCTGGTAGTTTAAATGCAATATCAAATAAATGCGCTAAAGAAGGTAATAAAAAAAGCACCACAGTTCGTGCAATGCCCTCAATTCCATATTGTGATGAATACGTACCATCTAATTTTGAAGCCTTACTACCAGTTATCCAATCTAATACAACTATCCATACCAAAATGATAATCCAAATTAAATTAGATTTACCATATAAAAAATTAAATATAGTTCCCAATCCCCCACTAATTACAGAAGCAACTTTAAATTGGGTGGTATTAATAACATCCAGTACATTTAACATTTTTACAAGTTCATGAATCCGTTCAAAACTTTCACCCCCCTTTTTACATTTCAAAGCAAAATAAAAAAGCCTGCTTTGGCACGCTATTGTTTTAATTCAAATTCTTTTTGCTATACGTTCGCTTTTTCCATGGTGATTCTAATGGTTCTTTTCTTGGTAGTGCTTGATTACGGATTTGTTCCTCAGATATATACTGATTTTGCTGAAAAAAACCTTCAAATGTCCCACTTGGAACTCGAACCCCCTCTTTTAAAAATGGGATAGGAAGAAAAGTACTCATTACCTTTGTTTTTACACGACTCCCTTTAATTACGTATATCGGATTCGAAACTTCTTGTCCAGCAGTCTTTCTAACTTCTCGTTCCCCATAATTTTCCACCATAATCTGAGGTAACACTTTACCACTTGTTTTTGTAATTATCCGTTTACCCTGTTCCTTCATATTAACTTCAGGTACTATCTTTCCCATTGTTTTATCATTAATTCGAATTCCTGGTTTATTACCTTGGTGACTGACAGTTAATTTTATTCCTCTATAAGTAGCCATCATTCATATCCCTCATCTTATTCTTATAGCCAAATATGATATTTCACTACCAAATGAAGAAGTAGTTTTGGAACTGGATTCACTACCGTATGAAAAATAATTTGTCCAAAATGGTAAATAAACTTCAATACCATTCTCAGTTTCAATTTCAATTGTATCTCCACTTCTTCCATCAGCTATAATCTTACCATTAGGTTTAAAGCATTGTAAAAATCCCAATTTAGCCCTTAAACCAACATTCACCTCTGCTATATATAAGTCCCATAACATAATTGTCCCATTATTTGCCCCACCTTCTGCCGGTGCAGGATAACACGTTAAATACGTAAATTTATTTTGATATGCAAAATTATCTAAAAGCCTTTTAGGTGTATTACATATAAGGAAAGCATAATCCATACCAAAATACGACGTGCTACTACTTGCATGTATCGCACAGGAATAGGATGGTTCATTTTTTTCTTCAACATATGTTTCTTCAGGTATACCAAAAAAGTGTACTATTGGTTGTACAGCTTGACCTGGTTTTTGCTGCTTTAAAATCGTCACATTTGGTATAGCTATAAAAACAACTCTATCTAAATCAGCATAACAATAGTATTCCATTTCCAGATCTTGGCTCAATGTTAGTTCACCACCATAAGTTAGCTTGGGGCTTCGATAAAAGAAATTCAACCTATTCCAATTCCCATAAATACTTATTTCTTTTTTATTTTCATAATCCCATTCCCTAATCCACTTAAAAAGTCCATCCGTTGAATTATTTTTTCTAATATCATAACTCGGTTTTCCAAGTGCATCTTGTCCTGAATAAGGGTAAAAAGCTAAATACATTGGTGATCTTCCATTACTTCCTTTAGAATGTATTACAATTCGATAGTCTTTCTCTGTACCATTATCCTCAAGAACTTCCCATCCAGCTTCTACAAACATTTTTATAAATGAATCAAATAAATCCTTCCTTAAACATGTTTCTCTTTTATAAATGATACTCACTTTATATCACCTCATTCTATTCTTAATGCTACTGCTTGAGTAGGAAAAGACGTGTAATTATTACTAGAACCTCCCAATGTTGTATATCTATACTTTTGAATCTCATTATTTACTTCAATGTGAATTATATCACCATCCAGCATACCACCTGGCTGTAAAAAATACACTCTACCTAATCGCCCCCTAGTTCCAGTATTGCTGTCACCATAAAACACTTCACTTAGTACAAATTTATTATCAACATTAGGTGATAATGGTGAAATTATGCTCATCGTTGGTTGTGCAATGGTTATTGCATTTTCCACCTCTAGTAAATTCTTAGGATTATCTGACACCTTACACTTATTCTGCCCTGTATATCTTCCAGAATGGCCACTATTAGCATAAATAGCACCTGAATATGGTTTACGTTCATTTCTCTTGCTTTCTTCAATAAATGATTGTTCTGGAAAACCTAAATATATAAGGGTATTACCTAGGCCCGTGTATCTAAAAGGTTTAACTAAAAAAATAATAACCTCTTTATCTGCGTAGTAAAAATATTCCATTTCCCATAATCTATTATATTTTCTAGCCCCAGTATAATTATTGCTATCATATTGTCTTCCGGGAAAAAAACAAAAAGTATCAAATCCATCTACGGAATAAAAGGTTGTTGGAGAATTCAATACTCCCATTCTCATAGTTGCGTCTGCGTAATCTGTTTTTCTACAATCAGAAACTTCACCCCAATCACCATCAAAAGCATTTAGCTGTACGGCCAAGTGTTTATCACCATTATAGCCATCAGTATATATTTCAACTAACCTATTTGTTAAATCCGCTCCTTCACGTAGTCTCCAACCTGCATTTAAAGCTACTTGTATAAACGTATCAAATAATTCAAACCGTTTACACATACCTTTAGTAAAAATAGCCTTAGTCATTTAATTTCACCTCTAAATTAATGTCGTTACTTTTAATACCACAGTATACAAAGAAGGAACATTACTAAAATTTTCAATAAATAGGTGACAAGACTTTGTTTGATCTTTATCATCACAAGGAATATTGATTATATCGTATGTTCTTTTTTCTTTAATACTGCTGTACTGAATTTGCCCATCTTTTTGTTTATCAAAAATTGTACACTCATAATCATTATTTGCTGTATTTTCAATAAAGATTGTCCTAAGTTCATACTTGTTTATACCTAGTTCAATAGGTATATACTTCTTTTCGTTACTATTAATCTCAACCTTTACTTTTTTTTCGATAAGCTTGGGAAGAATATTGTCTGTTTGTTCTTCTTGCTTATAATATCGATTTACGACCATTGATGTTCCCATCTTTTCACCCCCAACTACTCATGTTCAAGATGTATTTGAAATTGTAATGGAGCAAGGCCAACATAATCTGTTCCTTTTGTTACTTTTAACCAAAACTTTATTGTTTTTTCTGGATTTACATAAGGAATATTGATACTATCTTGATATTGACCTGGTTTACCATTACTGTCTAACGCAAGATCCGCCCATGACCATCCAAATTTATCTTCATATTGAGCAATACTTAAATTCACATTATTCGCTCGTGCAACTGAAGGATTCACAAGTTCTAGCATAATTTCTGATTTCCCTGATATCATATCTGGCAATCGAGTTTGTGCTAATGTTGAAAGCTCCTCACCTGAAAATTTAATTTCTAAATTAGATCCGAATCCATATACATCTCCACCATAGAATGTAGTCTTAATAACACCCAATTCTTTACCTTCTACATTTTTCAAAATAACTTTACCTGCAAATTCTAGTGACGGGAGAGTAATTTGAATACCTGTGTTATACCCTGTATTTCCATTGAAAATAATTCCCCCAAATTCATCTTCCATCTGCACACTTATATTCGGCGCTATATTAGCAATGGTTAACTTTCTTCCTCTTGTAGCAATAATGGAATCAATATCAAGATTTATAAACTTTGAATTCGATCCTTTTTTTAATACAACACCAAACTTACTACAGTTCATTCTATCTGAGTCATAAAAATTAAAACCTTCGCCATAATCAGAAAAAAACGTCCAATCTTCATTATCTTTGCACGCCATCCACTTCAATTCAGTTGTTTCTCGAGTACCATCTTCTGTTTCTAAAAACTCAATATTCTCCTCACCGTTTTTCCAAACGATAATACCGCCTTTGTCATCTTCATGGGTTGGCGTATAATCAGCAGATACTTCAAATGCGAATTCTTTCTCATTCGGAAGATCTGCAAGTAATAATGTATCACGCGAAACATTGTGTAGCATTCTAAAATATCCTTTTCGATCAATTAAAGAATAGCTACCGACAGGAGATGCAATCCATCTGGAATCGAACGTATCAAAATCATCCTTAAAGATTAAACCACTTCTTATTTGATATGGTTTTAATTTCTCATCGGGTATCTTTAATAGTGTTGCACCTTCTTCTAAGTCAATAGCATCGATACTGATGTATTTCCCTGACAACTCAATAACGTGAATCATATCTTCAAGATTTTTCTTTTCATATGCAAACGTTTGATATTGCATACCTTCTCCTGAAAGTTTAAGAATTTCCTTTTGGCCATCGATTTTCAATTCAATGTCTTCAGGATAAGATGGACTTGTCATACTAATTAATCGGAACTTAGTACCCTTGAATACAAATCTAGCTGATATGGTGCTATCGTTATTGTCTTCCTTACTCTTCCAATGATGAGTATTATTGTAGCAACTAACATCAGCTTCAGTTGTTTTCCAGAAACCGTTGTACTCAATATTCTTATGAGTATCATCGAAACGTACCCAACCAGGTTCCGGCTCAACTAACTTGTCACCTAATCTAGCAAGTAAGTATCCGTCAGCGTCAATGTCAATGGAATCTAACGACATAGCTTTACCAATCACTTTTACAGTATGCTTGCCACGATCTAAACCTATTTTCTCGTAACGTATGACTTGGTTACCTGAAGGACTATTGTAAACCATAGTTTCTTCTTTACCATCAATAAATACTTTAGAAGTTGCATCGTAACCATTGTCGCCATAAGATAGAAGTCTAAATTTAGTACCTACGAACTCAAATTCGAAACTCGTATCAAGTTTCTTGTCGAGATTGTAATGAGTTGTCTTGTTGTAGTGCTTATCATTACCCGTGGTTAGTTTCCAGTTACCGATATAACGAATTAATGGATCGGTATCATCAATCCGTTTCCAACCTTTTTCAGGCTCTGTAAGAACAGTACCTACACCAGGTCGTGAAACAAGAGTACCAGTGTCATCAATATCAATAGCATCCATACGGAAGTCATATTCTAAAGCACCGGGTTGATTTGTAATAACTGTTACCGTTACATCGTGCTCAATATCTTCTAAACCGAGTTTCTCATATTTCAAGACTTGGTTTGTATCTTGTGGTGCAATAGCGTCAAAATACTCTTCCGGTAAGTCATCAATTTTTACTCTGATTCTATCTGAATAATATTGATTAGTAGCACAACCAACAATGAGTCGTAACTTAGTACCTTTAAATCTGAATACCATACTTGCATTTTTACCCTTTTTAGCACAAGTACTTTTTCCGCCATAAGCACCATTATAGGCTACGTTTTTACTCCAGTTAGCATCATATTGAATGTATGTGGAGTTGTCATCATAACGTTTCCATCCATAGTTTGGATAAGTAGAAACATCACCAATACTTACAGGTAGTCTATCAATGTTTCCAGTAGCGTCGATATCAACACCAATAAATTGAGGGTCCCAACCTTCATGAGTTCCACCGTTGACTGTTACCACGTGGTATCCTTCATCTAGGTTAAGTACTTCACAAGCGACTTTAGCTGGTCCGGATACAGGGAACATATTAACAGGATACTTCACTCCGTCAATTAATACGTTACCAAGTTGTTCTTCATTTGAGCCTAAGTTAGACGAATAAATCAATCTAAATTTTGTACCGAAGAATCTAAACTGAATTTTATCGAACGAGTACTTGATTGGTGGTGTTTGATTTTGGTAATCCATGCCACCGGTATAATCAAAATACATATTCTCCTTTGTGAAACGTTTCCAACCGTCTTCTGGTGTAGCTAAGAAATCTCCAACTGTTATAGGTGGTTTTTCAATATAACCATCTGCATCAATGTCAATTGCATCAATATTAAGTCGATAAGTGCCTTTAGTTCCACACTGAATTCTAACTCTATGCTTCCCTTTAGTTAAGCCTAACTTCTCATATGCAAGACCTTGATATACCTTAGCAGATGCTATCTCGCTATACTTTTCTGTCACGCCATCAATTGTAATTGATATGTCATCTGTACGATATGATGCAACATCGAAGCAAGTAATAATTCTAAGCTGAGTTCCATAAAAATCGAATTCAACTGCACCTTTAGAGTCATTGTCTTTTACATAATGATAAGTACCATTATACCAGTCAGAAGATGAGCCTTTTTCCCAAGTACCTTGATATTTAAGTAACGAGTCGGTTCCATCAAGGCGTTTCCAACCTGCCTCTGGCTGTTTTAGTTGGTCTCCAATCTTAACTGATGGCTTACTTCCAATTGAACCAGATTCATCAATGTCAATAGCATCGAGATTTATAAATTTACCTTTTATTTCAACCGTATGCAATTTATTTGATAAACCTAACTTCTCGTATATTAACGACTGGTAGATAGCAGTTAAACCTGAGGGTCTAAAGAAATTGATAGTTTCTTCTACTCCGTCAATTAGAATTTTAGCGCCAGATTCATACTCAGATAACCCAATTCCAATAATTCTAAACTTTGTCCCTGTAAAATTAAATTTTATAGAAACTGGGTTAGAATCAGGTGGGATGTTTGAACTTGCATGTTTATAATGAATGGTTTTGTTGTAGCATCTACCATCAGCATCGGTTGTTGCCCATACACCATTGTATTCAATATTACTATCTGTATCGTCAATTCGTTGCCAACCAGGTTGAGGCTCGAATAATACATCACCAAGGTTAGTAGGAGTTTCTACTAATTCTCCTCCTTTTATATCAAAAGCATCGAATGTACATTGAGTACCTGAAAGTTTTACTTTATGAACGCTGTCGGGTAAGTTTTTCTCGTATAGTATAACCTGATACTGAGTCTTGGCCCGATCAGTTGTAGTGTTAACCTTATATTTCTCAGTCACACCGTCAATTTCAATGGAAACATCCTCCCAAGAACTTTCGGAGTAGGTTGCTGAAATGACACGAAAGCCTGTACCTTTGAAAGAGAACTCTACTGTCCCTAATGTTCTGTTCGAGTGGTCAGGAACTCTAAAAGTTGCTGTTTTATTGTATCCGCCTTCATACCCTCCATCCTTAGCTAAAGCCCAGTAATCACCTCTGTAATGAATTAACGGATTTGTATCATCTACACGAGTCCATCCTGGTTCGGGTTGTAATAGAACGTCTCCTACTTTAGCAGGTGGTGTCACTAATTCTCCACCTAGAACGTCAATAGCATCCATTATGATACCGTTAGGTGCGACTAGCTTAACTGAGTGCACTGCGTCCGGTAATCCTTGTTTCTCATATAGAAGTGTTTGCCATTGGTCTGAAGAACCTGTAATACTGTATTTCTCAGTAACCCCATCAATTAATACATCTACAGGACCATAACCGGAAGTAGTAGTAATCATTTTAGAAACAATTCGCAAACCAGTTCCTTTAAAGCTGAATTCTATGTCACAACTAACTCTAGAAAATGTATTTGTTGAATTGTAGTACCTAGAATCCGTTGCTAACTCCCATGTACCTGAACCATATTTAATCAATGAATGTCTATCATCGAATCGAGTCCATCTACTTTCCGGTTGGAGTAAAACATCCCCTACTTTAGCAGGTGGTACCATTGATCCATTTTCATCAATATCAATTGCATCTAGAGCCATAAATACACCTTTTAACTCAACAATATGAATTTCATCAGTTAAACCTTGCTTATCAAATAATAGAGTTCTATGGGGTGAAATATCTCTTTCAGCATAGAAGCTAATCGTTTCTGGCTTACCATCAATTATTATTTGAGCATCTTTGTCATACGTGTTATTAGATACACCAATAACTCGAAACTTGGTCCCTTTAAACCTGAATGTAAGTGACATAGCACTATTGTCAACAGGTTCTGGAGTTTTAGAGTTTTTAAATCGTATTGTAGAATTATAGGCAAGAGGTTGATTATCTATCAATGACCAATTACCGGTATACTGAATATTTGAATCAGTGTCATCAATGCGTTTCCATCCTGCTTCAGGTTGAAGTAACACATCACCTACTTTAGTAGGTGGTACCATTGACCCAGTTTCATCAATATCAATAGCATCTAGGTGCATGAATACACCCTTTAACTCAACAGTATGAATTTCATCAGTTAAACCTTGCTTATCAAATAATAGTACTCTAGTAGGTGAAACATCTCTATCAGCATAAAAGCTAATTGTTTCAGGTTTACCATCAATAATTATTTGAGCTTCTCTATCGTAAGTGTTATTAGATACACCAATAACTCGAAGTTTAGTTCCTTTAAACTTGAATGTTGCAGACATAGCACTATCGTCAACCGAACTTTGCTTTGCGTGCTTAAATCGAGCGGTAGAATTATGGTAGTCAGAAAGATTGTCTATTAACGTCCAATTACCTGAATACTTAATATTTACATCAGTATCATCAATTCGTTTCCAACCAGTTTCAGGTTGAAGCAGAACGTCACCTACTTTAGCAGTTTTCACTAATTCTCCATCAAGAACGTCAATAGCATCCATTATAATTCCTTCAGGACCCTCAAGCTTAACTGAATGAACTTCATTTTTTAGACCTTCTTTATTGTAAAGTAGAACTTTCCAGTTATCTGAACCTAGTACTGGATTGTATGATTCTTTGACACCGTCGATCGTTATATCTACAGGACCATAACCTAAATTAACACTTTTAGAAACAAGTCTGACACCTGTACCCTTAAATGAAAATTCTACAACTGATTTGGTAAGGGAATATACTGCTGTACTATTATAGTACCTATCATCAGTAAATCTATTCCAAGCACCATCACCATACTTAATTAATGAATCAGCATCATCGAAACGATTCCAACCAGGATCAGGTTTATCTAATATCTCCCCTACTTTTTTGGGTGTAAATACATAACCATCAGAATCGATATCAATTGCATCAAGATTTAAGTATGTACCTAGAATCGTTACTGTATGCGGCCCTTTATTAAGATTTGTTTTCTCATATATAACAGCTTGCCTTGTTCCCTCCCATGCATCGTAATCTAATCTCTCTGTATTGCCATCAATAACGATTGTTGCATATCTATCATAACCACCATTATTAACAAGTCCAATAAGCCGAAGTTTAGTACCTACGAAAGAAAATTTAATCTGTACTGAGTTTGATGGTTGACTAGAACTTTTATAGTGGAATGTTTTCAAATAATTATCAGAGTATTTAGAGTATCCACTAAACCAATTTTCTCCTTCAAAGATAATATTCCTATCGCTATCATCAATACGCTGCCACCCTGGTTCGGGCTGAGTTAATACTCTCACCATCATATCACCTCTCCATTTTTATCTTAAAATAATTTCAATTGCTCCATCAGTAGCAATTACTATGCCCTAACTATTTGTATTAACAGCTTGATGGATCAATAAATTTAAATATTTCATGCATAACAGAAAGGAACTAATTTACTTACTAAAAGACATTTAAAATACAATTGAACTGCTTAAGCTTTTACTTTTACAACAGCTCTAGCAGTTCAATTTTAAAAATTACATAATGCCATAAAATACAAATATTCGATATCATATACTTAAATAAAAACTAATCTAGCACTCTACTTTATTATCTCGTTTTCTTCCAATTCCAATTATTCCACCAAGATTCCCGGCTATGTTTTAACCATATTTTTGGTTCTTCTTCGATTAATATATCGCTTTCCTCAAATTCAACCGGTTCTTCTGCCTGATAGATATTTTCTAATTTAAACGTGTCATTTTCAACAAGTATACTTTCGTTGTCTAAAATGCGATTAAATTGTTCTATTTCATCTATATTCGTATGAACGAGATTTCTTCTATTCACTGGGGTTGATTGGATCTCTATACTAGATAATTCTCTTACATTTTCAAACATACCGTATGTATTTATGGATGCTTTATGAGTTGATTTTCTTTCCCATTCATATAGCTCATGTATATTTGAAGCCTCTTCAATTGACTTCCGATGCATATCCTTCAATTCTAAAATATTCATCATTATATTTCGTACTGTACGATCTAATTCTTCATTCTTCACTACATTTGTATTAAATTCTCTTACATCTTTATGAAATTGATCCGTGACTACTATATTTGCCTCTGCCTCTTTCATAAGCTTTTCCATTGGGGCAGATGTAATATTCTTTACATACCAGTTTCGATCATTCATTGCAGTTTCATATTGTTCAATACTAATCTGTAACTCTCTGTCAATGATCTTAAAATTCTCTTTATCGATTATTTTTGCAGCTAATTCTTTTACGACTTTTACATTATCTATCGTTGCAACGGTCGCATCAACTTCTTGCAAGACATTACCAAACTGATAGAATGAACTAATTTCTGCTCTTGTTTCATTTTCTTTATTCATTATTTCATACGTATCTATATTTGTTTGTAATTCTCTTTGGATTCTTGCAAACAAATCATAATCTGGTAAATAAACTGTAATCCCTAATCCTTCGAATAGATCAAACTCTTCATACAATGCTTCTATTTCTTTTTCTTTTTCTAATACAAAAGTATCACTCTCAACAAGTATACTTTCGCTGTCTACTGTTCGGCTGGATTGTTCTATCTCACCAATAGTAGTATTAAAAGTATTGTACTTATTCGTTAAAGTTGTACGGATTTCTTCACTAGCTAGTTCTCTTTCAAACTCACTTACATCATATTCATGTATTGATGCTTTATTATCTGCTTTTCTTTGCCATTCGTCTGCTTCAAAAATATTTGACTCGTACTCATTATTAATTTGTCGCATATCATCAAAATGCTTAATTTTCATTATGAGTTGTTTCGTAAGTCGTTCTAACTCTTCATCCTTAATTACATTTGTATTACGTTCTTTTATTATTCTCTCTAATTGATCAGTAACGATTATATGCGTATCTATTTCTGGCACTCGCTTTGTCATCGGATTAGATATAGTACTTTCTGCATACCAATTCCTATCATTCGTTGCAGTTTCATATTGTTCAATACTAGTTTGTAACTCTTTCTCAATATGTCCTATATCATTACTATCAATTATATTAGTTGCTACTTCTTTCTCTAGATTACCAATCGAATCAACCGTATTAATTTCTGCTTCTATATTATTTTCTCTATTAGCTATTTCAGCTGTCTCTATATTCGTTAGTAATTCCCTTTGAATCCTTGCGAATAAATCATACTCCGGTAAGTAAACTGGAGTTCCTATTAAATCAAAAAGATCAAATTCTTCGTAATGAGAATCCTGTTCTTTTACGCGTCTATTAACAAGGTCATATCCTTCTTCATTATGTGCTATCAATTGTTCTTGCTTTGTAAACTCTACAGGGCTAATACATTCTGATTCATTATCGACTTTAACTCTTTCACTTGTTATTGGTTTATTACTTTCTTCACTTATAAACAATCGATCATACAATACAGAATCCGCTACTCTATCATCCTCCACTAACAACTCATGAAGGTCGCGCTTTGCTAATTCATACGCATTTGTAAATGGAGTTTCTATTTCACCTAGAATCCGATTCATGGACGATATATCTGCTAGAGCAGTATGATACTGTCCATTTACTCGATTGAAATGTTCATATCCATATATCCCCATATCTTCTTGCTCACCTATAACTCGATTAGAAAGTTCATAAGAAGGTACATTCACTTCCATTTGTAATACTTTTCTATCAATAGCAGCTACATCGAAAAAGACTCCCTCTTTCTCTTGCATGCTTCTATCTGCTAGATCCGTATCACGAACATTACCATATACTGAACGTATGTCTCTTTTAGCTGAATTAACTGTTATTTGTTTCGCTTGTAGTTCTCTCTGTACACGAGCAAATAAATCATAGTCTGGCATATAAACTGGGATTCCTAAACTATTAAACAGATCAAATTCCTCATAAAATCCGGTCAATTTTTTGATTTGTCTACTAGCAAATTCATAGTTATCTTGAATAGTCCCCAATAATTGTTTATGTATTAGGTCCATTTCCTCATGGTGTATATATTCAGTCCATACATGTTTCGTTTTCTTATTAACTTGTTCGTCTTCAGCTAATTTTACTTCTACTTCTTTTTTGAGCACATCACTCTGTATCATTTCTGGAAGATTATAATCCATGTACAAATGATTTTGACTTGATACCATCAATGTTTCTACTAAATTTACCTCGTTAGAATGGTACTGTCTTTCTAATAACTCATATTCACTTATGAATTTACTTTCATATTCATGCGTTATATGATTCATGTCATTCATTTCTATGTGAGATGAATCATATTCTATTAATAGTTTTTGAGCGTTATTATATACATGGCCACCATATGTATATATGTCTTGCATTATGCGGTCCGCAAATGACACATCATATTCATTAGTTTGAAGTTCCAACTTTTTACGCTCTAAATCTTCTATATTAATAAATTTTCCATCTATCTTCAGTGCTTTTCTATTTACAAATTCAAAATAATTCATTTCACCATTTCGCTGAATGGCATTTCTATTCGCTGTATTGTAATTTATATTACGAGTCTGTATTTCTCTTTGTTTACGAGCAAACAAATCATAATCTGGCATATAAACCGGAATTCCTGTATCAGTAAATAAATCAAATTCCTCATAAGAAGTAGTTACTTCTCTTGGCAAGTTATTATAAAGCTCAAAATCACTTATATCTTGTACAGGTAATTCTTTTTGGCTAATCTCTACATGATCCACATTTCTAACTACAGTACTACATATTTCTTTTTCTCTTCTTTCAGTCAATATTGTTTCATAAAATCCTTCGCCATATAAAATACGTGCAACCTGTACCCATCGCGGTATTTCATCT
Source organism: Bacillus basilensis (assembly GCF_050630465.1). Classification (NCBI taxonomy): domain Bacteria; kingdom Bacillati; phylum Bacillota; class Bacilli; order Caryophanales; family Bacillaceae; genus Bacillus; species Bacillus basilensis. The sequence continues at coordinate 99,078 of NZ_JBNTQO010000008.1, read as the reverse complement.
ACATCGGTTGCAAATTCTCGTAATTTCTGTTTTACTCTCTCTTGCTCAATTGGGAGCATATTACCTGCTTTATATATCTTACGATCTGTACTAGACATTTCTGTTACATCTGCATACTTTGTATCTAATCTGCTTCCATTGTTCCCTTCCATATGTTCCATATCAAAAGTACGGTCATGTTGCATTGCTTTCTGATAGTAATGAACATCTGCAAGAATTTCTTTAAGCGGTTTAGAATCCTGTATGCTTAACAGTTCCATGTTGATACTCCGCATTAGGTTTGCAATATCCACTTTAGCAATATTTGCAGTCACCTCAACTTGCCTTATTGCCTCTACAACAAGGTCTGTTAATATACCTTTTCCCTTTACTATTTTGGTTGCAAATACCCCAGCATCTTCTTCCTTAACAGCTTTGAATCTTGAATATGGTGGCAAACTGACTGGAAAATTATTCGCATTTTTTACAAAAGGATTTAAAACAGAAAGCGAGAGACTATATGTTTTCTTCATTGTTGATCCCAAAGGAATCGAAACAACATGACTCTTCTTTTTCGTACATAAAGAAGGGGAAGCAATAGAATAAATTTTCTCACTCACTCTCTGCATTCCCCCTTATATGATTAATGATTAAATATCTTCTTTATAAATAGCTAGACCAATCGGATTAAATGGTGTTGCTTTCGCTTGTGTCATTGGAGAGACTGCGGTAGTCGGCAACGTATAACGATATAATTGTGCAAATTCATAACTTGCAGTAATCTCTACCCCGTTAATTGGGATTTCTTTAAACGTCACTGTTTTATCATCTTCATTTAAAATAAAGTCAGTATTAGGAACTAGAGTACATGCATTTAACAACTTAAGTGTTCCTGCTTTCGGTTTATGCTCTAAATGGAAAACTTTTCTCATTCCATTTCCTTTTCCTAAAGATTCACTTATAACTTCCTTTTCAATTTCCAATTCATCGGCCTGTTGAATATTTTTTGGGTGAACAGCATAAACATCATCTAATTTCCCAACATATCCATCATTAGGATGAACGATATAAATCTGTGACAGATGATATTTCCCACTATAGACAGATGGATTAAATCGACCTTGTCCACTATCAATATCCATATCGTGCGTAATAAATGATAAATAATGTTTTTGATACATTGCACCTGTGTATGATTGAGCTAATAATACAGAATCATTTCCATTACCTGTATTTTCTCCGTAGTCTAAATTTGCATTTCCAATTTTTTTATTAGGCGCATAATTATATTGATCTCCGTTACGACAACCACCAATAATTACAGTGTTTTTACGCGGTGCATTATCAAATGTGTACATTCTTCCAATATATAATGGTACAAATAATGCTCGAACAGGACTTGGTGTTGGATCTACACGCATAAACATAACAATACGGTCTTTGTTTCCATTTCCATACATATAAACGACAGAATCACGTTTCCAATCTTTTGTAAAACGAGCATCTGGTGTAAAACTAATTGGTGTATAAGGCGAAGGGTTTACAAAATTAACTGTAGAATATACTTCAGCCATAATACTTTCCATTTTTTGCACGTCAAATGATGTCTTTGCTACTAAAGTATCTAACGTTCCGTCTGCCTTTGGTGCTAAAAAATACACTCCAGAAAATTTAATGTTCTCGGAACTTTTTGGGGCAGTTTGAAATTCAATTGCTGTATCTGAAATTGTATATTCCCCCGGATCGACCATCTGATTATTTCTATAAACCATAAAACGACTTTCATCAAAATTTGAAAACGGCAAATTAAATGATTTTTTTGAACCGGTACCGTTTCCTAAATCACTTTCAGCATCTGATAACTTTACTTCCTTCTCAATAAAATATTGGTTAAACGTAAAGAAAATCATATCATTATTTGGTTCGTATGCATCATTTGTTAATCGATACTCACAGGTGATTTTATCTCCTTTTGCAATCGCTTGATTAAAAATAACTTTCCCCGCTTTAGCATCAACTTTATATTTATCCTTTTCTAGTAAAATGCTATTTACATACACTAATAAAGAACTTTCAACTACAGGAAATGTCGGAATTTGAAATTCCTTTTTCACTCCATCTCCCATGCCTAGCTTTCCTAATGGAGAATCCACAGGAATAAATCTACCATCTGTAAAATCAGAATCGCTCGTATCATAAGCATTTGCCACTCCAAATCTGCGCCATTCTCCATCGCTACCTAACGATTCAAATAATCGAACATCAATAAATTTATTAATACCACTTCTAATTTTAAAGTATAACTTTCGACTCCATCCTCGCTCTGTAATCATTTTCTCTAATTCAACCGGTAATGTTTGTAAATAAGCTACTTTATCAAACCACATGTTTTTCTCTCCCCTTTACATTGACTTCTCATAAATTCCTAATCCAGCTGGACGATATGGTGTCGCTGGTCTTTTTGTAATTGGCGAAATCGCATCAACATTATAAAAACGATAAATATCAAATGTATCTGGACAAGTATTTTTTCGCACTTTTAATTTATCCCCATTCAATAATCCTAAAGGAGATAGTAAAACCATATGAGGTAAGAAACCTCGCACACCTTCATCTGGATGAACAATATAAGCACGAGATGTATGAACTCGACCACTATATACCGAAGGATTAAATTGATACTTGTATTCATCATTATCATGAGACTGCCAAGCTAGTGGATATTGACCACCATTTACTCCTTTTCTATCAGGCGGCATCTCATTCGGAGCAACATTCCAAGCAATATAATGCGCTTGATATCTAGCCCCTAATCGCGAACGCTTAATAATAACGTTATCAATACCATTACCCGGTGATTTAGGATACGTTTTTAAAATTGGCAAACTATCATTCACATTTCTATATGGTTTCTTATCATTAAAATCAAATGCATGTGAGCTATTTTCTGTACCTGTATCAAATGCTGTCCCAGCCCAAAGTGCGTCACCAATTTGATCATCTTTCGCATAGCTTTCAATTTTGCCCATGTATAAAGGTGTAACCGGAACTACATTATTTTCAAATGCAGGTGTATTATCTGCTTGAATTAATAAAACTACACGATCCTTATCTACTTGGCCAGTCACTCTAACTAATGAATCAGGCCACCAATTTGTTTTTACATCAACCCCTTCTAAATTCGGGTTACGTAATGTAATTTTTACAAACGGTGACATCATAACATCCGTATTAGCACTGGTATAATCTATACTTGGATTGCCATTCTTCATAAGAATATCCGTTTTACTCACTTCTACATCTATTAAAATTTTTGTGAAAGAATCATAAGCTACTGCTGTCGCTGTCCCATCTTTAAATGCAGGATCTTTTTCAATCATATAAACATAAAAACAGGAACGATCAAGATTTTTACTATATCTTAATTTTGCATCCTTAATAAATTCCGCTTTATCCTCTTCCGTATTAAATTTATACGAAAGATCCTTTTTAGCAATATCCCAAGATGCGATTTGGACTAATCCATACATAGCCCCTTCTGCATTTTTAATAATCGTATGTTCCGCAATTCCAAACCGGTATAATGTTTCATTCATACCAGAATTCTTTAAAATTTCTAATGGATAACCTGCTTTTTGAAACCTTTTAACCTTTGTCCATCCGTTACTAGTTGCTACATTTACAAGATCGTCTAAGAAACTTCCCTCTTGAAATACCTTTTCAATAAACGCCACTTTACTTCACTCCTAATCTTTTAAAAATTGATAATTAAGCCAAATAGCTTTTTTCTCTAAAGATTTATTTATATATTCAAAACGGATAATCGCTTTCGCAGGAATTTGTTTAACAACAGAAAAATTAAATCCTTCGGGAACATCTTTCATATAAATTTCATCTGCTATTTTTTCATTATTAATATATAAATTCCAATAGTCATTATCGTTATATTTTGATGCACCAATAGAAAATGCAATCATCTCCATATCAACTGGTGCTATAAATTCATTATGATGAATATTTTCATAAACACCTATTCTTCTTCCTTTTATAAAAGGAATCGTTTTGGTTGGAAAGTATGGAGCATCTAATCGGCCACCCGCCATATAATTTACAGCAAAACTCATAATCTCCCTCCAATTACTTCAAAAACTGTAAAGCAATCCATACTTGCTTATTATTAATTCCTTGGTTATGGAATTTAAAAATAATTTTATCTCCAGCCTTTAATTGCATATAGGACATAAGACTTATACCTTCTGGTATTTTTTTTGTATAAATATCCTCACAGACAATACCGTCATTTACAATAAGCGACCATTTATCATCGATTTCATACATAGAACTACTCACGCTAATGGCATAAAACTCCATGTCAATTGGTAATACGTATTCCATCTTATCTTCTGTCCATGCTTTAGAATCCATTATAAAACCTTTCATATACGGAAAAGTTTTCGTTGGATAAAATGGCGCATCTAATCGACCACCAGCTATATAAGTTGTTTCAAACAAAGGTAATCACCCTTTTTATTGTATTAAAAAATCCCCATGCATCATTACGACACATCGGGAATTGGTAAATCAGATAACATACCGCTACCTTTATTAATAAGCCTTGGTTGTACTCGATCTAATTGTTTGTTTGCGTTATAAATTAGTTGCATCTCCATCTTTTTACCCGTTATTTTATGGGATATAAGGACCTTTTCAAGCAGTGCTTGTCCATTAAAAACCAAATCGTAGTGCAGATATTTATCTCCAACAACTGCCGATAACCGAGCACCATCACGAACCAGTGTATACCCCTCGGTCATACCCTCTTTAAAAACATCATTTGGATCGTTACCAGGCATCGGTTTTCCACCGCTGTAAAATTCCCTATCAATTAATCCTTTCATTAAATACATAATAGGATCATATAAATTCTTTTGCATTATCATAGAATCACCCCTAATTTACCCTTGTTACAGGCCACGTTTTAGCTGGGCGTTTAATATAATATCTATCTGCATTTAAATCTGTTTCATCAAACGTTAAATCTGGTAAAGAACCATAATCAAATAAGATATTATTTTGTGTATCTAATACTTGTAATCGCCCGGTAAGTATTCCTAAAGGAGTGCGCACCGCTTCAAAAATAATAATATTCACACCATATTCAAGTGGTATATCAACATACGTAGGATTGTTTCGGATAAAGTAGTTTTCCACTATTAATTTGTTATTACAATAAATATTTAATAAATCTCCATCCTCATAATCCCAATCCCACAGCTTTAATCGTAATGTATCTACATTTACTGTGATTCCTGTTATATCGGTATACGGAGTAGGTTCATATCCATAGTTAACGGATAAATCTAAAGTTTGATAGAATCCATCATCAGCAGAAATCATTGTGTTAATTCCTTTAACAAAGTAGTTCCATTGTTGCCCAGAATCCCTGTTGTAAATGGAAACCACATCGAACAATTGAATTCGCGGATTCCCTATCACAGCAACTGTTAGTGTTCTAAATTTTTGAATTGCTTTTAAATGATAAGCTGCAGCAACTGCCCTTCTTGCAAAGAATGTTGTTGCCCAAGGTACCTCTATCATTTCCTCTCGCAAATCCCCTAAAGAGACGTTTTTAAGTAAGAATGAATTAACAAAACCATTAGCATAATCTCCACATTTAATAACAATACTATTACTAATGTCCTGATCTGTTAATTGCATATCTAAAGAGATAAGGTTTTCCCCTTCTCTAAAACTAAATTTGGCAAGTTCGTTAATTTCGTAGTCTGGCATTCTCATAAATGTACAACTTCCATCTGGTTCATGTTTAATGTAGTGGAATGTTGTATCTATAATATCCCGTACAATTTCATCCCACTTTTGAAACCTCTTTCCAGTTGCCCCTTCAACAATCCAGCTTTGATTTGTACCGGGAATATTTACCCTACTTCCGTGTAATGTAACTCCTGCTTTTTCAAGGAAGAATTTCACTACATCATACACATTTCCAGTCGGTGCAACAATTTCATCTGATCCCGGCGTTGGAATTACTGACTTTTGTAGAACCTTTTTATAAGATGTTGTGCAGGTAACTGATATTGTGCCGCTTTCGGCATTCACCTTTACGTCAGATACAAAACCATGTATATATGGTAAAGCTTCTTCGCCATAACCGATAGAAACCTTAAATTCAGTCTGCGGATATAGTTGGTTTGTGTTTGTTACTTCACTGTTGTAAAACCATTCTTGAATGGAAGAAAACTTACCATACCAGTTATCAGGTGCCATTTGCCCATATTCATTAGCAAAGGTAATAGAAAATGTACTTGCGAACTGATCTGCGTTCTCCTGCACTTCCAGGCTCACTACACGATGTTGTATTTGTACATAAGAAGAAGATTCTCTTTTTTTCATATAAACAATTAAATTAGGAGCATTATTCCCCACTTGGAAATAGCTCCCCAACATTCTGATTAAAGAAATAGATCCTTCTCTCACATTCCATCAACTCCAATACCTGCTTGTGACATAGATATTAATTTACACTTTGCTATTACTAGTGTTCCTTTACGTATTGCATCAACTTCATTAGGCGGTATTATACCACCATAGGTACCGTAATCACCTGTAATAATATGAGGGCGATATATTTCCCCCATGAACTCACGCCAATGACTGATATCATTGAATAAAGCAGTAAATTCTACTTCACATCCTTTATTACCAGTACTTTGGTAACGAGGATATCCATGCATAACATTGTAATTTTTTAATCCGTTTAAGGATTTAGGCATTTTCGTTTGTTCAATCATTGCAATTGTAGGTATAGGTCCATATGCATGATAATAAACATCACGCAAATAGGCTACGTCAGAAGAACCGTAACCGCTTGTTGTAAATTCAATTGTTTGTGGCCCTGCACCAACAAAAATTTCTCTTGCTTCCCAGGCATAAGCACCTCTTGCTCTAAATTTTTCAATACCATTTACTCGAACAATAAAGTATTTATCTGGTAACATACCATCAGAACCGATAGGAACTTGGGACATAAAAGAAAAATTATATGTCCCAGGCCATGAAAAATTAATAGTATATTTAATTGTACTTTTTAATTCTGTAGCATCCCATAAGAGATGGTATGAACCGGCTCTTCTATGCAATGTTTTTAATATACTCATACATTCCGCACCGCCATTCCCATTAGATCGTCAGCAACTACATTTTGTAGTAATTTTCTCATTTTCACAAAATCCTCTGCGGTTTGCAATTTTTCAACAGCAACTTTGAATGTAGCATTTTGAATTGTAACACCTTTATCTGTTTTCTTTTCAACAGAAGATTGTCCAGCAAATGGATGTGCAGCTTTTCCAATCATATCCGCAGAATGTGCACCCATTTGTCCAATTCGGGTAGATACATCCGTTACTAGTTGCATCGGTTTCGGTGGAACAACCGCTTTATTTAACAATCCAGAAGCCTTGTCCACAGCCGGGATCATTTTTTCCATCCCTACACCAAGACCTTCTGTAATATATCCGCCGTATTCCATCATTAGACGCGAAGGAGATTTTATACCAAAGAAACTTTTAACTGCTTTTGGTATTCCGTCTACAACACCTTTAGCTTTATCAACAACCCAGCCAGCCATAGATGTCATACCTTTACCAATACCAGCAATAATATCTTTCCCCCAGCTTACAGCGTCGTTTGCTATCCCCTTAACTATAGAACCCACTTTACCGAATACATCCCTTACTGTATCAACAATGCCGTCAAACGCTCCGACGATAGCTTTTTTAATTGCTGCAAAGTTACTTACTATGAAATCTCTAATAGCACCAACAACACTAAATATTGTGTTTTTTATCTTATTAAAGTTATCCACCACAAAGTTAACAAATGTCCGAACAGCAACTATTATTGTTTCTTTAATAAAATTCCATGCGGTTACAATAATAGACTTTACGATATCCATTACAGTCGTAATTGTGTTTTTAATAAAATGAAATGCTGTAACCACAAAATTCTTTATGGACTCTAATACAGTTATAAAAATTGTTTTAATTACATTCCAAATCGTAGAAACAACCGTTTTTATTCCATTCATTACAGTCGTAATTATGCTATGAATTGCTTGAAACACACTACTTACAACTGATTTTAAGAAGTTTAATACAGTCGTAAAAATTGCCTTTATTCCATTCCACACTGTAGAAATGACGGTTTTTATCCCATTCATCACAGTCGTAATTATGCTGCGAATTGCTTGAAATGCACCACTTATAAATGTTTTCAAAAAGTTTAGCACCGTCGTAAAAACTGTTTTTATAATATCCCAGCCAGTTTTAAAAATATTTTGCCATGTTTTAATAGCAGTAGAAATATAGCTTTTAATAAATTCTAAAGCAAACTTAACAACACTTTTTATTACGTTTAGCACTGTATTAAATATCGTTTTTATTAAATTCCAACCAATTTCAAATGTCTTTTTCCATATGTTGATATACATTGTAATTACAGTAGTAATTATTTTCCATGCCCCGCTAAGTATTTTATCTATAAACGATACCGCAGATTGGAATACTTTTTTTGTTCCTTCCCAAAAACTTGAGAAAAACTTTGACAAGCTATCCCATACTGACTTCGCAACTTTAACGATAGCATCCCAGGCTTTAGAACAAATATCACTGATCCATTGCACTGCTTGCTTTGTATATTTCACAATTGAATCCCAATTTTTATACAGCACATATACTAAAGCAACCATTGCAATTATCGCAAAACCCCATGGGCTTAATACTAATGAAAACATGGATTTTCCAAGACCAGTCAATATCTGTGCAAACTCACTAAAAACTTTAATAAGTTTTAAGGCATCTTTAATAATCGCCGTAATTGCACCCGGTATTTGCATTAATGTTTTAACTATATTTACAAGACCACCAATGATTTCACTCGCCTTAGATATAAGACTAGAAACAGATTTGATTAACTCAACCGTTTGCTTCAACGATGGTATTACTATATTGGAAATCTTCACGACTTGTTGAGCGATAGGTTGAATAGTTCCAGCCAAACTCTTTGCATCTTTTTCAGTTAACCCAAGCATATCCTGTAGTTTTTTTTGAGAACCTTCCAAATCGGTAGCAAATTGTAAAGCTTTGCTATTGACTTGTTCTATTGGTTTTGTAACTTTATTTGAAATAGTGTCACCAAACGTTTGCATTTGCTTACTAATATTCCCAAGAGAATCTGCTGATTTTTGGATTTTTTCTTGCATTGTATTAGAGGCTTTTTGCACTCTCTCTTCAAACTTTTCTACACCTTTATATGCCTGATCCGCTTTGTTACCAATCTTCCCAAAAACATTGGTCGCCCCGTTACCAAATTTTTGAATTTGGCCATTTATTTGATTAAGTACTTCTGCTGGTTTTTGAAATTTTTCTTGTATGTTCTTAGAAGCCTTTTGTAAACTTTCCTCAAACTTTGCTAAATCCTTATAAGCTTCATCTGCCTTAATTCCAATTGTACCAAACAACTGGAATACTTCTGTAAACATTCACTCCCCCCTTTCTAACTAGGAAGTTTTTTATTCCTGATCGTCTTCAAACTGAAACTCTGCAATCAGCTTATTTGCATGGTCGATACATTCCTCTTTGGACCAAACTTCCATAGTCTCATTTACTTCCCCATCCGACGTAGATTCCGTAAGTCCAAAAGCTTGCAAATAATCATGAAAAGTTGTTCCTTCTTCTAATTGCCTTGTTTGAAATCCGATAAAGGCCATCTTTTTCCATTCATTTAATTCTTCTTGCTGCTCTTCCTGACTAATAAAAGAAAATAAGTCCATTAAACGAGAATACGGTATGGATAAGACATAATCATCTGTCCATCCATACCGTTTTTGGACTTTATCAAAAGCCCTTAGCATATTTTGCTCTGTTTCTTCTATGTATTTATTAGAGTCATTTTCTACATTTCTTGTTTGTTCCACTTGAGACTTTGAGATTTGATTAGACCCTTGACCTGATTGAAAAAAGACATTAAATCTTCACTTTCTAATAATCCTTCAATAACTGCTACCATAGCTTCTGGTGGTAACTGATCGAATTCTTCACGCTTAATCTGTAATAGACTAGAGAAAAATTCCGAAAACTCATCTTCACATTCCGGAATCATAGACAATAATTGAAAGACAAACTCTAAACCCTTTTCTTTTTTTTGTTTTTCAATTTCATTTAACTGTTCTTGTTGCTCTTCATTCATTTGGGCCAATTGAATTTTTTCATCAATTTCATTCTTTTCTTTCCCAAACTCCATAAAATCAGTCATTGCATGACGACCAACTTTAGAAATAATCTTAGTAAAACGCCAAACATCTTTTACATTTAAACGTCTCATCTTCATCTTCTGACCTGAAATTGTAATTTCTGTACTATTATGCATCATTTTTTCTAGCATTGTTGTCATATTCAATATCTCCTTTTATAACCTAAAAATAAAACCTACAACTTATTTACTTGTTGTAGGTAATTTAGGTGCTTTTTTCTTTGGTAAATAAATTTCATAAGGGGGTGTATTAGGCGAACTTTCGCTATAATGACCAATAAATTTGCATTTAAGTCCTACAGTTCCTTTACCATCTTTTAAATCAATTTCTACAGAAGAAACAACCATTGCATTTCGGATAACAAAAATAACCGGAATATCACTTCCTGAAACTACACCTACTATTGCAATATCACTATAACTTGCGTCTTTAATTTCATTGGTTGGTTTTACAATGTTATAATCGTTATCAGTCGTACTATCTACATCTACGCCTGGTAGAGCTAACTCTAAATTCTCTTTCGTAAATTCTACTAGTGTAACCTCCATATGTGGTTCATCTTTTAATAGCCATTTTCCGCGAACTAGTTTTCCTAAAACACCATCAATATCAGCATCATAGTATTCTCTAGTAAACCCCACTTTACAGCCACCTGTAGTAGCTCCTAACATCTCACCTAGGTCTTTAACACTTTTAAAACCTTTATACATTACACCCGGTCCAATAACAAAATTATCAGTTGTACCCTCACGTACACCATTAATAAGCTTCCAACTCATTTTTTTCCCTCCTTAATATAATTCCATTCTTCCTACCCGTACAAGAAACTTAATACTAATATGAATAATTGATGGATCTTCATCTGGAACTGTAATACTGCCTGCTCGATGAATCGTAATAATACCAGAATCTCTTAACAATCCCGCTTCTCTGTCTAACAAATGTTCTATTCGCCTTGAAATTACATCCGCTTTTTCATAATCACCTTGGCCACAATATATATCAAAAGTGAGGATCATACGATCAATTACCTCTATATCATCCGGATTATTAGATTCAATTCTCATTACCACATAAGGCATTTTCATATCATTTTGTGCAGTTTGAAATGTTAGAGCGGGCTCTCCTTCATATTTCGATAGATTACTTTGCACAATTGTATCTTTCTCAATAATATTTCTAATTGTTGCAATCGCTTTTGTCGTCATTGTTCTCCTCCCAATGTCCTTTTTAATTCCCCACGCTCTTTTTCAAACGTTTTTAAGAAAAAAGGTCGGGCTTCTACAGTACTTGTACCATTTTCGACATACACCGCTCTTTTTAATTGACTTCCAATCGTTCCTACTACTTCGTTATCTGTAATATGTAAGCCATATTTAATAGAATCTTGTAATTCTCCCGTTCTAGAAGCAAATGTCTCTCCTGGTTTTGAAGCAATATATGTGCGACTCGATCGTGGAATTTTATACTTCACACCATTGTGACTACCTGATACTGTTTGTTTCATTTCTCGTTGCAGTTGATTGCAAGCACTTATAATTCTTTCTACCATTATTTTATTAAGTTGTTCTTTAACCTGTTCTACATTACGTGTAACCATGAATTCCGATGTATTCGTCATTTTATTCCAACAACTCACAATACAATTCAATATGGTGATTTAAAAATGATGGATTTCTTGGTTCTCCTCTTACCTCAAATACATAATCATGAAAATAGATTACATCATTTGTATGGATGTTATGTTCTGCAGAAGTATAAATTTTAAAATTCGGCTCAAAATTTTGTTTATTTCTTTTTAACCTTTCATTATCTACCGCTGTGTGTGTTGTAACACGACACTTCATTCTTTCATAAATAATGACAGGCTCTTCTTTAAAATTTCCTGCCGGCTGTTTTACCTTTTGATTCCTTTTCACAGTTACTTCATGTATATATAATTCTTCCATATCTAATGTTCACAGCCTATTCTTTCATTCATAATGCTATTAAAGGGTTTCTACTTCGGTATTTTTTTAATACTTTTAAAACCTTTTTATTAACAGTTTCCTCATCTAGTGATTCAATATTTATTTCATATGAATAATCTCCGATATTTGCTGATTTTTTCATATTTTCATATTGTAGATTTGTTCGAATTACCGCATAACACGTCATATCGATGATGCATTTTTTCATTAAAGTCAAAAGCCCATCATAATCTTGTATTGTATACTCAAATTCATATAATTGATTCTCACTTAAACCATATACAGTGCAACCATCAAAAAAAACTGAATTGGTAACTTCTTCTCCAGAACCAATATGGATTACCTTGATCAAATTTTCTGCTCGAAAAGAAAGCCAAGCCAATTTACTTGTTCTAACTTTCTCTTTCATTGGGTTACTTGGCTTACTCCTTAAATAGTTTTTTGTAATCAATTCATATTGACTAATGAGCTCCTGGATTACCGTATCGGGCATTCGTTGAACATTCACCCTGTTCTTTATGTCCTGTACAGTAATTTCCATTCTTTCACCTCTTTTACTTCTCTTTCTTTTTAACCTCTATACTATCTATTAACTTAAAATGTCCTGTACTCAGTAAATAGTTTGCTTTCTCATTTGCAACCTTTTCCTTCACTCCGTTAAAAAAAGTATAGCCATATGCAGTATATGTACCGCCTAATTTCAATTCTATAATCTTCATATGCAAATTACCTTACTTAATTTCCAAATTTATCAGGTATATTAGTAAGAATTGCTACTGCGTCCATTTCTTGAATAACTGCATCATCATCCAAATGAATAACATAGAATCGCTTATCTTCCATAACAGCAGATTTACCTTCTACAGTCTTACGAACTCGCGTGTCATACGTATTTACCGCAATAAAGTTTTTAGGATCTGCAAAAATAATTACATCATCTTGAATAGAAGGAACTGTGACAATCTCATACCCCAACGGCTTATTAACTTGATCCCCTGTACCTAATAACGCAGCATCGCCTAAGCCAGTTGAACGAGTTGTTAAATATTCAATCCATTTCTCTCTACGAGCAGGTGACATAATCCACTTTAAACCTTCATTTTTATATTTATTAGGCATTGCCTTAGATAAATTAAAGATTGAGTCTTTACTAAACCCAGCGCTAGCTTCAGCATCTCCCGTTCCCGTCACTAATTTAAAATGATCGACAATATGAGATTTACTTGATTGTTTAATTTGTTTTAACCAGCCATCATTAATTTGTAGAAATGGGTCCTCTGAAGTTACATCCCCATTCCAATGCAGGTCTTCAAGGTCAATACCTAACTGTGTTGACATTAATGTCATAACAGTATCTTCATATCCTTCACCTTCGATATTTTCTCGAAGTAGCTCCTCTGTTATCTCCCATGGTAAACGAATAGAAACTGTATCATATTCAACTTTCGACGTTTCTACACCTGCTCGATAGCCATCATCACTATTTTCCATTTTCCTACGTAAAATTCGACCACCGATTGCAATTTTATCTAATTCACCTTTTTTCGCTTTACGAATCTCTTTGCGATGCAATTGAGAAAATGGAGTTGCATCAAATACCATTCGGAAAAATTCTTTGCTTTGTTCCGGATATAATAGCCCCGCTTTCATTCCTCCTGTTGTCATTGTACTCTTTTCAATTCGTTCAATACGTGCTAATAATTCTTTATTATTCATAGATTCATTTCTCCTTATCTTTATAGATCTAATCCTACCCATTTATTTACTGGTTTTCTTATCTCGTTTGTTGGTTTGGCATCAGCCCCAAGGCTTTTACGAACTTGTGCTGATCGCTCAATTACTTCAAGTCTCTTTGAAATGGGGTCTATTACCTTCTGAATAAATTCACTTGTCTTTTTAGATTCTCTATCATTTTCTAATTCATTAGTATCATGAGTTGATTCAAGTTCTTTATTTAACTGTTCTTCCAACTCCTGTAACCTCTCGAGAAAAGGACCCATTTCTCTCTTTACAATGTCTGCAATTTCATCTACATTTTGATCTGCGTTTTTTTGTAACTTATTTTCTTTAATTTGGTTCATCAAAGAAATCATTTCATCAAATTTTTTATCATTTTTCTTATATAAGATTTTGCCTACTTCATTTATGGATTTAATGGTAATATCTTCTGGCGAGAAATCTGTATCACCACCCTTCATTGTAGTTAAAATGTCCTTCATTTCATCTAAGGTGGAAACCATCCGCTTAATATCTACATTTCCATCCCAAATCCCAACATAAAATACATCTTCAAACAAATTAAATACCTTTTGCATTTTAGAGTTTTGTTTATTATTTAATGACTGATTATCCATCTCCTGAGTTTGTTCCTCGTCATAATGTGACTTAAAAAAACTAAACATCTTACGAATTACACCTTTCTCATCTTGTGTAAACTCATCCATTTGTGGCATCTCCATTCTTTCTCCAACCCCTCCCATCGAAAAGCCTGTGATTTTCCCTTTTTTGATTTCTTTCCATGTTTCACTATCGTCTACTCGAACAGTCATAAGCCATGTTCCCTTTTTAATATTTTGTTTTCCAACAACCGTATTATTTTTAGAAATCCAGCTTTCTACTACCGTTCCTTTTCCTGCCAACTCATCATGGTTTTTATCTATGTATCTATATTTCTCTAAAAAATTATAAGCCGCTCTTTCAATTTCTTCAGCCGTCATGATATCACCATGTGCATCTTCTATATTGGGTTCATAAACAACCCCTGTTACAAGTTGTTTTTCATCTTCCCTCTTTAAAATAGGAACATTTTTCAAAACATTAGAGCCATTCATGTTCATACCCTTCATAATTGCAAACGGCCTACCATTAGCCCCCTTTGTTACTAATGAAACATAACTAATTTCTACATTTTTCAATTCATTTGGCATAATATATTCCTACTTTCTAGCAAGACTACTAAATCGAATTTGAATCTTCATTTAAAAATTTATCTCCTTCTAGAACTGGTTCGTATCCAATGACCTTTCGGCATTCATTTCTTGTTAATATACTCTTGTCGTATCCATCTATTGCATATTGCATATCACTCGCTCGATCATCTGTATCAATTTCATTTAATTGAAACTGCCAGTCCAATTCCCCTAATGTCCCTGTAAACTCTTTAAATAATTGTGTATTTAATCGATGTTCTAAAATTTGTTGACCTGGTTCAATAATTGATCGTTTATACATTTCATTCATTTCTTTTGCTGTCGTCTGCCCAAGTGATCCTGTCATAGCCCAACCAATTCTATATGGTGGCACCCGATGAGCTACACAAATTTCCATAGCATTATCTTGACGATATAAACGAAAGCTCGCTTCTTTGACATCAGGCCCTAATTTCTCTAAACGAGCTTTTGCTCCTTCAGGGACAGGAACAACTGCTAACTTATGATGTTCTCCTTTTGTTTCAACAGAGAAAAATGTTTTTAATTCTCTTTCAACTGAATCATCAATTTCATCAACACCCTCAACAAACAAAACAGCATCTGGAATTGTTTTACCAGTGAAATAATTAATATTGTAATCTCTTACAGCTTGTGATCCTACAATGGAACCAATAGAACTCACATAATCGGGAATACCATAGTATGATGATCTAGAACCAAATTTACGAATTACAATAACTTCACCAGCTTTTTCTTCAGTGTCTAATAACGAGTTTTCATCTAAGCTATCACTAATCGTTTCTCCATCTACTAACCTAAAATCATATGGATAACTAAATCGTTTAAACCATCTCTCCTCATTATTTACAATTTGCGCAAATCGAATCTTATCTTTATGCGCACGTACCGTATGTGCTGGAATATGGTGAAGCTGCGCTGGTTCTCCTTTCAAATTACGAACAACCTCTATAATTCCCCAACCTACAGTTTCATAATCCTCCCAAACTGCCCTAAGTATTTCGCTACTTGTCATTTCATTGTTGCAATACCTCATAAAACGCTTTAATTCTTTATATTGTTCTTGATTTGCTTCTGTCACTTCATCTAGCGGTGCAAAATCAAATCCCATACCAGCAATATCATTTACTTTTGCACTAATACATGCCGAGTGAATAGGGTTACTTTCTCTCAAATTTAATAATACTTGCATATCATATGGAGGCTTCACTAGTTCTTTATCACCGTACACTTGTGCAAATGGATCAATTGTCATTTGTTTACTTTGAAGTTCCTCATCACGTAAAGCCATCTCACGACTTTGTAATTTAAGTACCTTCACATTTTTAATTGCTTTTTTCTCAACCATAAGATTTATGCCTCCTTTCATATACAAATCATTTATTCAATGTTTTTCATAAAAACTTTACCAATATAAAAAAACTGAACATTACATGTTCAGCTAAACTCTTTTTATTTTTCCACCCATTATTTTTTTTTGCTTAGTAAAAAAGTATTCTAAGGCTTGTGACGTTGTATCTACTTGATCATTATGCTTACCAGATGGGAAAGAAGCTAATTCATCTATATAATCATATACCCAAGATTGTATTTTAGGATTAGGTATATATACATTTCCAGATTGAAATTCAGGGGATATCGCCTCAGCACGTGTTTCTTTTGAACCCTGTGGATTTATAGGAATAATTCCACTTATTTCATTCTTCAATGAACTAATAATGGCAGGGCCATTTGCTTTTTTTTCAACTAATTTCGGAATGGACTTTTTAAACCCAGAATTCCGAAGGATCGACTCATATTTATGGTGAAAAACAACAAATGCTTTCTTTGTTTCTAGGAAATTCATTTGCGCCCTCACTTGATCAATTAAATATTTGTCTCCATCTATTTTTCCCCAGATCTGTCCAACCACAAATGAACTTTTATTTGTAGTGTTATCAAAAGCCATATCCCAGGAAGTAATAATTTGATCAAATTGTTCCCAATTTGGTAATACATCGTAATATTGAAACCAGTTCCTTTTAAAAATATTCCCTATATCACTTGATGGTTTTTGTTGCCATAAAGATAACCATGAGCGTGCAGAGGAAAACTTCTTTTTATCTTCATAATAATTTTGGCCATAGTGTTCAATCCATAAGCCTCTTCCTATTTCTCTATTCAATGGATCATCCCTTGACTCTGCTATAGCAGGAATTGATAACACGGTCCATTTCTCCTGTTCTTTCTCTAACAATCTACCAGCTAAATCGTCCTCATGCCATCGCGTCAAAATTAGAATTACCTTTGCACCTTTTTGTAAACGTGTAGATAAAGTATCTTCCCATTCATCCCATAGTCTATTTCGGTATGTAATTGATTCGGCCTCTTGGCGATTTTTAATAGGGTCATCAATAATTAATAAATCTGCTCCTTCCCCTGTAATCGAACCACCAACTCCTACAGACAACATTCCACCAGAGTGGTTATGTAGTGCCCAATCTGTTACGGAACCTTGCCGCTCATCAATTCTAATGTTAAATATTTCTTTACCAAACTCTTCAATCTTAGCACGATTTCTTCTACCAAACTTTTCAGCTAAACTTGATGCATAAGATACCTCTATAACTCTCTTATTTGGGTAATTTCCTAAATACCAACTTGGCAATGTTTCTGTTATAGACTGTGATTTTGAATGCCTAGGTGGCATAAACACCATTAATCTATTAGTCGATAATTTCTCTTCAATTAAATCTTGGCAAATCTTTGTTATTAATTTTGTGTGCTTTGCATGTTTATAGAATCCCTTATGTGTATACTGAACATAGAAAGGGGTAGTTCACTTTTGCCAATTCCTTAAATGTATTTTCATCTATTAACTTATGCACATTCATCCGTGTCATGATTGTAATTCTCCTCCTTGAACTTTCTCAAATAATTTCATAGCTAAATCAAGCATTTCCTCATCACACCCAATTTTCATGGCCATTTTATTATGCTCTACTTTCATTTCTCCTGAATGATTTACGTTTGCTTGCAATTGATCTTTCCTTCCCCATTTAGTTGGGAATTTTCTTTCTAATCTCCATGCTGCCGCTTTCCAATTAGATTTTGCATGCTCCCCGATTGTCTCAACGTCTCTCGCCTCACTAAATGCTAATGCCTGATCAATTTCCATGACTAACTTCACATAAATCTTATCTTTTCTCGGTACTACTTCACCTGTCTTTTCACTCGTTTCAATTGCTCTACGCCCTTGCTTTAACCAAACATAAACTATACTTCTACTAATTCCAACTAACGCACATGCGGTTTCAATATAATTCCCTACTTTAATATATTGGGTCAACCTATTTATCAGCTCATCATTCAATTTCATTGGTCGTGCCACTAGCAGTCCCTCCCGTTTTAACTCATCATTTGTACTTCTTTTTCTAAACACTCAATACATATTGTTGTTATATTTTCGTCAACTACCTCACGAATAAACATTTGTTCACTATACTGAATTGTGATTGGAAATTTCAAAACCCACAAACATTTTTCAAGGCAAATTGAACATATTGGCATTGTATCTATATCTTGTTCTAACATCTAATCGCATCCTTCTGTAGTTTTTCATGTACTACTGCCTATTTTGTAGTAAATAAATAGATGCCGTCATTTTTAAAATCTCTCATTTAATTTATAGATACCCTTTGGATTACTCTTTCTTTTTGCTAGTATCCATTCTTCATTTTTTATATTTCATTTAAACTTATTTTATTACTCTCTATTTATAGGTGGCACTATGGTGACAAGAATGTATTTGTAAATAAAAAAAAGACTTAACTACTTTCGCAGAAAAGACTTTTTCTTACTTGTTTAGCAATTTTTATTTCAGATCTATATAGAATCGTTTTAATTGTGCTTCTTGAAACATTCAAATATTTAGCAATTTTCTCTTGTGTAATGCCTCTTCCTCTTGACATGATATATATTTCTCTTTCATATTTTGTCAAAGTAGAGAGCGCATCTTCTAGTTTTATTCTTTCCCATTCTGAAATGACACTTTCTTTGTTTTCATCATCCCATTCATATGTTGTATCAGTACTACGAAAATACCTTTGCATTAACAAGGAATCATATGATTTTTCTCGTTGGTAAGCAGCTCTACGTTCTATTCCCCGGCGATTACCCGGCATCTTTGCATTCTTCATCCACTCCAAAGCATATGTGACATCACTAATCATACTCGTTAATATTTTAATTTCTTCTTCTTTTGCACTTATTTTGGCACACTCTAACTCACATAACGTTTCCTTATATTGGATAATTAAATCTCGCATATACTATTCCCACCCTTATAACAAAGCAAAATTGTTAAAAATAGAGACCATCTAAATCTACATTTAATTTCCATTTATTTTTTCTCACCAAAAACTAAAATTAATTTAAAAAAATCTTCCTTAATACTATTTATCATTGCTACTTTGTACTTATATGATATATGTATATAACGATTCATTTTTATCTCTTTTTCATCATTTTTTTACATAAAAATAACCACCTGCTTGTTTACACAGGTGGTTATAATCCATATTAAAAACTTATTCATTATTAGTAATCTTTACACTCCTCAACCTCAATCCCTAATGCATATGCATAGTTGTAAAAAGCAGTATTTCTTTTTCTATAATAATCTCCCTCGGATAAATTCAACTCTTTCATAACCTCATATCTATTAACTCGATTCTTTAACAAATATTTTCGAATAATTATTCTATCACTTTCAATATCTAGCTTTTCTAACCCTTTGTTCATCGCAATAATATAATTGATCCGCTCTTCTTTCGCATTTTCTTTTAATATATTTTCTTTTGAGAGTATCGTTTCGTTAAAATAATTACACTTCATAAATAATCTGTATTTCTTTATAGCTTTCAGTACATTTTCTTTTGTAGCTTCTTTATTTAATACTGGTAATTCTATATTTAACATGTTAAGCCCCTTTCTTATCATTTATCCTTAACCATAATTTAAATTTCATATATTAATTTGCTACTAAGGCTTACATTCTTTATGTATTAATTCATATATTGTATTGCTAACATTTATTTTCTTATCCTTATGATTTTTGATTAATTTTATTAACTCATCACTATTTAATTCGTACAATTGTTTATCCTTATATTTGTAAATTCCATTTTCAATAAGTTGATTAATTAAAAATAACTTCATCTTGCCACACCACCATATCTTCAACGAAAAATTGAATCTCAATATCTTTTGAATTATAATAACAAATTGCGCCCCCATTAATTGGAACACATCCTACTACAATTTGAGATTCACTTCCACTTTTTACAATAGCCACTTTATACAATTTATTATCTCTTTCAATTACATCACCGAGTCTAAACTCATCTATTTTACGCCCTTTGATAGCGAATAATTTTGCCCGTTCAAATAATAATTTTTCACTTTTTTCAGCTTTCCTAATTTTTAATTTCGTACGCTTTTCAAAATGACCATAATTATTAGAGAACTCCTCTCCATTAATCCAGAACCAACTACCATGCTTTATTTCTTTTTCATTTTCTTTACAATATTCAGCGATAAATTTTTCACTATTTTCATTTTCAATATACAATAGTTCTCCTTTTCGAATAGTTTCTCTACAATCTATAAATTCGTTCTCAAAAAAGAAATTAATTTGTTGATAGCTTTCTTTTTTACCTAAATAATCAGCAATCACTCTTTCACCTTCTATTTTCCAACACATCGGTGTCTCTTGTACTGTTGTAATCCAATTTGTTTTCATTCGTTTAATTGCTTCAAATCCTTTATATGTTCTCATTTTCAAGATGCCTCCATTTAATTATTTAAAACATATTAAATAAACTTAAAAACTACTTTCAATGTACATACGTGTAATTTCTGATCAAATGCTCATTCCATTCCTCATATTCTTTCTTAACTTCCGAATCACTTCACTTACTCGCTAATTAAAAGAACCAATTCATACAGTACAAATTTCTTGAACAATATGTTTTTATCTGAATATATATTTCCTACACCATATATATTCTTTTCTTAAAAAGGTAATTTTCTCTTACGCTTATCTCTTGTTTTTTTAAATTCCATGTGTCGATATGTATTAAACATACGAGATGTAACTCTTTCATCGTACGCTTTTATAATTGCCTCACCTGTTAAATTCGTTGTGATAATTGTTTTTTTCCCTTGTCGTCCATCAAATAGTTTAAATAACACACGATTTACAAATGCTGTTGCTTTTAAATCATTAATATCCATATCCCCTAGCTCTGCTCCTAGATCATCAATGACTAATAAATCCATAGAAATTAGCATATTTGTTATGCTATGCTCTGTTTCACATGATTGCGTATTAAATGTCGAACGTATGTAATCAAAGAGTTCTGAACTTGTAACATACATAACTTTATTCGAACTTTGTTCATTCATTTCATGAGCTATAGAGTATGCAATATGACTTTTTCCAGCTCCAACTTTACCCACGAGAATCAAATTAAATCGAATATCATTTAAATAGTCTGTAAGAGCCTTTTTAGCTAAAATTAAATTGTTTTCATCCTCTTCACACTCTGATATAAATGTCGAAAATCTAGCTAATTTAATAGTTTCATCTTTAATAAGACTATGATCGTAAAATATACTTTTACGTTTTCTTTCCTCTTTTTCATAACGAAAAGCATTCATTTCTTTTTCTAACCTTCTATTTTCTTCTTCTAAACGACATACTGGACAAATCGTTTCACCCTGAATCTCCATCAATCTTACCATTCGCTTTCTCTCCTGCTTACATATCAGACATGTATCAGAAAGGAAGTTCATTCTCTTCGAAAGACTTTGTACTATATCTGTTACCTTTGTTAAAGCCATTTGATTTCACCATCTTTCTCTGTTGCAAATATCCCTCAAATTTAGTTCCAAATAAGGTTTCTGGTCTTAAATATTTTGCCTGTTCTGTATAAAGCCATTCTTTCGCCTTCGTCTCAATAACTTCTTTAAATTCATTTATATTAAATCCCTCTTGTAGTCTAGATTTAATTAACATTTGCGTCTTTTTAGTTGAAATACGATAACTTGTATTACATACACTGTTGAGATAATTAATTATCTCTACTATATCTTTTTGAGTCGTATTCTCTGTGTTAATCTTTTGTGTAGTCTCTGGTATTGGTTGAGACATATTATCATTTTCCATCATGACAATATGTTCTTTTCGTTGAGACAATTTGTCACAATCGTTATCTATTTCTAATTCAACTAGTCTGTTATAATTTATTGAATACCATTTTGTTTTATCAAACTTTAATTTGTTATAGTTACCACTTATCAATAAGTTAAACTCTTCAAGATTTTTAACAATACGTTTCAACGTTCTTTCATTCCAAAACGGGAATTGTTTATGCCAATTTGTAATGCTATTATAGACCCAATAACGATCATCATAATAATGTTTCGAGCGCTTGAGCCAATAATGTATTTGTTGAAGAAAAATTGCCTCGTTCAATCCAATCTTACTTGCTAATCGAGGTAATACTAATAGTGGCTCATCCTGTATTAGCAAACTACTCATTTTATCTTCCTCCATAATTTTTTCTTAAAATCAATATATTAAACTTCTTATATATTAAAAGTTTGATTCTCCAAAACTTTTAAATTTCCCAACCTATTAATATTTGTATAGCCTGATTAGCTTGCTTCCTTGTAAGATCACTCAGTGATTGAATTTTAAGTTTTTCTTTTAATTTATTTTTGATTTTTTCTTTTGATATTACTCCATCATCTTTCAATGCTATTATATGCATTTTGGCATAAATCATTTTTAACTGTTTATTCGAAAGTTTTTCCGATTCAAAACAACTAGTATTACTAAATTCTTCATTTTCATTAGTACTCTTGCTGACATATCCTGGTTTTTTTGTCACTTTAAAAACCATGTTTAATCCTCCTCCCTACAATAGACTTTCCTTTAAGATTTGTTTTTTAAGACGATAGTCTTTCTTTTCTTACACCGCATTCTCTGTTAGCCAATTTAATAAAAATGCCTTCGTTTCTTTAGCCAGAAAACACCATTTCCCGCCCGCTTTAAATTTTTGAAAACGCTGATTAAAAAAAGAATTCTTTTTGAATAGTATTCCACGACATGTATGTTATTTTTTTAATTCACTTGTATCCCAAAATACAAATTCTGCATCCACTTCTTTAAGCTTTTCTTCTAATTTTTCTAAATATAATCTTCTGATCGCTCTTTCATCTACTTGAATATTTAGCATTCTATATTTCACCTCAATTTTTATATACCAAATACACTTTAGCGTTTCATTTTTTGAATCTCTTTCCTTCTTTTCTAATTTAAAACCTATATATAAAGCACCTTTAATAGTAGGATTATTAGATATTTTGTTTAAAATAACCCCAAAAACATCCTATAATCCATATATAAATACGTGCATTTTTGTCACAAATTATTTAAAAAAAGATCAGGGAACAACTCTTCTATAGATTTCTCTAAATAGCACGATAACATATGTGCCTCTTTCAGAGTGAATTCACTTTTATTATGTTCTTTTGCCCAATATGTACGTGGAGAAACATTAAGAAAATCAGCAACTTCTTCAATAGTTTTTCTCTTTAATTTTCTTTCTAAAAATATCATCTTGTGCATTTTTGTCACCTCTTTTCAAATTCAAATATAGTACTACGTGACAAAACAGTCAAGTATTTTTTTACCAAATAACGAAGAAAGTTGCATTTTTGTCACACCAATTATATAATCAATCAAGACGGAGGTGACAAAAAGTCATGAAATCATTCGGTTTAAAATTATCTCAATTGATGAAGAAAAATAATATGACAGACGAACAATTAGCTGAATTATTATCTGTTAGTAGAACTACTGTTTTACGGTGGAGAAATGGTGAAAGAAGCCCTAAAATGTCAAAAATATCACAAATCGCTAAGATGTTAAATGTCCCTGCAACCTACTTTATTGATGAAAATGAATCCTATTGTCCTGAAGATCACATAATTACCAAACGGGATATTCCCATTTATGGTACAATCGCAGCTGGTAAACCAATTGAAGCAATAGAAAATGTAATTGGTGATATACAGGTACCTGATATCATTTTAGATAAATACGGATTTGAAAAACTATTAGCACTTCGTATAAACGGAGACAGCATGAATAGAATTGTACATGATGGACATATAGCTGTACTTGAGAGGACAACAAATATAAATAATGGCGACATAGCCGCTGTACTCATCAACGGATATGACGCCACTTTAAAAAGAATTTACAAAACCAATAATAGAATTATACTTGAACCAGATTCTTTTAATCCTAGTATACATCCATTAATGTTTGATTGTACAGATATAGAAAATTGTCCAGAAATAAAAGTAGTTGGAAAATACATTTGGAGTTGTGCACCAATTCAATAATATTCCATCAATGAATTAAGTTATTTTTTAATAAATTTTTAAAGTAAGGGGGCTTTCTCCCCTTCTTTTTTAAAGGTAAAGAAAAATTAAAAGTTGTAGTTTCAATTGAAACTACAACTTTTCTATTCATATACCTGTTCATGTGAAATAATATATTTCTTAGCTTATTAGGAACTTACTTTAAAATTCACTAACAGTACAATGCAAACGCTTATGATAATAAAAGGGGTTATCTTTATGAAAAACATAAATCCCCTTATTTAAATGAACGATATTTCTTCTTAATACTGCCTACTCTTTTCCTAATTGTTCTGCATCAGACTTCAAGAATAAATGCATATTTTTCGTTAGGTTCAATAGAATAATTCATCCAATTTCAACTAATGCATTTAATCTAGAACATTCATATTTATTACTTCCATTGCTTCTGAAGTTGTTAAAATAAAACTCATTATATTTAGAATCACATCTAATTTACCTTAATCCAGATATAGTCATCCTCATATTTAACATTTAATTTTAATCGAATCCCCTTCATATAAACCTCTAATTGTTTTATAAGATCTTCATCATCAGGGTTATCATATCTATCTACATCTAAATATAACTTAAATATATTTCCCTTCGTTAACTCAAACTCCCATTTTAGAAAGTTATGTAACATATTTTCTTTATTCATATAATTGTTTGCTTCCATATAATCTAGTAATTCATATAAATTATAGTATACTAAGCTACTTGGTCTAAGACCTTCACATCTTGGGCAAAATTCTCTATATCTGTCTTGTAATTGCATAATCATTTCTGTTCCACATTGATTACAGTTATACATATAACACCCTCCTCTACTAGATATCCCAATTTCTCTCCCTTATTACCTGCCCCTGAAATTATAAATTATACTATTTTATTTAACAAATATTCCCCTTATTCAACTTAAAGTATAATTTATTCTCCAAGTTAATTTCTATATTGTTTTGTGGTTTTAATCCGAATATCAATACCCTTTTTGAGGTTTAGTTTTATGTGATGTATAATTATCTAAAAATCTATGTATTTATATATATATGGTTAATATAAAAATAATAGCTGAGGTTTTTAGGATAGGGTTACAAATTGGTTTATTTTCAAAAACTGAAGTAATTGAGTGGGCTGATCATACAATTGAAACATTAGATAGTCCTTCTAATGAAATTATAGAAGTTTCTTTATCCAGTAACGATAAGTTAGTTGATATTGTATCTAAATTAAAAAACATAAAAGGAACGTATGATAAAAAATTACCCGTAAAAATGAAAATTAGCATCTACATCTGCCGGTTTCAAGTATACATAAAGCAATCTAGCAACTTGACCACGTGTAATACTATCACCGAAACCAAAAATGCCATTTCCATAACCAGCTACGATATTTTTCTCTTTTAGATCCATAATTGCTTGATATGACCAATGATCAGTAGGAACATCTTTAAATGTTGTATCTGCCTGTACATTTGTTAAAGACGTTAAAGTTGTTGCTGCAAGTACTGCACCTGTTAAAATCATTTTTTCATTTTCATGCTATTTCCCCTTCTTATCCTAATTATTTTTGCGAACAAAAATATACTTTATTTTCCAACATAAACATAATAACATAAATGCATTATATTTATATATAATTATTTACTGTTATTAATAGTAAAAATACTAATTCACCCCAGAATGCTATAGAAGAGTTTTTACTACGATGTGACTCATACATCAAGAGTATTATCAATTTTATTGCGTATAAATTAAACCTCATTAAAACAAATGTTGATTTGAAATAACGTATAATCAAAAAGGCTCCACAAACCCATGTTATATTGAAAATAAGAAGACCCCATTTTGAAAAAGGTTAATCAAAATGGAGTCTTTTGTTAGAAATCTAAATTTAGTTTATATATATCTTCTATCTAAAACATCGTATTATTATTAGCTGCCTCATTTGGAATCTCTTGAATTACATCCCAATGTTCAACAATCTTTCCATCCTTTATACGAAAAATATCGACTATAGCAACTCCCTTATCTTGAGAATTAGTACGAGAATGTACATGAAGAGCAACTGTATCTCCTTCAGCTACTACACGTTTAATCTCTGCAGAGGAATTAGGGTTTTTAACAAAATCCTCCTTAAAGAAATCCATGAAGGCTTTTCGTCCATCAGCGACAAAAGGATTATGTTGCTTATACTCTTCACCTACATATTTAGGGATAATATCGATATTATGTTTGTTAAAAACTTCATTATAGAAATCAACTACCATCTTTTTATTCTTTTCATTTTCTTTTACTTCTTTTGATACAAAAGCAACATTCTCGCTCTTGATTGTGTTACCTTTGTTATTACCGGTGGAAGCTTGATATACAAAAGTCGAAACTACTCCTAAAATAAATACAGAAATAATTGTTATGATTAAATTTTTCTCTAATTTCATATATACCTACCTCTTCTAAATTATATAAATTATCTTCCATAACACGTTTGAAAAAGGTGAAACCTTCCCCAAAATATGATTTGAGGGGTAATGTTAGTAAAACCTGTTTATCCTAACATTACCCCTTATACAAGGTATGCAAGAAGCGATTAACTCTAACTTAATACCTCATTAACAGTTGCACTGTCCACAATTTGAATAAACTTCTTAACCTTATCGTTCTCATCAAACTCATAAAGGTGACAAAAATCTGCTACAAATGACTTCCCTGTAGTTTTATATGTTCCACTATATTTTCCATACACGATAACAGTATTGTTATTAAATGCATAAATTTCATCTTTAGCGCTATAGTTATCCCATTCCGTGCCAAGACGTACATGTACATTTTTCACCACTTCATCTGAACCTATATAAGTCCCCGCATATGGAAATCCAGCAGCTTCTGTCCAAGATACATTTTCACTTAAATATGTTTTGAAAACATCTAATTTCCTTCGCCAGTTAACACATACGTTTCATTTGACACTCCCACGGCTAAAGCCGCAAGTCCTACACCTTACGGTGTAACGGATGGGATTCTTGAATGACTAACCGTTCGCAGTTCATTTCTGTTTTGAACAGCCTTCAAGATGAGGGTGTGCCATCACCCCTCCTAAGACAGACCATATAGGTTCTTAGGCTGATTGACTATTACCATCAACCACAGTTGCGTAGCGAATGTTCATCGCCCCAACGATATCACGATGCTTCTCAAATCCGCATGGGCACTTATATTTTCTATCTTGTGCTTTGTTCTTTTCAGAACACTTGGGACATGTTTGACTTGTATAAGAAGGATTCACATATTCAACCTTTATGCCAACTAATTTCGCTTTGTACTCTATGAATTGCGCTTGACGAAAGAATGACCAAGTGTGTAGATTTTTTTCGTTTTTACGGCTTGTTCGTGCCGTCTGTCTAATGTTCGTTAGTTGCTCTAATCGAATGACAGAGATATTATTATTCGTTGCGAAATCAACGATTTCACGACTCACTTTGTGGTCTTGATCTTGCATCCATCTTTGTTCTTTATCATCAAGTTGCCGAAGGGCATTCAATTTCTTAGCTTCTCCTAACTTCTTACGAATGCTACGAAACTTACGTTTCATATATTTGTTTTGTCTACCGTTTCCGAAGAAACGAACCTTATCATCGTCTGTGATGGCCACCGCAGGAACTTTGACACCTAAGTCCACTCCTAAAATCTTTGTTCCCATTTTTTCGTTTGTAGGGATTGTGACAGATATTTGAGCGATCCATTTAGTAGATTTCTTTGTGATACGAAGAGTGCCTAACGTGTGTTTCAACAATTCAAAATTGTGATTGTATTTGTCGGTTAATAAAGCACGAATCTTTAACCGAGTTGACCTTCCATTTACCATAAAGGGCATTGAAATGTGCGTGAAGTCAAATGAATAGTTTTGGTTATTCCACACGCAAACAGGTCTTTTTAGAATCGGAACAATTCTGTATTTACTCTTTTTCACTTTTGTAGAAAATACACTTTTCGCATCTTTAATCGCTTGATTTTTAACCGCACTTGGAAGGTTGGCTTCAATATCCTTTGTGCTTTTCTTCATGCTTTTCTTCGCTTCAACCATTTCAGATACCAGTGTATTAATGAGTTTAATATAATCAGAACTACTTTGTTCCAATAGCCTATTTTGTTCTTTTGTCGGAAGCAATTTAACTTTAACCGTGATGGTTTGTGTCACAAGTTCCATCCCCTCGTTTTTTGACTTTCAACATAATGTTGTATTGTTTCACTTGATACATTCCCAGCAGTAGAAATAAAATAGGAACGTGTCCACAGACTTGGAAAATGCGCGGGATGAGAAAATTCTTCTCTTAAACGCTTCGACGTCACTCCTTTAATTTTCGCCATAATATCAGCAGGGCTAAGTGTTGGTAGTGTATTTAAGAACAAGTGAACATGGGCTTTGTCAAATTGCATTGCAATAATAACAATATCTAGTTCGTTACATAGCTCTTGAACCAACGCATTGAAACGTTCTTCTACTTTTGCGTTAAGAAAAATCTTTCTTCGGTATCGTGGACAAAACACAAAATGGTAGTTAATTAATGAAACGGTAATTTTGGTTTTTCTATAATCATTTATCATGCTTACAATGTATCGGTTTGATTGTGAAACTACAACATAAAGGATACCCACACTTTGGATACCTAAAGTGCCAAAAACCTTGCGGTTATTTAGTAGCACTTCGTATCTAACCTCACTTTCATCCCATGCCTAAAGGCGATGGGCTTTCTCGTTCGAGAAGGGGTGTAATAGTTAATGATATTTATTCATATCATTAACCCCAAGGCATTTCGTTTGTTACAACTTTTGCACTTAATTCTAATACACCTTTATTTGCATAGCCTGGATATGCTGCATCAAGTTTCGCTACAAAATCTTTTGAAGTTTTACTTTCCTCAGAAGCTTGAACCGCAGTTCTTAGGTAATCCATAGTTGCAGTAAGTGCCTGATTATTTAAAGATTTTTCAATTGATCCATGGCTAGGTACAATTATGTCAGCATTTAATGCTTGTAATACTTTCAAATTCTCAATCCATGCCTCCATTGCTGCTTTTGAGCTAGTATCTGCTAAGAACACATGGATTTCGTTAAATACATCAATGCCTCCAATCAATAATTTCAATTCTCTATTAAATACGCTAGTTCTGTAATTATCTAAGCCTACTAGTTCAAATGTTAACCCCTGAAAATCAATAGATTTTTCCTTAAACACTTGAGGTAATACCACATTACTTGGTGCATTTTCTCCAAGTGCATCTTTCCAAACTTTTAATTTTCCTAAGACAGAATGAACAATATGTTCAACAGTAGACTCTGTAGCATACGCTATAGCTTCTGGGTAAGCAGCTTTAATGCCCTCTAATCCAAAGTAGTAGTCTGGATCCCCATGAATAATAAAGATTTTATCTAGAGATAAGTTATTTTTTTTCAGATAATCAATTATTTCTTTCGAATCAGACTGAGTAAATTTTGAGTTTATTAAAAATGCATGTCCTGCTTTCTCAACTAAGGTTGCAGTGACCATGAAACTTTTTTCGTCTGAACTAAACACCGTCAATTTTACATCTTTTTGATTTGTATCGATTGTTTTAAACATAGAATGTTTCTCTCCTTTTGTTAAAGTTATTAAATAGATCACACATTTTTTCTTGTTCAAATAGAAACTCGCTCTTCAATTCACCTGAAAGTGTGACAGCACCAACAAGTATTCGGGAGATGAATGTCAGTTGGCGTAAGATAACATGTTTACTACTATGGCCTATAATAAAATTGGACTCTTTAAATACAAATTGAAACCAACTATTATAAAAAGGTTTATCCCATTTACTTATAGTTTTTCTTAAAACGTTACATGCAATATACTGTAGCTTAAGATTTTTTAATATAAACTTTTAAAACGTGCTTCGATTTTATCTGGCGTCATTACCCCGCCACCAATAGGAATAATTTGATTATCCTTTTGTAAAAGTAATGAAGGATAACTATTAACACCAAGTTGTCGAACTTTATTGAAATCATTTTGGACATCTATTACTGTTTCTTGAGCGTTTAAGCGTTCTAGTACTTTTTCAGGGTCCAAACCATGCTCGATCGCAATCTTACGATATGTTTCAGGATCACTTAGACTTTGTCCCTCATAGTAAAACGCTTTTTGCATAGCCGAAGTGAATTCTAACAAACGGTCTGGAGCTAATGAGCGTAATGCCGAAAAACCAATTGCAGCATCTTTCGAATTCATTTTAAAAGTCCCTTCTTCCACCAATTTTTGATATGAAGGACCAAATTCTGCACCTGTAAGTTGATTAATTCTTTTATTTCCCTCTTCTATATATGAGAAATTTTTCATTGGTAAATTATCTAAAAATAAACCTCCACATAAAACTGTTAACGGCATTTCAGTATGGTTTTTGTAAAACCCTTTAATACTTTCTGAAAAGCCATAGCACCATCCACAATAAGCGTCCCATACATAAATAAGGTTATCTTGTTTCGTCTCCATTTAAATCTCCTACCTTTAATTTTTATTATCCAGCTCAGCTAACTTTCTGGTTTATATAAGTACATCTTTTTATATCTTGTTCTTTTTTGAGTTACCTTAATATACTTTTCAAAACTAACCCTTTCAAAAAAGATTAACTATGATTTTTAACAAAAGATAACTGTGCACATTTTTTTCAAAAAACAGACACTCGCTGTAACTTATTTGATTACGCCTTTATGTAACAATTCTAGTTACAACTAATATAGAAGTCAATTCTTTTTTTATAAAAACATTTAATTTCTATCCTAACGCTTCCAGAATTCTAGCATCAAATGCTTTTCTTCTTGTTCTTAAATTTTTCATAGTCCTTAGTAAATTACTCCCAAAACTTATCAGAAAGCAGCGCTCACTTTTCAATATGCTTTATATAAAAAACTACAACATAACATATAATAAAAAACGGCGCCCCCCCCACGTAGGAGAATCCACCATCACAAATAACTGATTATTTCACACCTAGTTTTTCTTTTGCTTTCTTAGGAAGCTCGTCTTCCTGCACTTCCTTCCGAGCTGTTACACCTTTTTTCTCTGAATGATATACACGTAGGAATGCTTCTTTACGAAGATTCTTTTGTACAATAAATTCTAACTCATTTTCCTTGCCTTCCTTATCAAAACCCGATAATGCATATTCATACTCCTTTCCCATCACTTTACCATTCATAGATTTTGAAACTCCCTCTTTTCAATCTATCGTAATTTAAACTCAATATTCATCTTTAACGATATGATTAATATCACATACAATTAAAAGACTAAAAAGTGACATATATTTTTTCATATTGTTCACCTCATTGATTTTTTATAATACTGTAATCCTAATCTGTTTTCGTTTGAAGAAAAATTCAAAAATATGACTTCAACATTACATTTTCGAAAGATAATAAAATTACATACATCAATATTAACAAATGAAATATTCACTTAATCATAGAAATTCATTTAAAAGATTACTAACTGAACTAATACATTATCTTGTAGGAAAAATATAAGTAGCCCGTTAAAGAACCCTACAGAACAGGATTATTAACATATAAAGTGACAACCATTTTGTTAAAACCACAGAAATTCAACATTTTTGTTATGCCGTATGTATAGTAAAAGGCATCGACACCATTCATATCCCGTACAAAAAAGCGAAGTCTTCAACTAAACTTCGCTTTTCAATGTATTATGGATTACAGAAATTATTGCTAAATGCCAAAAATTTATTTCTCCAAACATAGATCTTTTTTATTTCAGCTAATTTTGCAAAAGAATTTGATCAAATATAATTAATTATTGATTAACCGCTTTAGCCACAAGGACTGCGTATGCTTCTGCACCTACATTGGTTAAATGCACACCATCAGGTGCAAAGTAGTCTTTCTTTCCAGCACTTGCTGCATACCAATCAACTAGAGTTACATTAGGATATTTAGTTACTGTTACTTTCAGTCTCTCGTTCACAATTGATTCCCACGGACGTGACACTCTCGTATTAATAAATATTATTTTACGTTCGTTTCCAATTAATTTTATTAATGAAACAAGTTGCTCAGTAGTAAAGGCTCCATTTGTACCTAATCCGATAATGACATAGTTTCCTAAATTCCCTTCATTTTTTAACTGTTCAACTACTGGAATCGCTTTTGACAGCTGACGGCCAATCTGCGCATCAATCCTAATATCAGGAAAAGTATTTTTTAAATATGGAGTAATATCAATCATAACGGAATCGCCTATCGCAGTAACTGTGAGTGGATTTTTAGGGTGTGCAGAATTTACTTCTTTTGATTCCCCTTGATTTAGAGGCGTCTCTTGATTTGGATTTTCCCAAACTGCAACTGGATGTGGCACCGGTTGTGTTTGTACTGCTTCCACCTTATCTTGTTTAGAATTCTCCTTAGCCTTACTAGCATTCGATAACCCTAAAACTGCTATTGACGAAAAGAATAATGAACAAACTAAAGCTAACTTAACACCTAAAGTGACATTTTGAAGTCTTAAGTTCTTAAACTGAATGTTCCGGAGCGCACCTTGTCGGATTGGTTTTTCGATAAACTTCCATGAAATTTGCGCAATCAATATTATTAGAAGAAATTGAAGGATTGCTCTTATTATTGAAAAATCCCCCGCATTTACTTTTGGAGTCGTTAATGTGAGAATTGGATAATGCCAGAGGTATATGCCATACGATCTTACCCCTACCCAACGTAAAGGTCTAAATCGTAAAAATTGAGCAATGCGACTAGCTGGATGAGCTAGATTTGCCACTAACAACGCTGTTGCAATTGATAAGAGAACCATTCCTCCCTTGTATAGAAATGGATCATATTGATTGGTCTTCCAAAACATAACCAAAATAATAATAAGAGCAATGCCCCCCACTACATCAAGAATGAAACGCGCCTTTGGGATAATTTTATTAGCAAGCCTATTGCTTGGCCAAACTAAGGCAAGTACCGCTCCGATAAGTAAGGAAAAGGCCCTCGTATCTGTACCATAATATATTCTGCTCGGATCAACTCCAGGTTCATACAAATTTGCCATTGCTAAAGCTGAAGCAAACGCTCCTAGACAAATCAATAAAATCATACGGGATTGTTTTTTTATGTAGTAAAGTCCTAAACTAATAATAAACGGCCAGACAACATAGAATTGTTCCTCGACTGCTAACGACCAAAAATGATTTAATGGAGAAAGCTGGTTAAAATTATCAAAGTACGATAAGTTATGATAAATATACCACCAGTTACTAACATAAAATAATGCCGCTAATGAATCTCCACGCATTTTTCCAAGTAAAGAACTATGAAAAATCGTAATCCATGCCAATGTTATAACGAGCATGACAAGCATTCCTGGAAGCAATCTTCTTGCCCTACTAAGCCAGAACTTTTTCAAATCAATTCTCTTATTTCTCTTCCACTCCATGGCTAGAATATCTGTAATTAAATAACCTGAAAGTACAAAAAATACTGTAACTCCTAAAAACCCTCCAGGCATCCAATTAAAATTAATATGATACAAAATAACACCTAGTATAGCTAGCCCCCTTAGACTGTCCAACCCAACCATATAACGACTATTTTTTTTAAAAGGTTTAGTCATCCTACATTCACCTCTATTTCTTGGAAACTAGGTTAATAATAACGTCATAAAATGCTATTAATTTCCTAAAATTGTATAAGCTAAACCATTACAAACATCATTTTGTAAGGCTTTTTTTTATATTTACATGCACAGCAATACATACTTTATCACGTTATCTGGCTCTGTTGTGAAAATTTTTATAGTAGGTGTTTATCCTCTTCCTAAAAAAGAGGAATTTGCCCAATCAAAAATTTATATACCGTGTGTCTTAAAGTAAAATTTTGATACGTTTTTACAGACATATCAAGGCCTGTGACATTTTGAATATAATCAATAATGCATACGTAAAGGATTTTGTATATAAAAACATTATAAAAAAGGGATATGTATAATTACATATTTCTCTTACTGATAAAGCGTCTCCATTTTTAAAAAAATCCTCATTAATATTTTAGATTTCCTTGTTAGCTTGATAGCGTAATGGTATAGCAAACAAACCATTATCGTATCGGAAACATTTGCTTCAAATCAATTATGTACTTGTTATGGATATCAAAACCAAGACGTTACTAATCTAAACCTACGAAAATGGGATTACTCTTCTTGTTGTACACACCATAATCGAGAGATTTCCGCAAGTATCAATTGGAAGAATGAAGCGATAAAGCTTCTAACCACAAGGACTATAGTGAAAGCCTACTAATAAGTTGGAATTCGATAGAGCCCCTTACTTATTAATTCCCCCTCTTCTATACGAAGTAATAGTGGGAGTAGTTCAATAAAGGGATAATCTTTATTAAGTGAAATTACTGGAGTAAAAAAGGAGACTTTCGTGTTTATAAGAGCAACAAAAAGAACTTGTAGGAATCTCTACAAGTTCTTTTCAGTTTAAGGTGAATATACGGGATAAAAAAACTATCTTGCAAATTCATCATAGATACTACAGGGGTAATGCTTTGACAAGTATATTATATAACAAATATTAACATCCATAAATTTTGATTTTGAAAATCATGTGAATTCAGAACAAAAGTAGCTTATTTTATGGTTTTACCGCTAAATTATTCATAAAACTCTCTATAGAATTCGCCTGGAATATACGGAAATAAGGAGATTGAACGTCGTAATATTTGTCGGTAATGATAAGAATTGAAGGAAAGAATTTAGAAATTTTCGGTTGCCAAGATTCATTATGCCATTCTTGGCTATGGAAGTATAACTCATATCTATTTATCTTATCTTGCATTATCTTTTTACTGTACACTGACTTTTGAAGTTCAATAAAGAATGGTGACCTACGCCATATAGTAAAAGCATCCGGCTCCATATATTCCTTCCCATACTTTGGTTCCACTTTGAATAATTTAGGATTTTCATAATGAACAAGTTGTTTGTATACGTCCACAATACCAAGAAAATGAGGGATTTTTTGACTCGTCTTTCTGATAGAACTGGGTTGCGGAAAATAAATGTATGGATGTTGCAATACGTTTGCATCAACATGACCGTCTCTTCTTAATCGTTTCATAACCGTATTACAGCAGGTTATCGCATTCTTTAAGCCTTGAAAATGCAAGTCAATAATATCGTCTCGGGACATGCATCTAAATTGCTTCAAATCATTCAAAATTCCTTTATCTCTACTCTTCATTATCTAACACCCCAAATAACGGAATTTCTACTTGCGATGAATTCTTGAGTATCTTCTCCTCTTTAGACATACAATACGGTTCAACAATTTGTTTCGCCTTACTTAATTCCAAATAAGGAGCTTGCACTTTCTTTAATCCATTGCGTTTAAAAATCATTTGTCCAGATTGCTTTAAATGCTCTGAACCAGGAGTACCCATAATATTACTATTAATCAAATTATCACATTTAAAGCCCAGCCTTACAGTCATATTAAGTTTTAACTTACCATCTAGCACCTTGGCATCCGGCCTCTGCATACTAAGCAAAAGAAAAACCCCAAGTGATCTCCCGACTGCTGAAATCTTTTCAATTGTAGCCATACACTCTTTTTCATCTTTAAGCATAGCTACTTCATCAATAGCAAGCAAAATATATGGCTTTTGATGAGGTGGATTTAATTTGTTATACGCATCAATATGATCAACTTCATATTCTTCCATAAGTTTTCTTCGTTCCCTGATTTCCTTCCATAACTTTTGAAGCATTATTTTCATTTCGATCTC
This sequence comes from Bacillus basilensis, assembly GCF_050630465.1. NCBI lineage: Bacteria > Bacillati > Bacillota > Bacilli > Caryophanales > Bacillaceae > Bacillus > Bacillus basilensis. The sequence continues at coordinate 62,543 of NZ_JBNTQO010000008.1, read as the reverse complement.
TTCCATACAAACTTCTTTTACATGCTTCACTCTACGTAAAAAATGAAATTCAGAGTTTTTTAAATCACCAAGATACAAATGCAACTTTTTAGGAGACATATATTGAATGAGTGTGGATAGCACAACACGTACCATACTACTTTTCCCACTTCCCGTTTCTCCTGCGATTAATAAGTGCGGTGAATTGGAACCAATCATGTCGTACGCAATCATTTTTCCGAATTGGTCCTTGCCGACCACAACAGGCAAACGGTAATCTTTTAATAGCCGCTGCCATTCTCTATAACAATAATTGTACGATTTTAGTCCAGCATTTGAACGAAATACATGTAGGACAAACTTTTTCACGTCCCCTTCAATCGTAATATTCCGCCCTAATATTTGCTGGAAACAAAACCACTTCTTTTCAATCTTCTGTGGATCTAAACCGTTTGGTATGGTAAACACATATCTCACACTTTCTGCTGAGACAGAAACAGTATGTACCTTTGGATAAGTAGGTACTTTCCCTCCGCGTGTTTGATGTTCCGTATATAGACCTGCTTTTCCAAATACCTCTATAAGTTGATTCCTTAACCTTTTTGTATGAAGCCAATTCTTTATCATTCTCATATGCTTCCACCTAAAACATAATTAGGATACGAATAAATACATATCCAATCAAACAAACTCCACCTATTCTCATGCCGTAATAAATACCCTCACTTATAAATTTAGCTGCCGATATATAGTCATGTCGCACCAAATATTTTTCTAACATGACTGCCCCTATTAAAACCGTTCCCATTACTCCTAATGCAATGTAAGTATGTAGTACCTGATCCGACATATGAAGGAATGCAAAAGGACTAAATGAATTGTATTTACGTATTTTCTTTTCTTTCTCTTCGTAGGGTCTCTTCATACATTCACGAAAAGAAATTGTTTCCTTCCTACCAAGCATTTAAATGCCCCCTTCTATAAACAAAATGAACAAACTAGATAAAATATAGGGATTATACGCCTATTACCTTGATAGCATTATCTTGATTGTTAACTTGGTAGATACTTTACTAGTACAAAGGCTAGTTGATTTGGTATCTACTTCTGATAATAAGTTTGCTAAATCCCCTAGTGACTACCTTGATACATCATATTGCGTGGGGCTTGTACATTATTAACACTTTTGTTTAAAAAAATCAGGCTTTGGTAAAGATGTGATTAATAGAGGATTTAAGAATAGGAGTGTTCACAATGTTTGGCTTGGGGAAACCATTATCAAAGTTTGGTAAGTTTTTAAGGAGAAATAATATTACTCAAACCGAATTAAAGGAATGGAGTGGAGTAAATCAAAATACAATTAGTCGTATTTCTCGTTCAAATACATTTAAGCCTTCATTAGGAAATGGCCAAAAACTAATTAGGGCCTTAAAAAGAAAAGGTTACAGCGTAGACTTTGAGGATTTCTGGATGTAATAACCAGCTCAATAAATCGAGCTGGTTATTTTTTGAGGTATTCATCATTTTTTTGATTTTTGAACCACGTTAGCTTATATAATAGTACTAAAATTCAAAAGAACGTGTATAAAAGGTGACAAACAAAAGATATATTGTTAATAGCAATAATATTAATACACAGGTAAAATACAAGATAGAAATACGCTTTCTATTCTCTTTCCAATTACGTATACTGGAAATTATAAAACTTACTATCACCATGCAACAAATCCCAACCAAAAACACCAATACATACTCGTGAATAATAACACCGCAAATTAAAAATATAACTGCTAATATTGCTAATAGTGAATGAACTACACGCAAAAATAACCTCTCCTTATCTCATTGAAAACCTATTAATGTACGATTATTTTATTTAGCAAACAGATGGTTTCCAATTTTCGCAACGGTTTGACGTGTTGTAATCCATTTATCAGTCGAGGTTTTGGGATTGTAGAAATAAAGCCAATCAGAATTTGTTCCTTTTGAAGTAAGAGCCTCTTCTACTGCCATTTTTGCTTCCTGTGTAGCAGGCTGATTAATTCTACCGTCTGTAACAGGAGTAAATGCGTAACCATTTTTAATGGGTTCATAAATTACGTCTGTAATTGTATTTGGAAAACCATTTGCGTTAGCACGATTTAATACTACCTTTGCAACTGCAACCTTTCCTGCATGCGGTTCTCCTCCTGCTTCTGCATTTACCAATCGAGCCATTAAGTCCACTTCTTGTAATGAAATACCAGTATCAATCTTTAAATGCTGACCGACAAAAATATGGTTTTCATCTACGTTATTGTTTTGTTTTAAAGACTGTATTGAAACCTTATATTGTTGTGATATAGAACTTAATGTATCCCCACTTTTTACTTGGTAAATTGCTTGATATGTATTAGTTGAAACTGGTGAATTATTTTTTTGAACATATTTGTTTGCAGTTGACGATATCGGAATTGTTAAACGTTCTCCAATATTAATTTGATCATTTGCTTTATTGTTTTCTTGTTTTAGTGATTGTACGGACACCTCATATTGTTTACTTATTGCTTCTAGGGTATCATTCTTTTGAACCGTATAAACCGTTGAAGCCGCAGTCCCTACTGGATTTGATACTACTGTAATCATTGCAGCAGATAATGGTAACCAGGTTTTCGCCTTACATAACTTCATTCAAAAAAGCCTCCTAAAAATTATTAAGTACTCTTAATATGTTTAAGTTAAAAACAAATCAAGCTATTTATAGCGTAACAAAACATTGAATTCAAGTCATTGAATTTGTATTTCTATATAATAATTGGGTTGCTTATGATATTAAAATTGAATTATTATAATTATGTTTCAAAAGAATCGGACAATCTAATCCTTAAACTAAATATGGTGAAAGTAGAGGCTTATTTCAATTGCCTAATAGTTTCTTCCTAAGAACTGTTTCTATATCCTATACTGACTTCTAATTACTTATAGAAGGAATGATAAAAATGAAAGTTTTGTTATCCATTATTTTGTTTAGTTCTCCTTCAATTAAGTGTTTTTCTTTACATTGCACTTACTATTAATCCTTATATTAAGTATAATAAATACAAAGATATAAATAATGCCATGGAGGTTTACAACATGAAAAACATAATGGAACGCCTCAACAATCCATATATTAAATATCCATTAACTGTAATTTCAGCTATAGCTATAATAAAAACAGGTTATGATTTAGGTTCCTTTATTACAAATTTAAAATATTTTTAAATCGCAAAAAGGAAATTGATTTTTTTAACAAAAGATCAATTTCCTTTTTGATATAGAAAAAGCACTACTGAAATCTTCAGCAATGCTTTCCCATTAACCTTATATGATAATGAACGTCTAATTTTTCTACTCATGAGTTCTGTATACTCACATATATTTATTTTAGATTTAAGATACGTTCTATTTCCTTCACACTCAGCTTACTTGCTTTTGCAATAGTTTCAAGTGGTACACCAATTTCATGCATTCCTCGGATCATCTGCATCTTACCTTGCTCAATCCCTTTTTCCATACCCTCTTTTTCTGCATGTGCTAGCTTGGCTTGTTCATCTAAAAGCAATTTCTCTCGAGCTTCATACGCTGTTCGGAAAGAGGAATCATGGCTCATATTTTCCCATTTATTTATTGCCTTCTGTAAAATTGGATCTTGATTCATCGCAATCTCCTCCAATGTTTGAGTTAAATGTTCATCTTCATGTGCTGGTAATAATAACATCCAACGAACAAATGTATTTTCCCACGGGTTGACTTTTTCTTCACGCCATTGTTTTACCAATTTCGGTATCTCTACAAAATGGATTTCAATGTCGTCACTTAAGAGTTGCTGCATTTTAGTATTCCATAATTGTCCGATGGTATGAAATGCATCATCCTGAGAAAATAAAATAAAATCTAGTAAGTTAATGGTAATAGTTTTCCGAAGTGAACGATATGGCATTCCTTCTTGCATTTGGGATGTATAAAGTTTACTCCAGTAATATAAAGATCGTTTTACCATATCATGTGTATTTCGAAGCTGAATTTCAATATTTACTTGCGTTCCATTATCTAGCGTTGCTAATAGGTCTAAAATCGATAACTTATCATCTTCATAAGATTTATGGAGATGTGGATCATCTAATTGTAGCGAAGTAATAGGTGCATCTAAAGATTCCTCTAAAATTGCATTTAGGAAACCAGTTAAAATTTCCTCATTTCCTTTTGTTCCAAATAACTGTTTAAAAGCAAAATCAATGCGTAAATTCACTAATTTAGTGGACATGGATTTCCTCTCCCTGTCTATATCATATCTTATTACTATTGTACATAAAAAAAGGTAGCACATGCAAACAGGCTATTATGTTATCAGGGTGTCTAAACTTATAAAAACTTGTGATTCCAATAAAAAGCGATTGCAAATAACTTCGTTTTGTGCCAAAATCTTTATTATTCGTCTATTTCTTAATCACATTATTATCAAACTAAAACCTACTTTGCTAATTCAAAATAAGTATATTTAACCAACTTATCTCTTAACCTGTTTGTCCAATAATTGTTTAATTCGCGTATATGATTTAGATTTGCCTCTTGTAATTCCTCTAAATTATTATCTCTAGAAATCTCTCGCATCCCACACTCAAAATAAGAGCCTCGTTACAAATCATTTTGTAGTAAGGCTCTTTAAAATTCTTTAATTTTTAATCTTTTAAATGTGTTTGTAGACAAAATTCAGTAATAAAGTTATTTAAATCTAGTTCAAATAAAGAACCTGTTAGTTTAAGTATAATTCTTCACCAATTATTGAGATTATTCTTCCTCGCCTAGAAAATTAAAATTACCATCAATAAGATCCTGTAAATACTCATCAAAACTGTTTGCAATCACTTCATATTCATCAGGGTCGTGTAAAAAACGAATTATTTGACCACATACCCCTTCTTCAGAAGGATTAAAATCAATATACAGCTTTGATGTTCCACCGTTGTTCATACAATCTGAAAAGTGAATGTACGTGCCAGGAAGAAGTCCTTCTGGATTTATCTTAGGGTCAACAGCATCCTCGTCATCTTGGTATTCTAAAAAACAGGAGACGTCTTCTCCTTCTTTTGAACTTTCGATCATTTCCTGTGTAGAAAGCAAATAATATGGATACTCTTCAACATCTGAACCTAAAATACATACCGAGACTTCGTTTTCTCCATATTTCCGCCAATATGTACCATCGATATTTTCAAGTAAAGAGATTAATGATTCTGGACAATTTGGATATTTCGTTCTTAATATATCAATATCCTCTTTGGTAGCACCGTATGTTTTATTTAATGCTTCGAGATCAGCTGTTGATAAGGCTTCTTTCAAACCGTTTAAAAATTTGTTTACCAAATCCATAATATTGTCCTCCCAATAATGAAATATAAAATTTTTCAGTCTATATATCTATCATAAATGAGATTTTACCTTTAACGTTTTTCACATCTAATTTAATTAGTACCATTACGCTCTAGCTCTTCACGATTAAAGTATTGTTCTAGTAGCTCTTTACCTGTTTTAATTGTTGTATAGTACTCGTCACCATACAGTTTCCCTTCTGATGGATTATGAAAATCTTCGTATTTCTTGAAGTCTTCATTTTCTTCAAATGATTTCTTTGCAACTTCCATGTCTTCTGCTTCTATTTTAGCAAACAATCTACCTATATCGAATACACTATCTTCATCAATACTCTCTTCTACTAAGTAGTTCGCTTCTTCCTATATAGGAGTTAGCTTCTTCTTTGTAACAGAATATAAATGTTTCGTTTCCTCTTCTTCTACCATAATAAAGAACCAACCAACTCTTACTACTGTACATGGTGCTAATCCTAGTAATGTATAGGCAACTACCTTTTGGCCTTTCACATATTTCCCCATCTTACCTACCCCTTAATTTGTTTATTTTATTCTGTTTAAAGGTCAAAGTATTTTCAACGTGATGATACATATCTATAACCATATAAAACAGTAATTCCCTCTTTACTACAATTGTATTTTCTTCAATACTTTTCACTATCGCTTTTCCTGTTAAACGATTCATATATTGAATATAAATAGCAAATTCTACTTTATTTGTTTTGCTTCTTCAAAATAATGTAATTGTTCTTCATCTGCTCTCAACTCTAATTCCCAATTTTCAAAGTTCGTTTTGTGTATAGATAAAACATTTTCTTTAAGGTAACCTACCTCGAGCTTTAAATTTTTAACAAAAACACACTTTACGCAATGCGAGTTCATTTTCCTTCTCATTTTGGTTTATCCTTTTCTTTTCTGTTAATAATGCTTTTTCTACTTCTATGGAATCAATTATCGACTATAAAAACATTGGATGTAAAGAAGATGGCAAGATTATACGAGATTCCTCGCAGAAAAGACATTCTTGTTATAAATCCAATTATGAGTACATACATTAAATGCTCTAATTACATAACAAAATTAGCTTTGCAATACGTTCCTATTGAGGATTTTCACCAATATTCATTTATTTGCCCAAGATCCATATGAATTCGCAATGAAATTTAAGCGTGAAATATACGATCATACACGAATAGAATGTACCATCGGAATTGCTCCTAACCCACTCATGAGTAAGGTTGCCCTAGACATTGAAGCTAAGAAAAACAAAGATGGAATTGCTTTATGGCAGTACAAGGATATATTTACCAAACTATGGAGCATACGACCCCTTAATAAATTTTGGGGTATATCATATAAAACAGAAGAAAAGTTAAATAGAAAGGGAATATACTCTATTGGAGGTTTAGCCAATTATCCCCTTAAATACTTAAAACAGAGCTTTGGCAAGATTGGAGAAGAATTACACTTACATAGCCACGGAATCGACTTTAGTCGCATTTCAGAAAAATATGTTCTTGCCACAACTTCTGTTGGGAAAAGCCAAATTTTAATGCGTGACTACACAATAGAAGAATTTCCGATTATTCTATTGGAACATATAGAAGAGGTTTGTTATCGGCTTAGAAGACAAAGCAAACTTGCTCAAACCATTCATTTTTCTGTCGGTTATAGCAAGAGTTATACTGGTGGCATTAGAAAAACACATACTTTAAACCGCCCAACAAATTTAACAATGGATATATATCATATCTGTACATACTTTTTACATCAACAATATACTGGCGAACCCATTCGCAGCATAAATATATCCTTAACAAACCTACTTAAAGAGGGAGAAGAACAAATTTCTCTTTTTGATGATGTCACGCAACGAGAACAAGAAATGAAGTTGACAAAAGTAATGGATGAAATACGCACAAAGTTTGGGAAGAACAGCATTTTACGTGGGATTTCCTACACGCATAGCGCTACAGCTAGACACAGAAACACACTAATTGGAGGACATAAATCATGAGTAACGCCAATATGCCCAAAGGAAGAGGAATGGTCAAATGGTCTCCGTTCGCAGCAATGCCTGAACAGTTTGCTGATATACGTGAAATCATCAAGGAGAAAAACAAAGTAACTCGGCCAATCTTAACCGTTGAAGAAAAAGAACTGATTGAGAACATGTTATTATGTTCCTTATTATCTGAAGAAGAAATACTAATTACATACTACGAAGACGGTTATTTACTCTCTAGCTATATGACTGTTGTTGATATAGACCCATCAAATAGTGCTGTTATATGTACCGATGCTTTTTATAACAAGATAAAACTGCAATTTTCTAATATAATAGGTGTAAAATAGAACTAATTAACGTTATCAAGTTAGGTTCATTTAAGGGAGTGTAAAAATGCAAGGAAATCAATTAAGGACGAACACAGCAGGAGTAGTTATTCATAATGATATTAAAAAATACCCCTTTCTAAATATACCTATGATTATTAATGAGGAAGACGGAATGGTTTATGAGGTGTTAAACGCTGGTTTTTACACTAATGATGCAGTAGCAATGATAACAACGGATGATTTTACTACAACCAGGGTAAATGCACCGATTATAACAGTAAAAAACAATGATGGTAGTATTCAAGCATATCGTTTACCTTTAGAACTAGAACATTGGGTACTTTCTTGTATGCGTGCTGCTTCAGTAGAAAAAAATCCGTTTCCATGTAAAGTTGCTTTCGGAATCATCGACACTAAATTTTATGTGGAATTTATGTAAAAAGGAGCAAATGAATTTGCTCCTTTTAGTATTACAGATGTCATAATCATCCTTGTAGATATTCTAATTCAGTTCATATAATTTCGAATGGATAACATTAGCATCTATATTGAATTTTTCAAGAATAACTTCCACTACGCTTGCAAACCAAGATGGCGCATCAGGTGAAATATAAATACTTTCAATTAATTCATTAAGATCCACTTTGAGGTTTATTCCATGCGTATCTTCGTATTTTGTTGCATCATCCCAAAAACCTTTTTCATTAAGAGCTGAATAAACCACCCTTACCTCTTCTTCATGTTTGAACGATAGTCTTTTGGTAAAGAATGGTATAATGTTATCTCCGATAAAATTCTCTCTCTTTATATGGTCTATGTATTCCACTTTTCCAATGTATATCCCCTTCCCACAACACTCCAAGCTCCGTTTAACCCTTCCGAAAGTAGTTTGAACAGCTATTCCTTCACCACTTTTAACATATAAATCCTACATTGCAGCAGATTGCTCTTCATTTAAATGCCAACAGTTTACAAATACATTCTTTCTTATGAATTCCGCTGTTTCAAGTTTTACTTTTGAATATTCATCATAACTTCCAAATACGAAACTCTTACCCCCATCTAAATCATCATACTCTTCCGAGACAGATTCGTTACCCATCCTTAAACTCTGATTCTCTAGAACCTTTTTCACATTTTCCAAACCAAATAGACGTCCTTCGAATACGTCTCTAAATTTATCTGACCTACACAAATATAATGACTCATTAGATAATAAACTCACTAGTTTAGCAAAATCCATATAGCGCCATAGCTTGGCATCCTCTTTTATATTTGAATTAACATCATCATGATTTACAAACAAAGACTTTCACCTTCCCCTTAATATTACTTGTTTTTTCTATTATATAAAAAAACCAATATATCTAGCTATTTTTTAGGGAAAAGAATATTCATAGCTTCTATTGTTAAAATCCATTCTCCTCGTTGTTTCCCTTCAGGTTTGTAGTATTTAATTTTTCCGCCTTTAATTAATTCGTCTACTAGTTTGTTATCTTTACCTCTCTTCAATTTCATCCGCAAAGCATCTTGTGTTATCCCCCAACGATCGCACGCTTCCCTTGGTGTCATGACTTCATCTAGCATAAACAACATAACTATCACCCTTGTCACTTTACTTATAATTTTGCCGTGAGTTTGTTATTTATCCATAAGTTTGCCTAAAAATAATGCGAATTAAAGTAATGATATTTTCCTTTTTCATTAAAGAATCCAAATTGCTGTTTAATCTGTCTCTAATTATAGACAGATTAAAAAATAAAAAAGGACAAACTCTAATTAGTATAAGTTTGTCCTTTTTGTTTGCTATTTACCTAGAAACGTCATGTTAACACACATAAATGTGACAGCTATTTAACCCAATCGGTCCCCTTTTTTTACTTTTTGTTGAGGTTCTATCAGTACGACACCTTGTTCTGCATAAACACCCATCACTAATACTTCCGAACTAAAACCAGCAACCCTCATTGGTGGGAAATTTACCACACCAAGTACTTGTTTACCAATAAGATCGGATAGCTCATAACATTCAGTTATTTGCGCACTACTTTGTTTAATTCCTATTTCATCCCCAAAATCAACCCAAAGCTTATATGCTGGCTTTCTTGCTTTTGGGAATTCTTCTACACGGATAATCTCTCCTACACGCATATCTAATTTTTGGAAATCGTCAAAAGTTGCCATATTTATTCCTCCTGAAAAATTATCATTCTACAAACAATTATTTATTAATGAAGTAATCTTTAATTAATCTTGTTTCTCTCTAATAACTAATAGAACTCCTATCAAAATTAAGGCAGAACCTACCCAAAATGTTACACCTATCTTTTCTCCAAGAATAAGCCATCCAAGTAATGTTCCAACAACAGGTTGAAAAAAGAAAAATAATCCTCCACTTGAAGCATTGAGCATTTGTAATCCTCGATTCCAAAGTAAAAATGCAACGGCTGTTGAGATAATTCCTAAATATAAAAGTCCTCCCCAAATAGTTGGTCGAGTTAGCTGAGAGATATCAATTGCATGTAACCTTGGTAAAACAAAAGGAGTTAACACAATTAAAGCTACCAAGGTGGAATAAGTGGTTACCACAATTTGCGAATAATCACTTGGCAGACGTTTTACAAGAACAGACATAAGCGCCCAAGTTAAAGCCGCAATAAGAAGAGAAATACCGCCAAGCACACTTGACGTATTTAAGTCACCAATTCCGACAATAATAATGACTCCAATTGTCGCTAAACAAACAGATATACCTTTTTTAAAAGTCAAACGTTCTTTAAGTATTAACCAAGCAAACAACACCATAAACGCTGGTGTTGAAGAAGTTATAACGGCTCCCATCTGTGCTGAAGAAAGCATTGTACCCGTTTCTTGAGTAACAATCGAAATAGCATAACCAATTACTCCAATTGTTATGATTATTAAAAAATAACGCTTTTCAATGCGCCATTTTTGTTTTGTTACAAATCCAATAATAAGAAGTGCAACAATAGCCACTAAATAGCGCAACCATACAAGTTCTAACGGTGGAATGACCGATACTAATACTTTAACAACAACATACATGCCGCCCCAAATACTAGAAGCTAAAATTAAATATAAAGAACCTAATAAGGTGTTTTTCATTTTTTGTACCCTCCGCTTTTTCTATAGGTCTATAAAGCCCCTAACGGAGAGATGTAGTCACTTTCTCTCTATTAAGAGCGGAAAAGTGCTACTGGTACATCGTTTTCAAATAATGGCGCTAAATACATACTGATTCACCTCTAATTTTATACTAAAATATACTATAGTTTTTTATCCTACATGGAATATCGAGATTTATCAAGATAAAAATATTCATTAAAAAATTCAAGTGAATTGCATACATAGAAATAGATATGCTCTATTTTTGAACCATAAGTTTGCCACAAATCAAAAGAACCATAACTTTGCCAAAGTGGCAAGATTATGGTTCAAATCACAACTCTCCTCGTTACTTATAAATAACACTTACTTGGATTATAAATTACTTATAAATAACATTCAACCGGATAGAATAATAACATGTCGCATCCTATATATAAAAATCTAATAAACAAAAAAGAAATTTCTTCCTGTCATTTTTAAAAAACTGAATAATCAGTTTTTTATTTTTCAATAACAACACCAGCTTGAAATTTCGTTAACATGGTAAGATTATGGAAATATATACTAATAGAATGAGGGGATTAAATATGAATGTGCAAACTGTCTCCAAAGGAGAAATAACAAATCTACTAAACAATTGGTATCAATCCATCATTTCACAACATGTACTAAAATCTACAAATTACAAGAAAGAAATTGATAGTAAGATCCATCAAATCGAAGAAGATCAAAATATACTTATCTATTATTCATTACTAGATTTTAGATATAAGTTACTTACCCATGACGTTAATAACTATAAAGATAGTTTAGAAAAGATAAATCGTATGCCTGATCAAGCAGATGTCTTCCTAAAATACTATCATAATTTTTTTAAAGCAATTTATTCAATTAACATGGGAGATTACACTTCCGCTAAAGAACAATACGAAAAAGCTGAATCATTATTAAAAGACATTCCAGATGAAATTGAAATAGCTGAATTTAATTATATGTTTGGTTCTTTCCACTATCATATTTATCAACCACTACCAGCAATCAAATATACTACCAAGGCAAAGGAATTATTTTCAAAGCATACAGGGTATGAAATCAAAGTTGCTGCTTGTAATAACACACTAGGTCTTGCTTGTACTTCCCTCGGTCAGTATGAAAGTGCGGAAGAACACTTCCTTGCGGCTTTAAATACTTTCAACAAACACGACGAGGATAAACTATCAGCAAAAGTGAAACATAATTTAGGATTATTGTATGCAGATCAAAATCTTTCCGAACTAGCAATTAAATACCTAAATGGATCACTTTTAAATAACCAAAAAACATTGTTCTTATTAGCACAGGAGTATTTCAAATTAAATGATAAAAACGCTGTTAGGTTGAATATTGAAAACGGATTAAAAATTTCAAATGAAGAGTACAATCATCATTTCAATATTCTAAAAGGATTAAATGACAATATAAGTACAGATGAATTAGAAGACATCATTTTGGCAGGGATTTCTTATTTTAAGAAAGAAGAGTTATGGAAATACGTAAAAGATTATTCAGCTGTTCTAGGTAATAAGTTTTACGAGTTAAAATCGTATGAAAAAGCGAGCAAATATCTACACATGACAAATGAAGCTGATGAAAAGGCTTCAGAGAAAGGAGCTTTAAAATAATGAAAAAATCTCTATTAATTTTTGCTATTGTCACAGGTTTTTTATCTTTTAGCTTCAGTAACACTACAAACTTACAATCTGTATCAAAAGAAAAGGTAGATTTTGTTCAATATGCACATGGTGAAACTATTTAACACAATAAAATACTAAAAAGTTATGTCATTACCCCATTACAATGCGTAACATAAATATTTATTAACAAAATAAAAAGAACCCAATAGAGGTTCTTTTTATTTTTGCTTGCTACTTTTAACCATTAATCTAACTTTCATTTATTAGTAATGAACAAGAATTCGAGATTATAAATTACAAAATAAACCAATTGACCATAATATTTCAATTACATGTAAAATATTGAAATATTTACCAATTAAGTATAATATATGTATAAATTTACGAATTTGCTAACTTCCCTGAAATGAATGATAATTTATTAATAGAGAACAAGAAAAGAGGTGTAGAATTTGAAACGATTTACAAGGAAACAAAAAGTAATAATTATCATTTTTATAGTTTTTGTTCTATTAATTTTCTTAGGATTAATAACAATTAAAACTACTTTATTTGAGGGGAGCATTTACGTAAATTAACAAAGCATAGGGGGAATTATGTTGAAAAAACTAGTAAAACCATTCGTCTATCTTTTAGCCTTCATACTAACGTTCACAGGTCTTTTTGTGAATCAGTCTTTCGCCGCAATAGAAACAACAACTAACACCATCGAACAACAACAAATCGAATTGGAAAACCACATCAAGCATTTAGCTACAACTGATCCAGAAGCAAAAAAATCATATGAACAGTATGTTCAATTAAGTGATAAAGATAAGGAAAACTTTGTGAAAGCGCTTAATAGTGAAGAATTTGTAAAAGCACTTCAAGCCACTACAACTTTAAATCCAGGTGAATCAAGATCTTTCAGTAATGGTTCTATCATAGCAAGCGTTGTCGAAGAAGTTAAACCTCAAAATGAGGCACCATTAAACACTCTTGCAAGTTATGCAGTTAAAGAAAGAAATGTAACACACAAAGTAGTTGTATATGGAATTTTCGCTAGTATCTATTGGGTGAAAGTTAGATTCCAGCATCCATTAGGCTCAAGAGATGTAACGAAAACATTAAGTGCTGATAATGGACACACTAATATTAATCCATCAATTATTGTAACCGACCAAGGAGCAAACCATTGGGCATCTGCTGGATGGGCTTTTGCAACTGGTAAATTTAAAATTGCAGCCACTGGTTCTTTAGGGTTCTGGTCATTCACGCATGTATTAAATTTAAAAGCTGATCCTGAATATACAACTGGTTGGCTTAACTAACATTTCCATAACAAGAAAAAAGAGTCCTATTAAATTAGGACTCTTTCACTTTTCTCATAAAGGGGCACGGCAACGATTCCTTCTTTTGGGGGCCACTTAATAAAATAGCCACAATCTATGTATAAATAGATTGTGGCTATTTTTGTTTAATTTGCAGTTTGTAATCCATTAGGCGAAATGTCCATATCAAATTGGATATCGGGTGGTTGACGATCATCATCCAATCCATATTTCCCGAATCGATTTATATGAAAGGTAAGGTATGGACTCAAATCAGATAGTACTTCTTCGTCTAATTCATTTCCTTCTTGGATGTATTCATGCAAGATATGAGTAAGTTGAAAGACGTTATAAAAAAAGACACAAGTTGCAATTAAATGATTGTATTTTATAATTTTCCGTTGTCTTTCTCGATGATTTTCTGCAATAATTCCATCCCCTCCGAAGAATCATCATTTTGTAAACCCATTAAAAGATTCGCTTTTATTTGTAGCCGCTTGAATTGTGCTTCTTAATTCCTCGTCCGATAAATATTTCAATAAAAATAAGGTACGGATTTGTGATTATTTAATGAAAAGAGATAGAGTGAAAATCATGTACGAAATACATGTAAGTATAACCAGAAATAATATAAGCTTCGTATGAGATACATATCGTTCTATTCTTTTTCTCATTTCAATTTGTCTTACTTTTTCAATTTGGAAGGATCAATTTGAATTTGTCCCTTCCAAGATCCAGCTACCTTTCCAATTTTATTTATATTTACATCTAATGTAAGTGGCTGCTTGAAGGAATCTTTCTCCTCAGGACCTTCCACAAATGTAAGGACACTTTCTGGTCGATCTTTATCACGAATACCTACATGTTCTAATTCTTGCCCAGCTGCTTTTAGCTTGAATGGTAATCCATTTTCTCCTTGAACAAATGATAATTGTGAAAAGGTTCCATCTTTCTCATGATACTCTGGATTCTCTTCTTGTTGTCCATTTTTCTTGCCTTCATTTTTTAAATTTAATCCATTTGTATCAAATTCAAATGGTACTAAACTTCCATCCACTTTTTCAATTCTATAATGAACAGATATACGTGAATTTGCAATATATAATTCCTTGAAATGTACCGTCACACCTTGGTCTGTAATTTTTTCATCAATCGGAATGTACTGGCCATTTTTCATCATATCTTGTGTGACACCATTTTCATCTTTCATACCTTCGTTTACAACCTTATCATTTGAAACTTCATTCGAAAAATACGAAGCAACATTTGTAGCTGCCACTTGTACCTGTGGAATCATAGCTGTTGTGAAAATTCCTGCTGCAGCTACTGCCGCATACATAATACGTTTTGATTTTTTATTCATATTCGTAAACAATCCCTTCTTCTGTTCAGTATTTTCATTTATATAAGAAACATTTTCTAGCCTTGTGCGACTTTCAAATGTTTTCCATGCTTGATCAATATCAATGTTGATGTCTTGTGATGAGTGTATAGTTTCTTCCTCTAACATGACATGTTCCCATTGATTTAATTTACTAATTTCAAGTAATGTATCTTGGCATACTTCACATGTATCTAGATGTTTTGTGAATTTTTTTCTTGTATGATGAGGAAGCTCCCCATCTATAAATGCTTGAACAAACCCTTTATCATAACAATTCATTTTTTATGCCCCCTCTACTTGTTTATACATCTTACGAAACTTCTGTTTGGCTCGGACCAATAGTGTTCCAATAGAAGATATGTCGATATGAAGTACGTCTGCGATTTCTTTATATTGAAAACCAGAAAATTTCATTAACAATATGGTTCGATCTCGTTCATTCATATTACTAAGTACGTTTTGTACTTTTGTAATCTCTTCTTTTCTAATCCAATCATCATCTAATGATGGGATAGGTTGAACCTCATGATATTGTATCGTTTTATCTATTCTCGCCTGATGTCTTTTTTCAGATCGTAGATATTTATATGCAACATAAGTAGAAGATTTTATGAGCCAACCAGGTACATTTTCAATTGTTTTCCAATCATTTCTATATAGCTGTAAAAATACTTCTTGTGCTAATTCTTCAGCAATAGGCTGATTTTTAACAATCCATAGAATTTGTTTCACAACGTAAACGTAGTATTGTTTAAATAAGTCTTCAAATTTTACATCTGAGACAGGCCTTTCTTCCTTTTTTATCTTTAACATGTCAGTTAAAACCTCACTCTCATTTGATGCCTGTATTATAAAGAACCCAGAAAGACGAGTTTTGTGACAAAAATGTTTATTTTTTTATTATGTACGAAAAAAAGCATTCATCTTTCAAGTAGATGAATGCAAAAATTAGAATGATTTTGAGTTTTTCTTCCTATCCTTATCAAAAGATGCATGAATTCAAAACATAAGTAATTTAGCCTATTTTCTTTTAAAACCGTAAAAGGAGGTATCTTCTGGAGATAAAAATAGCATTTGAAATTTAATGTGTTTTTTATAAGTGGCCCCAAAAAGAAAGAATCGTTGCCGTGCCCCATAAAAACAAATTTGCAAATTCTATTAACGTTTTAATTAGTGTCATTACCTGAACTACTAGCGTAATCTTCGAAACGATATCTAATTTCTGCACACTCCCTTTCTTCCCATCTTCTTTTTTTCGTGCATGCTTATTAGTATTCTGTTTACTTTTCTTCTTAATTTTTTTGTTCATTATAAAAACTCCCTATTTATTAAAGTAACGAGATTCACTCGTTCACTATGTATAATCAATTTCACCCAACTTTTCTTTCTATTCCAATTATCATTTAATAATTGCTATAAATATAAAAAATACAAATTCAACTACTAAAACATTTAATTTTCTAAAATACAAGAAATACCAAATATAATGTATCCTAAAAGGTACACTTTAAAGTACAGTATTAATACATACAAAAACAACGTTCACAAAAGCCTTAAACCTATAATAACGAACGTCCTTTTTCCGAACAGGAATTAACGAACGCAAAATGATATAATTAATGAAAAAGAGAGTAATAGGAGCAAGAATATAATGAGTATTAAGAAATTTGGTTATGTTCGTGTAAGTACCAAAGACCAAAATGAGGGAAGACAAATTGAAGATATTAAAAAACATGTTGAAAGTGAACGTGATATTTTTATAGATAAAAAAAGTGGCAAAGATTATAACAGAGATTAGTATCAATTAGTAAAAAGGATGTTGAGAGAAGGAGATATTTTATATATTCACTCATTAGATAGGTTTGGAAGAAATAAAGAAGCAATTTTAAAAGAATGGAAAGAAATCACACAAGATATTAAGGCACATATTATCGTATTGGATATGCCATTGCTAGATACAACGAAATATAAAGATAGTCTCGGTAATTTAATTACTGATTTAGTACTACAAATATTGTCCTGGCTTGCAGAAGAAGAGCGAACGAAAAACAAAGTACGCCAAAGGCAAGGAATTGAACTGGCAAAAAAAGAAGGCAGACCGTTAGGGAGAAAACCAAAGGAGATTCCAGAAGAATTTTATGAAGCATACCGTTTGTGGAAAGCTTGTAATATTACAGCGGTACAAGTTATGCAAATGTGTAATATGAAAAAAACTCATTTTTACAAACGGTACGACTTTATTTTAAATCCACAGTTAGCTCATTAAAAAAAGCTTTTTACTTCTAGATGCAAAAAGCTATCATCATTAAACATGATGATAGCTTTTATATTAATCCAAACTAATTTCTTCATTATTTTTTTCTGAATCCCCACCAACTAAAGCCAGTTGTAGTTGTTTATAAATTTCCTGTGTATCCGGTGTAGTTTTTGCTTGTTTACGTTCACGCTTAACTGTAGAACCATTTTTAACCAGTAATTTTTCTTTAGTTTCTGCGACCATTTCCAGGTGCTCAAGTACCGCTACACGCTCTAATCCTTCCATTTCATCTAAATCTTCTACATCATCTGCATGGTCAATTATTTCTGACTCTTCTGTTTTTATAAGTTCCTTCTGTTCCTTTTTCAATTCAATTACTGGTTGCTCTTGCACTATCTTCTCTTTTTCAATATTAACTTCAGCAGCTTCAATTACCTCTAAAGGGTTGTTTTTAGCATTTGTTATTTTATTTGCTTTTGCTATAGCAATTTTCACCTTCATCGCTCTTAAAGAAGAGGATATTTGATTTAGTATTCTTCCTAACCCATAGAAACGAATTGCTTCAACTATAACACCCATTACAATTCCAAAAATCCATGAATTAGAAAAGTATCCAACTAAACCAAATGTTATAACTCCCGGTAAATATAAGCTAGCATAGGCTATTAAATTAGGTATAGCTTTTTCTACTGTTAATTTGAAACTATATTTAATTATTAAATATATAGCACTTAACCCCACTATTAAACCTGCCAGACTTATTAACAAATTTTTAAAAGTTTCACCTATCATTATAATTTCCTCCCTTTATGAAAGAAAATGTTCTAAAGGCAAATTTATTAGAGGGATATAGAATGGCCTCACCACATGTGACACCTTCTCTAATATAATTTCTGCATATTTAAGCATGTAATCAGTTAAACTATTGACCTCTTCTAACGCGGTTCCACAACCAGCCTTCTGAAACAAGGTTTTTCTTCTCTTTTACCATTTCATATTCATTGAAATGGAACTTTAACACCTGGAAATATTTAAATAACTTCTTGTATAGTAACAAGGTATAGACTCAAAGTCTCAATCCCCTATTTATCTAATAATCCTTGATAAATAGATTCTTCTCCTTCCTTTAAAGTACCAATTCCATACTTTTCCCCACCTATAACGTTACGAATTGCAACAGCTGATGACTCTTCAAATGAAAAGGTATACGATCCCTTTCTTACTAAATCATGTACCATAATGATTGCTTTATGGCCATTAATTGTAATTGGAAATGTTGTATATTTTCCCTTTTCAGCATAAAACTGAAACTGTGATTCAAATTGATAACTTATTGAGCTTTTTTCTCCTGTACCGAACTTCAAATCAGAAATTCCATTATCAATTGCCGCTTTTATACTTTGTACTGTACTATCAATGCCCCCAATTATTGTGCAAAGTAGTAAGGGAACACGCTGACCTATATCAGCAACAACATGTGCAAAGCAAAAGGCAGACTGATACGTTTTACCTTCTACAAGAACTTCTATCATCCACGGATGAGTATCAGATATCTCAACTTCTTCTAAAATCTTAGCTATTCGCTCAAATCCATTTAGTTCATTCGTTTTAGTTGTAACTTGCATTATTTTTCCTCCTACTACTTAGTATGAAATTTGTTTAATAAGTTAGTGGAAGTGTTACAAATCCTTTAGAGTAACTGCATAATAAAATTCCCTTTCAAATATATACAACTACCTTCATCCTTTCTTTATAGAAATATCTATATTAACGGCATAAGCTTAATTGTTTTTAAACACAAAAAACCCTTTCGGGTAGATGAATTTTGCAAGCAACGCTGCTTTACAAAGTCATTTCCCCGAAAGGGTTGTAGTATTTATGGATTATAAAAAGAAAAAAAGAAAGTCTTACATACATTATATAAATTATTAGCATCATATTCAATTTGTTTTTAACAGAAGATTCAGATCTTTGTTTGTATTTATGTTTTATTTTTTGTTATAATATGGATATATTTTAAAGGGTTAAGCTATAGCTCCTTATTACTATTGATATGATTTCATAGTATATTATCATCTATTTTGAGTATTATATATTTTAAAATATTGATTGAATTGTGCTACAGTCCCTTATTACCTTCTGATATGTATGTAGCAAAAAAAGCCGAGATTCCAATTCTTGGCTTTTTTGCTATAATTAGATTGGTATATATGTAGACTAATTGTTTGCTATAGTTCCTTATCACTTCTTGATATTATATGATATGTAACCATTGAAGACCTCTAAAATAGCATTATTTAGAGGTCTCCATTTATGGATAAAAGCACTAACTTTATATACTTAAAATATAACATGTGTAACTTTTGAGTAAGTTTGATAATTCGCCTTTAACTATTATTTCTATTTTAGGAGTGGATTCTATGGAAGGAAAAACATTGATAAAGTATATTTTTTACTTTTTTTCTTATTTACTTGTTTACATACCCTCACTTCCAGTTATAGTTGTTCTTGGTATGGCTGGCGCTTCTCCTGATGTAGAGCATACTATACTAGAATGGATAATCATGATTTTTGAGTTAACTGTTACAATTTTAGGTGCTTGGTTTTTTAATTTTATTTTCAAAAACATAATAGGAATTAATAAAAATACAAAATTCACTTGGACTATCTGTATTCTTCATTTAATTCTTATTCCTTTGACATGGAGACTTCTTCTTTATTATTAGGTTATCAATCTTTTTTATGAATAAAACTATATTTCAAATCCCAATTATTCAATCGTGTACTTGCATACTAAAAAAATAAATACCTTTGTCTGTCCTAAACAAATATTCTTCATAACAGCATGCATAATAATCTCCTGGATCTAATTTAATCCAATAAATCTCATCTGGTTCTTGCTTGAATACATTTAATAACTGCTCTATTATAAATTCCTTGGGAGTCAATCCATTTAAATCATATCCGTACGGTATTTTCCCAAACCAAGAAGACTCTCCATTGGGATATTGGCAAATTAGGAATTCTTTTTTCCATTCTTTCAAGCGGATGAGTTCTAATATGTCTTTACTAGTAGCGTATGTCGCTTTTTTGGCTAGTTCAAAAATATTGTCCTTTTTATTTTCTGACATAATACTAACCTCATAATAATTACTTACATATTCGTCTGCATTTATATCAGCAAAATCGCTTAAGATTTTATTAATTGTATTCATTTTTTACTCCTTTTAACTTTAATTTATAAGAGAACGACAATTATGTAAAAAGTAAAGCCGTCCTGATGGACGGTTTTTTGTATTTTTTGGAGAGCATAGTTTTTTCCGAAATGCTGACGATACTCCTTATAGTCTTGCGAAATATTATTTTAAATAATGCGTCTTTTGCTTCATTATGATTATATAAATGTATATAAATTGTAAGTTATATGTCCAATTTTTTCTGTACTTATTTCGTTTTAGCTTCCATACTTTATGTATGTAGTGCATTCTTATCAATTTTCCCCATTACTTTAACTTGTAGGGGCATTAACTTTAGAACTCTGCTAATGGATAAGCAAGTTAATAATTGTACTTGAAAATGGAGTGATACGATGAATAAGACGTATGATGTCATCATTACCGGTGCTAGATGTGCCGGCTCTACCCTGGCAATTTATCTTGCTAAGGCAGGTTTCCATGTGTTGTTAGTGGACCGAGCGAATTTTCCAAGGGACACATTATCAACCCATACCTTTTTCAATAATACTGTCGCTCTTCTTCGAGAAACCGGTGTCCTGGACAAGTTATTGGAAACAAAAGTACCGCCGGTACGGGATATTAAATTTCAATTTGAGGATACCGTGATAGAAGGTCTCATCCCTGAGGTTTACGGAGAGGGAAATTGTTATTGTATTAGAAGAACTTATCTCGATCATATTCTACTTGAACAAGCCAAATCCCAAATGAATGTAACTGTTTTAGAAGGATTTCGTGTGACGGATGTCATCCGTGATGACGAAACAGTGATAGGCGTGAAAGGTTTAGACGGCGACAACGAGAAACAAGAATTTTTAGCTCGCCTGGTAGTCGGGGCAGACGGCCGATCCTCTATTATTCGCAAGCTGGTAAAAAGTGAACTCAAAATAAGTATTCCGGCAACAGTCGGCATCTATTTCGGGTATTTCTCTGGATTTCGCCACGATAATGTCCCTAAATTTGAAGTATACAAGATAAAAGATAACACAGCCATTCTCTTTCCGACGAATGATGATTTATATGTAATTGTCGGCATTTTCCCATTAGAAAATAAGGAATTGATAGAACGGTTGAAATTAAATCCGGAAAGCTGTCTACGCAATTTCTTTACAGATAACTTTCCGAATACAACAATTGGGGCGCGCTTGAAAAATGCAGAACTAGTAGAACCGGTCAAAGGCATTCTCGGATATGATAATTACTGGTATAAAGGAATGGGAAAAGGATGGGCGTTGGTTGGAGATGCAGTTTGTTTTAAAGATCCTGGCATGGCGCAGGGTATCCATGATGCTATATGTGGAGCACGTATATTATCCAATATTCTATCAAAATATAAGGGACAATCCGATCAATCAAATCAAATGTCTGAAGAATATCAAAAGGCAATAGAAGATGAGTTTATGGTTCGGTTTCACATGGGATGCCAAATTTCGAAGAATGAACGCATATCTGAACAACAGGATGCTGTCAACAAGCTAATCAGTTCCCATCCAGAGGCTATAGAGAAGTTTTTAGGAATTTACAATTATGCAAACGAGCCCGCTGCTTTAGAAAAAGAACTCGCACGAATTATGCAATCGATCTAACAATGATTTTAGAGATTAAGTGATTTAAGTACAAAAATAATTCGCTAAGAAATCCCCACTTACTCGCTTCCGCTTGAAGTGGGGGTTTCTTAGCATCAACAAAGACAAGGTCCCATGAGAAGCGGATTTTCCATCTCCTCTCTGCACCTATGCAGGGACTCCTTTTCTTCATTTGACTAAGCAACTTCTGCACATGCAGAAGGGCGGGAACACACCGTCTACTACTTTTTGCTTACGCAATCCACAAATACTTTCTCTTTGTTTCTTCCGGGATATGACACATCTTTCCGTACAGTTCTTTTGCCAAAATGTTTCGGGCTCGTGAATGTCCCAGTGTTCTTCGTAGCCGCACACACAAACGTAGTTACGTGTCCGCACTTTCTTTCTTCTTTGGCAACAAGGGCATGTTTGAGAAGTGTATGTTTCGTCTACGAGAAACAATAGAGGTACCTTTAACAATCTAACCTATTTCGATGCTGGAGCGAGAGTGACTTCGGGTGATGTTACCTTGTCATAAAAATCTACGAATTTGTCACGATCGGCACTATCACGGTAAGCCATGGCGACACGTGGATGTTCATTAAGTACACCAGAGATCATGTAAGGTATGATATAGCCTCACTCCCACTCTTGTCGCATTTCTAACATGTGCTTTTCAATGTGAGCGTATTTACCAGGAAAAAGTATCAGGTGCTCAAAAGAATCGACAAGAATTACAAATAGCTTTGGATATGCTTCGCGAGGGAGATGTATTTGTAGTTTATAAGCTAGATCGATTAGCCCGCTCCGTTAAACATCTATACGAGATCATGGATATCATTCGTAAAAAAATGTTCAATTTATTTCTCTTAAAGATAACATCGATACCTCATAAAGTATGTAAGGAGATTATCTCATGGGTTATTTACAAATAGTAGGTGGGGAATATTTGACGTTTACATTTATAATCTATCAAGACCTAAATTATAAAAATCTTTAAAAATAGGGAAGAGCATATATTATATATCACTAATATACGCTCTTCTTTTATTTAATTAAAGCGCCCTTTAATGGGATAATAGATTACTTATAACTGGTTTGTTGAAATATTATAACTAAAAATATTTCTGTTGACTATGACACTGGTGTCATACTTTAGAATAAAGTTTGAACATCTGAAAGGGGGCATTTACATTGAGTAAAAATGATCAAAGTGAGAAAAAACGAAATATCAGTCAAGTATCAGATAGAGATGTATCTGTGGAGGCGGGCCCATATCATTCACCTGTTACGGTTATCGGCCTGGGTCCGATGGGTCAGGCGCTGGTTGGTGCGTTGCTAAAGAACGGCCACTCTACGACAGTATGGAACCGCACCGCCGAAAAAGCCAATCCCCTTGTTTCTCAGGGGGCAATCCTTGCGAATTCAGTTGCCGACGCGGTGGCTGCAAGCCCGCTGGTTATCATCTGTGTTCTGGACTACAACATCGTCCATTCAGTCCTCGGCCCCGTGGGAGATGCCCTGAAAGGACGGACATTGGTGAACCTCACTGCCGACTCGCCCAAACATGCCCGTGAAATGGCCACATGGGCTGCCCAATACGGAATCGATTACCTCGATGGGGCAATTATGACCCCTACTCCGACCATCGGAACTCCTGCAGCTTCCGTCCTGTATAGTGGACCAGAATCCGTCTTTAAGACCCATCAAGCGACCCTAGCAAGCTTGGGTGGCACTGCCTCTTATCTTGGAGAAGATCCTGGCCGGGCGGCGGCATATGATGTGGCCCTGCTTGATCTCTTTTGGACATCCATGAGCGGTTATGCTCACGCTCTCGCTCTTGCCACTGCCGAGAATATTCCGGCAAAGGAATTCGCTGTCTATGCCCAGGGTATCATAGCCATCATGCCCGACATCATGACTTATTTGGCAAATGAAGTAGACGCAGGTTACTATCCTGGTGACAAGTCCAATATCATCTCGGCCTCAGCAGGAATGGAGCACATTATCCATGCTTCTCAACACCACGGCCTCGACGTCAGCGTTCTGAGTGCTGCAATGGCAGTGACCCAACAGGCAATTAACGAGGGCTATGCAACCGATGGTTTCTCTCGCTTGACCGAACTGCTACGGAAACCGTCTGCATAACATCATTGTCGTCTGAAGAGATCCCAGATTCCGCCATGATTGCGGACTGGGATCTTCAATTATTTCGTTATTTCAACTAGGGGGAATTTCCAGTTATGTATCTCTCAATCTTCGTTTATCCGTCATTTGTATAATTTGTTTTTCTAACCGCTGCTTTACAACATCCAATGCACTGATTTGTCTATTGATTTGATCCAACTTCTCTTGATAAGTTTCCAGCATTTCTTCACAAAATTCATAGTCTTCCGGACCACTATCCTCACATTTCAATATTCCCTCAATTTGTTCCGTTGTCAGACCCAAACCCAAATAAAGCTGGATAATTCGAATGCGTTTAATAGCAGATTCATCGAACTCGCGATAATCATTTTCAAGGCGTACAGCAGTAATTAGATTTTTTTCTCATAATGCCTGATGGATCGAACACTTGCACCTGTCTTTTTAGACAATTCACTAATTTTCAATGGAAACATCTCCCTTTTAAATATAGGATGACATTAGTGTTAAGGAAAATAATAACATATAGATTTTGTTCTATTGAAGTTGTTAGCATTGAGACGAATTAGGATTCAATTACTACGCTATTAAAGTTTATGCTTTCTTTAACTTTTATAAGCTGTTTTCTCGCTTCATCGGATTTTTAAAGGTATTTACTTTTCTTTTTTTATCATTTTAGCCAAGAAGACTCCTTCCTCAAGGAACGCGAAGTGAGTAGGTGGGAGATGAATTGGCTTCGAACAAGGGATGGCAGGAAGCCATCTTAATTGTTTGACATACATAAAGTGTTACTTCACTATCGATCGAATGTACGTTCGGTGTATAATAGTCATATACTAAAATGGAGGTGAATCAAATGATAATTAATAGAGCCTTTAAGTTTCGTATCTATCCAAATCAAGCACAAGCAATTCTAATTAATAAAACAATAGGTTGTTCTCGCTTTGTATTCAATCATTTTCTATCCCTATGGGATCACGCATATAAAGAAACTGGAAAAGGTTTAACATATGGTACATGCTCTGCCAAACTTCCTGGCTTGAAGAAAGAGTTTGTTTGGCTCAAAGAAGTAGATAGTATTGCGATTCAGTCATCTGTTCGCAACCTTGCGGATGCGTATACACGATTTTTCAAAAAACAAAATAGTGCCCCGCGTTTCAAATCCAAGAAGAATAACGTACAATCTTATATCACAAAACAAACAAATGAAAACATTGCCGTTGTAGGAAACAAAATAAAATTGCCAAAACTAGGTCTTGTTCGATTTGCCAAAAGTCGTGAAATAACGGGACGTATTGTAAATGCTACAGTTAGACGGAACCCTTCTGGTAGATACTTTGTGTCGTTATTAGTTGAAACAGAAGTGCAAGAACTTCCAAAAACACATTCTTACATTGGAATTGATGTAGGACTAAAAGATTTCGCCATTTTGTCAGATGGAACAATCTACAAAAACCCAAAATATTTCCGATTTTTAGAAGAAAAGTTGGCAAAAGCACAGCGTGTGCTTTCGAGAAGAACAAAAGGTTCCTCTCGATGGAATAAACAAAGAATTAAGGTAGCTAGAATTCATGAATATATATCAAATGCTAGAAAAGATTACTTGGACAAAATTTCAACTGAAATCATCAAAAACCACGATGTTATCGGTATAGAGGATTTGCAAGTATCGAATATGTTAAAGAATCATAAGTTAGCAAAAGCAATTAGCGAGGTATCATGGTCACAGTTTCGAGCCATGTTAGAATACAAAGCAAAATGGTACGGCAAACAAGTCATTGTTGTATCGAAAACATTTGCTTCCAGCCAATTATGTTCTTGTTGTGGATATCAAAACAAAGACGTTAAAAATCTAAACCTACGTAAATGGAACTGCCCTTCTTGTTGTACACACCATGATAGGGATATTAACGCAAGTATCAATATAAAAAATGAGGCAATAAGACTTCTAACCGCAAGGACTGCGGGGTTAGCCTAATAAATTAAAGTTCAATAGAACTTTTTACTTAGGAATCCCCCTCTTCTAAATGAAGTGAAAGTGGGGGTAGTTCAAATTTGTATCTTACTAATCATTTTTGTCCTCAATTTAAATCATTCAGTTCATTCATCTCCATCTTATTTAGTACAATACAAATGAATGTTATCTACTTTACTTTTTAACTAAAAAAGCTGCTTCAGCATATTTACCTGAAGCAGCTCTTGTTATCTCAAAAATGGTAATGGTGCTTGCTGAATTCCGTTTTGAGTTGAGATATAAAAAGATTTTGCGAATCCCTCACTGTGAATGCATTCGTCTATTAAAAGCATTATAGGAATCTTTCGTAAGTCTAACATTAGCTCCTTTCTAACATGTTCTGCTAAAGCAAGATTAGATATAGATAATATAAAAATTCCTGGTAAACTCTTCGTGTTTTCGAAATTCAATAAATTATTTGGTCCATTTTGAATTTGATCTTCCCAAATTTTCAATCGCGATTTTAAATGTTGTGCATACCGCTGACCTTGTTGTACCCTTTCAAATATGAAGTTTTGATTTCCAATCGGAGTTTTAATTTCTCCAACAGCAATTGGATTATACCCATTACCAGTACCTTGTAACTTCGGATACCAGCACCAGTTTTTTAATAATTGTTGGCCTATTGCAAACTCATATTTTATTTGATTCATAGTGACAAATCTTTGTACACCTGCCACCCCAAGTTTTAACCACTGCTCTGGCTTTAAAGAATAGTTTGTATTACGGTTATGATAAGCCCACATCATCAAATGACCAGCAGTATTTAATGTGATTGGAGCAGAAGTTTTGGGTCGATCCGGAAATAGCCCAGATTTTATCTCCCATCGACTAACAAATCCATACAGTACCAGTTTTTTCAACGATTCTGAAACCTGTGACCTACTAATTTTAGATTCCACAAAATTTTTGATTTGTGCTTCAGTAATCGCTAATGAATCCCAAATAAGCTTTAGTATTAAATTATCTTTTTCATTTATAAAACCTGAATTAATTCTGTCATAAATACTACGTAAATCTGTGAGTGGTTTGAAATTATCTGGAAGAATTGGTCCCCCCTGCAACGAGGGGTCATCCCAAAGTGATAAAGATTGGTCCCTATTAAGCCAATATTGAACCGCCTTTCCATTCTCTTGTACGGAAACCTGCGGCGCACTCATTAGTTAAATAAAAACGCCGTTGGGTCGTTAACTTTTTTGCGTCCAAAAGGAAACTTAAAGATAACCCCCGACCCTCTCTCTTTTTCTACATCCACATTCACAATTCTCATACTAACTACTTCATCCAATACTGGCTGTTCGATTGTTTTAGGGACAATTCCTTTAATTGTGCAGCCTTGGTCCAATTCAACAAAAACTCCAAAACGCGGGTCAACATTTACTACCCTTCCAACGATTGTATCTCCTTCAGCTAATTCAGATAATAACTGATAAGGGTTTTCCACTGCTGCTTTTCTAGAAACGTGGATTAATCGTTGCTCTGGATTAAATTGTAGAACCTTAACTGGGATGCGTTCACCAATAGGTGCATAACGATCCACAGCATTTTTATACACTCTTCCATAGTTTAGTTCATGTAATTTCATGAAGCATTCGGCACCATTGATGCGTAAGAATATAGTTGGAACCTGAGCATTCATATTGTATCCAGTTACTTCTGCTTCGTAGGTTGGCTCTTGCAGTCTTTCATCTTGCTCCAATTCTATTAACTCACGAATTAAAGCATCTGCCGATCTTCTACTTGCTTCTTTTACTGATACCTGAACTTTATTTACATCCAGTTCATCAGACATTTGAGTAATTACTACGTTAAAAATATTACCTGTGAATTGTGTAATACTTCTAAAAGAATAATCAGAGAAGTCCTCTTTTTTACAAATACCTATAATCTTACCGTTTTCAAGGGCAAACTCAGCATATTCAGTATCTGGATCGTCTTTATCATGTTTTTTAACCGTTCTTAATACTGCTTGAATTGGCTCTTTATATCTACGTAGTGCCTGTAGCTTTTCATAAGTTTTTGAATCCATAAAAATATCTCCTCTCCCTCGTTCAATATTTATAAAATTCAAAAATAATACTTCTACTTGAATTATCGGTACTTTTAACTCAAAAACTAAGTTTTTTAGAAATATTTTCTAAAAATTTTATTTGTTCTTTATACTAAGCCTGCTACTCACCTTATTTATTAGAATTAATGTTAAAATAGTTATATATTCAATGAATTAAATTCTTGTCAAAAAATATGTATATACAGGAAATGCTTAGCTATTTTTGCTTTGAATTTTGGTGCGAGGGGGAAGAAAGATGCTTAAACTGCTTACTGGAAAAAGGATATTAGAAAAAGAAACAGAAGAATGATCTCTTTATTTCGTATTACCTTCCGATGCGTTTCACAAATACGTAGGACTTTGGGGTTATCTAATCAGGCCTGGGGAATTTCATCAACCTGTTAAATGGATAAATACTTATAAAATGCATTCATTGGATTCTTATGTATTACTAGATAAATTTAACCCTAACGAATATGAATACATGATTTTTGAAGAGTTTGGTTTAGCTAAGCAGTTAAATCAAATATTAGCTTCTCATGGAATACATATAAATAATAGCTTTGAAGAATTTTTGACTTTAGAAGAAATACCCACAGATGCTGTAAAAGAAGTGAAAGATTGTTTAATTAAAAATGAGTGTATGAACGTTTATCCAGAAGATTTCCCTATTGTAGATGGGTCTGAATATGTATTCGCAGGTGAAAAGAAAAAATTCATTATTGAAACAGAAGAATATTATGATGATGTTACTTTGTATGATCAAACAAATTATTTCTGTAAGCGTAGCGTTTTTTTTGTACAACGAGCAGTTAGTTTTATTAACTAGCTGCTTTGTTGTGCAAAATGAAGTTTTTGTCCAAGTTTTTCACCATTCGATAAAATAAACATAATAATAGTTAATGAACAGACATTTATAATCAATCTCCTATGGAGCACTTTAATTAGGTGCTCCTTTCTACATATACAATTTAGATATCGTTGCGATAGGTAAAACTTTGAAGTTATCTCCATCTTTTCCCCGGCTTAACACTGTACGTGCGACTTTCATTGCTTACAGCGTCCCATCTTATCCTTTTATACTAAAGCAACTAGATTACAAACAATGTTGTACTCACCTATGTATTCATTCCCTTTTCTTACTAAAGGTCCAATCATCTTACTCGATTCTGTGAGTTACATATAGTTGATTTAGCTTTCAAAGAACAAGATTAGGGACTATCCCTCCACATTTGTTACATGCTTCGTTGGTACTGTGAAGAATAAAGCAATTTTGGTTTGTTAGAACCTTATATACATCTGTCTGCTAGTAGGTGTTAGTGACAGTTTCTTGCTTACCACGTTCCGATTGACTTAGCTATACATATATCCTTAGGTGCTTACTTTAAGCCTGTTATCTTTATATCCTCATCGTTAGATGTCCCGAATCCCATATCATTTACTCTTACTTTTCGGTAGATAACGTCTTCCTTGACGACATACACATTTCTAATGTATTAATACGTTCGCAAGTTTGCCAGTCCGTTATTTTGGACATTCTCACCATAGATATTTTGTAGCATCCCGACCTATCCATTACCATACGAGTTCTCACTTAGGTTTTGTTCAGCCGACTTCATCTAGCTTCATACAATTTGTGATTACTATCACGCCTTGCATGTAGGAGTATCAGATAAGTAATTTCAGCTCAACCTGACGGCTTTCATTCCTACTTTCAGTCAAACAGCTGTTGTTATCAAAGTGATAACTCTCCTCTTTCGTGTTTACACACTTATGAGGAAACGTGCCGCACAAATAGCGTTTTTGCAAACTTTTCCCGATTGTCTCTTCTTTATTTCTAACGCATGTAGTAATAATTCTATCCCCCTTTAACATCAGCTCATTTATGCAGAACAGATTTTACTATTGTGTACAAACATTTCTTCTTTTCATTAAATAATATATAAAGACAACTTACGTAACGGAGCGCTAGATACATGTGACCAATTATTTTTATGAAAGGGAGTTTTTTTTATTAATACAACACTAATTTCTCATTTCTTCAACGAAGAGTATCTGCTTCCATGGTGGTTAATGCATCACACAAAGCTATTTGATCATGGTATTCTTATTAATCGGGGGTCTACTGATCGTTCAGTTGAGATATGTAGATTATTTGCACCTCATTGGGAAATCCGCAATTCAAAAGTATTAGAGTTTGATGCCTTATTAGTTGATCAAGAAGTTATGGAAATCGAAAAAGAAATTACAGGATGGAAAATGGTATTGAATACCACTGAATTTCTTTGCTGTTTTGATAAGGAAGCATTTTTTTCATCTCTTACTGCTTTAAAACAAAACATGTATGCCATTAGAACTATTCTCATGGTCGATGATCCGACTCACAGTTATACTAATCCGAGATACGGAATTCCCCTTGTCAAACAGCGTTATCATGGGATAATAATCCATCCTAATCCACCTGCCCCTTACTACGGAGGTAGATTACTCCACAATTATTCACATGGTAACTATTGGGCAGGACGGCATTGGTCACCTCATCCATTTGTCGTTTACATGTATCCTGCTTTCGTTTTAAAATTCTTTTACAGTCCATGGAATAAAGCTATGCAAAACCGAAAATTGCAAATTGGTCCTACACTTTCTACACATAGCATCCAGCATGGCTTAGGTACTCATCACCTGGTAACACTAGATACATTGGAAAAAAAATATATACAATTTGCAACCTCTACTACTGACCTTCGGTTAGTCCCAGAATATCAAGTTTTATTTCCAAATTTATGTTTTCCTAACTATTAATACATCTAAAAAAACATTTCAAAACTTTCCATACAGACAAAAGTCAACTCGCCTTTACAAATCATCGTATTACTAGAATTACTCAAATAACAATTTTGTTGTAAAACTACACATACCTACACAGCATGCATAGACTATCGTGTGGTATTCTTTTTCAATGTTAGTTTTACTTAAGGAGCGCCTTGGAAAGCGCTCTTTAGTTTTTAAATAAAAATTCTGGTCAAATGATTCACACTCTTAGAAAAAGTCATATATATTATCATGTATTCTTTTACAATAAGAGTCTTGGTCTTAAGAACACTTTTAAAAGTGTTCTTTTAATTTATTTAGATTTATATACAGTAAACATAAAATAAACTGACAAGACATAGTTGCATTATAATCGTGTACATTTTTTGTACACGATTTCTTTTTATTGTGTGTGATAGGTAAGGCTTTGATATCATCTCCACCTTTTCCCCCACCTAACGCCGTACGTGTCGGCTTCCCGACATACGGCGTCCCATCTTATCCTTTTATACTTAAAGCAACTAGATTACAAACAATGTTGTACTCACCGATGTATTCATTTCCTTTTCTTACGAAAAAGTCGTATCATCTTACCCGATCCTGTGAGTTACATATAGTTGATTTAGTTTTCAACGAACAAGACTAGGGACTATCCCTCCACATTTGTTACATGCTTCGTTGATACTGTGTCCCCGACCTTCACAAGAATAAAGCAATTTCGGTTCGTTAGAATCGCATATGCACCTGTCTGCTAGTAGGCTTTGGTGACAGTTTCTTGCTTACCACGTTCCGATTGACTTAGCTATACATATATCCTTAAGTGCTTGCTGTAAACCTGTTATCTTTACATCCTCATCGTTAGATGTTCCGAATTTTATATCATTTACTCTTACTTTTCGGTAGATAACATCGTCATTAACGACATACACATTTCTGATGTATTAATCCTTTAGACCCATACATTCGCAAGTTCGTCAGTCCTTTATCGGACATTCTCACCATAGATATTTTGTAGCATCCCGACCTATCCATTACCATATGAGTTCTCACTTAGGTTTTGTTCAGCCAACTTCACCTAGCTTCATACAAGTTGTGACTACTATCATGCCTTGCATGTAGGAGTATTAGATAAGTAGTTTCAGCTCAACCTGACGGTTTTCGTTCCTACTTTCAGTCGAACAGTTGTTGTCATCAAATTGATAACCCTCCTATTTCGTGTTTGCACACTTATAAGAAAACA
Organism: Bacillus basilensis; assembly: GCF_050630465.1. Classification (NCBI taxonomy): domain Bacteria; kingdom Bacillati; phylum Bacillota; class Bacilli; order Caryophanales; family Bacillaceae; genus Bacillus; species Bacillus basilensis. Next base: position 30,026 of record NZ_JBNTQO010000008.1, on the reverse strand, counting down.
AGTCGCGCAAATAAGAATTTTATTTATTTTTCTAGTTACTCTAAATTTCCATAAATGCTGCCGAAAACTTAAGCCTTCTATCTCATCCTAATCAAATACCGTGTAGCATAACTTCATGTACTCGTTACATCCTACCTTATAATTCCATTCATCATTTGGACCTTGGAATAGCTGATCACTAAATCACACAATATCTTCCTCATAAACCTCCTTACCATTTTTATTTTTTAAACCTGTGTATCGTAGTATTTCACAGTTATCATATTAATCATGAAGGGATAAAACCGGAAAGTGACTTCTAATAGTCCAAGCACTTCATACTGCTCCCCCATACAATATAAAATGTTTGGAATTTACTACATTATTAAAAATTAGAGTTAGGAGGGTTTAATATGGCAGCATGTAAAGGTTTAGCTTGTGTTATATTCTCTGTATGGCCAGTGGGAATAGTTGTTACAGTTACTACTAGATCAGGTCAAATTATTGGTCCTGCTACTTTTACACAGTTCATTCCGCAAAATTGTGCGGTGATTTTAGTTGAAGAAGATGTGCTAACCCCCTCTTCAACCAATACTATATTCATAAGTTGTGAAGATATAGAAAGCATTACATTAACCACCCCTTAAGATGATTCAAATGGTTTTAGTTCGATCTATAATTAAGACATTCATTAGAATGTCTTTTTTTATTTCAATAATATTCTTTAATTTAAATTTCTTTCCCCTTCTAAAGGTTACTTGTCTACACATCCTTCTACATACTTTCATATGATACAGTATATTGTTTAAAGGAGGGAAAAATTTGTTCTTATGCAATTTATTTCGTTGTTCAGGTGGAGTATGTACTATTTTTAAAAATTTACAACCAGGCGAAGTCGTTACTGTGACTGGTAAATCTGGAAATATTATTGGACCTGCTGTTTTTACAAATTTTAACTCTAATACTTGTATCGTCACATTAGAGGAGGAAAATTCAATTACTCCTCCGACTATAAGTATTACTAAGATCAGTTGTAAAGAAATAGAAAGTGTTACGTTTAGCTCATAATATATTTTATACCTAAAGCAGGGATTGAAATATGAAACTCTTATACATTACTTCTGGTTACTCAAAAATCTATCAATATCTAGATCAAAGCATACAGGAAACACTTATCAATCAAAATTTCGAATGGTTAGCAGTACAGCCGAGTGAATTAGTAGAGCAATTGGATTTCATTACAGCAACTTTTCATCCTAATATTGTTTTCACCTTATTAGGTAATTATCTACCGCAAAAAGCAATTCAATATTTTAAAGAAAGGAATATTAAATTAGCTGTCTGGTTAACTGAGGACCCATTTTATATAGATACTTCTCTTCCTCTATTAAATAACTTTGATTTTATATTTACTATTGATAGCGAAGCACTTAAATATTACACAGCTTTAGGATATACCAATGTATATCATTTACCCTTAGCAACTAATATAGATATATTTAAACCTGGTCTAAAAAATTCAAAATATATAAGTGAAATATTGTTCATTGGATATCCTTATCCAACCCGAGTGAAATTGATACAGTTTCTTTTGGAAAAAACCCCTTATCACTATACTGTTATCGGTCAACACTGGCGAAATAAGTTAATTAAAAAATGGAAAAATCACCGAAGAATTAAGATTATAGAAGAATGGATTCCGCCTCAAGAAGTTGCGTTCTATTATAATAACGCTAGTCTTATATTAAATCCTCATCGTAGTTATCTATTTCCGCAGAATAAAAATAAAAATAGAGTAAAAAGTAATACCATTAATAATCGTACATTTGATATCGCAGCTTGCCAAGGCTTTCAAATTATTGAAGAAAAATCTGATCTTTCATCTTTCTTCAATAAAGATGAAATTATATCCTATAACAGCTTTGAAGACTGTTTAAATAAAATATCTCTTAATTTAAATGATACGATTTCAAAAAAATTAATGGTCGAAAAAATTTACAAAAAAGTTATTACACAACATACTTTTCATGAGAGAATCAATTTTATAACGAATATATTACAATCACAATTTAATTGATTTATTAAATTAAAAATTTCTTTTCTTTTATAATGATTCTGAATAAATTAAAATGCCTTTTTAATTTTATGAAAAGGCATTTTAATTTATCTTTTTCCGCCAGAAGACTCCCCCCTTAATTTTCCTGAAGGTGTGATTGCACCAACAAATAAATAGGAGATGCATATCGGTTAGCACAAGCTATCATGTTTACTACTACATACTTGAAATGAATTCCTATTAGTATTTCAGTATACTCTATCAAATTAAATCCCATGAAATAGGTGTTCCTTTTTTGATATCCTTACTCGCTTTCTTTCCGAGAATTTTGGATAAGTGTTTTGGCAATAAGCCATTACCTGGTCTAATAGCTTTAATATTTTCATTCGTGAATACTTCTCCCGCTTTTATGTCTTCTACAACATATAATGACCTTCTAAACTTTAAAGAGTCTTTTTCTAAATTAGTTGGTCCATAATATACATTACCTAAAGATTCCCATGCTTTTTCAGTTTCACTTACTAATAATTTAAATTCAGCAGGTTCCATTGAAAATTCAGCATCTACACCCCCGTCAGACCTCGAGAGTGTTAAATGTTTCTCAATTACTGTGGCTCCCAAAGCAACACTTGCTACAGATACACCTACTCCAAGTGTATGATCAGATAAACCTATTTCACATTTAAATAACTCCTTCATATGAGGTATGGTAGCTATGTTTGTAGATTTGGGAGATGCAGGATACGTACTTGTACATTTTAATAAAATTAATTCTTTACATCCCTCTTCTCTCGCAGCCCTTACTGTTTCATCTAGTTCAGCAATCGAAGCCATACCTGTCGAAATGATTATTGGTTTTCCTGTTGCAGCTACTTTACGTATGAGGGGGATATCAGTATTTTCAAAAGATGCGATTTTATAACAAGAAACATTTAATGATTCTAGAAAATCCACAGCAGTTTCATCAAATGGCGTACTAAATGGTATCATTCCTAATTCTATACAGCGATCAAAAATGGGTTTATGCCACTCCCATGGTGTATAAGCCTCTTTATATAAATGATAAAGTGATTTACCTTTCCATAAGCTTTTTGTATCTTGAATTAAAAAATCACCATTTTCTATATTTAAAGTCATTGTATCAGGTGTATATGTTTGAATTTTAAATCCCTGTGCTCCAGCCACTGCAGCTGCCTCTACAATTTGCAAAGCCCTATCTAATGATTGATTATGATTCCCTGACATTTCTGCAATTATAAATGGTGGCAAGTTATCGCCAATCTCTCTACCTCCGATATATATATTACTCATTTTTTTCACCTTCAAGTTCTTTTTTTATGGCTTCTTTCCTTTCCGTCCACTGTTCATGAAACAGGGTCATTGTAATGACATCAATATAATCATTATCCCTGCAAATATAGTTTTCATATCTTCCATCTTCTTGGAAGCCAAGTTTCTGATGGAAGTTTAAACTGATACGATTTGATTCTATTATTTCTGCACACACTTTGTGTATGTCTTTTGTTTCAAATATATAGTCTAATGCTAATAAACCTAATACAGTTCCAGCACGTCTTACGCCTTCCTTTTCACCTATATAAAATCCCCAATAACAAGTCTGATTCATTTCATCTATTTTTGTAAAATTAACAAATCCAATTGGCTTTTCTTTATATGTTAATAATCTTGCAACTTTTGTATCGTCCATTACTAGTTTTTCATACCACTTTAAATGTTCGTCTATTGTTATCTGATGATCTTCATACATAACCGTACGTATTTCTTTTGTATTCCTCCACTTTAAAATAAGTTCTAAATCTTTCTTTTCTAAACTTTTCAATTGAAAATCCCCTATATCTAACATGCTATCCTCCTAAAATAATTTTTGCTATTTCATCTGAATTACTGGCACACTGTATAGAAAGAGCTTTATTAGACATTTCTTTCACTATATTAGAATTTGATAAAAGCTTGCTTAGACATTTCGTAATCGTTTCATCCGAAACACTTTCAGCTGTACCAATGTTCCATGTAGCTCCAGCGTTCGACACAGCCTTGGTTACTTCAATTTGATTTGGAGCAGTTGTAATTGTTATAGAAGGTAATCCAAGAAAGCAGCGTTCCCATGTGGTTGTGCCACCAGCTCCTATCCCTAAATCCGCTCGTACGATAAACTCTTCCATATTCTCTATTTGACAATAGAATGAGGCATTAGAAATACTCCTGCAATAAGATTCAATCTCTTCTTTATGGGGATTTTGACTTCCTACTACTACATCTACTTTTAAAGTATCGCTACTTATATTTTGTATAGCTCTTAATGTTTTTAATGTTTCATTCGTTGCATCATGCCCCCCAAAAAATACAAAGATGCGTTCAATCTCGCCTGTTCTTTTTCTTAAAAATTTTTTAGCAGCATGAAACTCTGGTCGTAATATGGCATATTTAGGTCCTAATTTCACTAATGATTGCTCTGGTAATAAATCTTTATAGCGAGTATTTAGGTTATCATATAAATTTTGGTCTAGTAATAAATCACAGTCATGCATTCGATTTGCAAGATCATCAATTACCATAATCTTTCTTACAGTTTTTCTTAAAGCAGTCTCCCACTTATTATCTAATCCATAATGATCAACAATTAACCAATCAAACTTGGGAAGTTGCGACAAAATATCATTGGTCTGTTGTGCATCAACAAACCAATGATATTTTAGCCAATTCAAATAACTCCCGTGTACTGTACTTGAGAAATTCGTATTTTCACCATCTGCATCTAATAAAAACACATGAAATCCCTTATTTAAAATATATTGCTGCAGATCACCTTGCAGCTTACGACAAATGAAATAAATCTGAGCACCTTTATTCCGTAACTCATGGGCAAGTGTTAAACAACGCATAATATGACCGGTCCCTATTTCAATAGATGCGTCGGCGCGAAAGGCAATTTTTTTCTCAAGCAAGTTACTCCCTCCTCACTAAAAGCGCTACAATTTATTAATTTATAATTTTGTTTCTCTATTTAACTCATCTACTAACGATTTTTGATTTATATATTTCAGTTTCACATGACTATTGATTTGAATAAGTTCAGGATTTTCTAGGATGTAATCTTTTATTTGATGAAAAAATAAAGGTTTAGATTTTACATTCAGACTTTTATAAAGTTCATTGAACATATCTAAATCTGGTTGTTCATCTAATGTTAGCCTCCAAGTAGGGTAACGAAATGGAGGAGGGAGTTTTACTATATTGACTTGGAATAAATGGGGATTATTTATAAAATACAACGGAAGGTATTCTGCATAGGTTAAAGTTTTTTGGGTTTGTAGCAATCGTTCGATTGCCTCTAATGTAAAAATATCGCCTGCTGTTCCAACAGGTAACGTACTTAACTCTGCCTGTGTATAATCTGCACCGCTTTTCAAATGTTCATCTAGTAAAAAAGTATTGATTTCTGGTGACACAACTGGGCAATCTCCTGTAATCCGCATTACAATGTTTGCATTTTCTTGTTTGGCAGCTTGGAATATGCGATCAGCAGTATTTTCTGGATCACCTCTGAAAATTTTAACCTTCCTGTCTAAATCAAATTTTTCCAAAGGATCATCTTGTGCTATATCTGAAGTAGCAAGTATGACCTGATGTTTTCCTGGAATAGCTAATGTATTTATAAGACATCTTTCAATGGAAGGAATTCCGTGTATTGGTAATAATGCCTTTAAAGGTAACCTAGTAGATTTTAACCGGCAAAGTACAATTATTACTACTTTTGGAGGTTCAATAACCTCTTTTGATAATGGGGTACCTGCAGACAAATTATATAAAGCTATCTGAGGTAATAATTCCTCTGCTTCAAGCTGGTTAAGTGCATTTTCAACAACATCTAGTTCCATAGCTATTTTATTAGCTGTAATAATCTCTCCTTTTTTTATATCGATTTTTGTAACAGCTCTTAACAATTTTTGATTTTGCAATCTTAATAACACCCCTTTCATTTAATGTTTAGCAACTCTATAAAACGAAAGAACTTTTCTCACCGCTTTTATTACATCCCATACATCAGCTTCTGTCATTTTCGGAAATAGAGGCAGTGTAATAATTTCCTCATATACATTTTCTGCTTGTGGACAAATACCTTTTTCATAACCTAATTTTTGATAAAACGGTTGTAAATGTACGGGTATATAGTGCACATTCACACCGATATTTTCTCTCTGTAATGCCTCGTAAATTTCTTTGCGATTACATTTTAATAATTTAGTATTTAAACGAATAATATAAAGGTGCCAACTTGATTCGGTCTGAGGCGATTGCTTTGGTATGATGATTTCAGATAAACAACTAAATTCTTTATTATAGATGTCTACATATTTCTTTCGAACCTTAATAAAAGAGTCTAATTTACTTAACTGTGATAACCCAAGAGCAGCTTGTATATCCGTTAATCTGTAGTTGTAACCTAAGAATTGCATTTCATAATACCAAGGCCCATGATTTTCAAGAAGTTTTTGAGGATTCCTTTCAATTCCATGCGTACAGAATTGAACAAGTTTTTCATAAAACAGTGGATTATTTGTAGTAATTACTCCGCCCTCTCCGGTAGTAATATGTTTCACCGGATGGAAACTAAACATTGTCATATCACCAATAGAACCAATCTTTTTATTTTTATATGTGGCTCCTAATGCGTGGGCTGCATCTTCAATGATAATCAAATTATTTTCTTTTGCGATTTTCTTTATTGCCTCTAACTCTACAGGCTGCCCAGTAAAATGTACGGGAATCATGGCTTTTGTTTTGCTTGTAATCTTTTCCTCTATAGATTTAGGACTAATGTTATATGTTTCATTGTCAATATCTGCGAATACTGGCTTTCCACCCTGGTATAAAATACAATTTGCACTTGCTACAAATGTCATTGGAGTTGTAATTACCTCATCTCCCTCAGTTATGCCAGCTGCATAACAAGCAGCATGCAGAGCAGCTGTACCATTTGAAAAAGAAACAGCGTATTTTGCTCCCACATATTTCGCTATAGCCTCCTCAAACTGTTGAATCGTTGGCCCTGTCGTTAAAAAATCCCCTTTTAATACATCTACAACCGCCTGAATGTCATGTTCATCAATTTGTTGTTGACCATATGGCAAATATGTTTCTCTAACAGGCTTTCCTCCATGTATACCGAGAATTTCCCTTACCATTATTCTTTCTCCTTAGGGTTACTTTTTAAAGATTTAATCCACTCTTCTGTTTTAATAACTCCATCTTCTAAAGAAACTTTCGGTTCCCAACTCAATATTGTTTTTGCTTTTTCATAGTTACATAATAATTTTTGAATTTCACTTTGTGGATGGATATGAGTTACATGTTGAATACTTACTTTATTTCCTGAAATCAATTCTGCTAATTTATTAATTGATATATCTTGTCCTGTTCCTGCGTTAATAATATGACCATTTGCTTTTGAAGAGTATCCTGCTGCCACAACAAAATCCGCACAATCTTCAACATACAAAAGATCTCTCGTTTGTTTCCCATCTCCATAAATATTTAGTGGTACATTATCTAATTTATTATTTATAAAAATAGCAACAACCCCACCTTCACCACCAGTTTTCTGGAATGGGCCATACGTATTAAATGGACGAATAACCACAACTGGCAGCTTGTAAGCATAATAGTAAGATAAAACCATGTTTTCAGCAGCAATTTTTGACCCAGCATATGGAGAAGCTGGTTTAATCGGGTCTAATTCTGATATTCCTTGTATATTAGTAGCTTTATCGTATACCATACACGTACTCATAAAGACCATTTTGACATTATGCTTATGACATTGTTCTAACAAATTAAAAGTACCTACTGTATCATTTTCAAAAGTTGTTCTAGCATCGTCTATACTATCTTGAACATTAATACTCGCTGCTAAATGATAACAAAGGTCAAATGAATTATTTTCAAATAATTGAGCAACTAATTTTTTATCTTTAATATCTCCTTGAATGCATTGTTTTAAATTTAGATCGTGTGCAAACTCGGTAATATTTGCAGTAGTTGAATTTGCTAAGTTGTCTAATATCCATACTTCATGCTTATCCTGCAATAATCTCTTTACAACCCACCTACCAATAAAACCTGCACCACCAGTTACTAATATTTTCATAGTTTCTCCCCTCCTGTTAATAGTTGCTGGTTTAATATTAAATTTCTAAGCTCTTCTTTTGAAATAGCATTTTGATTATCAGAACGGTAAAACCCTGCCTTCGCCCTTTTTGCATTTTCATATTGAGCACCCTTTTTTAATGGGCTAGGAATGATAAACATATCTGGTAATTCAAAAGCCTGTAAAGATTCATCATGTGTCATAAGTTCTTCATACATTTTTTCACCAGGTTTTAACCCAATTTCTTCAATTTTAATATTCTCCTTGGGCAATCCATATAACTTTGTAACTTCTTCTATCATCACTTCACTTAAATCGTTTAATGAAATAACTGGCATTTTTAATATAAAAGTTTCACCACCCTTTGCTATTTTCATTGCTTCAATTGTTAACATAGTTGCTTGGGTCAGTGTCATCATAAATCTACTCATACTAAGATCCGTTACAGTTATTTTTTGGTTTTCTTTAATTTGATTTTCAAATAAAGGAATGACAGAGCCTCTTGACCCCATAACATTTCCGAAGCGAACACTTGCAAATATCGTTTCACTTGAACCTTTTGAATATTCCGCTGACGTAATCAATCTTTCAGCAGTCAATTTTGTTGCACCGTAATTATTTGTTGGTGAAATCGCTTTATCAGAACTTGTAAAAACTACCTTTTTTACTTTCTGAGCAATTGCCGCTTTTATTACATTTTGTGTTCCAAAAATATTGGTCAAAACTGCTTCAAACGGATTATATTCACAAAACGAAACATGCTTCATCGCTGCCACATGGAACACATAATCAATATTTTCCATTGCACTATATAATCGATCGTAATTTCGAATATCCCCAATTAAATAGCGAATATTTTGATTTCTACCCCTGAGTTCTTCTTGTAATAAAAATTGATTATATTCACTTCTACTAAAAATCCTTACAACTTTGGGCTTTTCTTCTAGAATATTAGAAAGAATGCTCTTTCCAATTGTTCCTGTTCCACCAATAATTAAAATGTTTTTATCTTTAAAAAACATATAAATGCATACCTCCTCTTATTGAAATAATTTTTAGTCAAGAAAACTCCCTTCTCAATTTGTATGTAGTGCTATTGCACCAACAAATAGGTGGGAGATAAATTAGCTTTTTGAATAGCAAAACATACGATGCTGTTTTATATTTTTGGTACAGGTTGCTCATTGAAAACTGAAAATATGAGGTTGTTTAAGGAGTTATCTTTGGTTGAAATGAAGATATTTTTTCAAACTCTAACTACAACTGCGTTTCTTCTATTTGCTCAATGGACAGTTGTTTATAAAAATTATTTACTTTCATATTATTTTTTACATCATCGTCTAAATATTGATAAAAATTACTCAGTAATGGCAAACGGATATTATAATGGTTTAGCTCAGAAAAAACATTTATATATTCCGGATTTAGTTCCCGGTAATTTCCAAATAGATATCACTCAACATTTCACCCTCTTTTTCTTCTTAAGTCTTCTCTTAATTCTTTACATGTTCTTTGTAGCGGTAATAATTGTACAAATTCATTTTTTTCTTCTGCAAATAACTGCGAATGTATTGAATGTGAAGTAATATAATTGATATCTAAAATTTCATCTAAAGGATGAAAATCCCAATAATGATTTAATCTCCAAAAAAAGCGTGCATCTCCTATACGATAAAATTGAGGATCTTCATCCCAGTATGAATTCCACCTTTTTTCAAGAATCGGTAAAACAGAGGCTCTATGCATAATAGAACAATGATCAATTGTACATGGAGCATTATTAGTAATTTTTTTGGCAGCTCTTTCAACAGTTTTAATAGGCAAATCTGATTCATCTAGATGAATCGTTTTTGATGCAGAATAAATAATTTGAACACCTTTATTCTCATCAAGATAACTAGACATCTTTTTGAGTCGTTCTTTTTCATATTGATTATCATCAGTAATATAAGTAATATACTCCCCCTTCGCATGCTTAAGAGCCTCATTAATTAAAGCAGCATATCTGACTTTTTTTGTCCGTTCAGAAATATGGGCCACATTACTTTTATAAAAATGTACATTTTCCTTATTAATAAATGGTTGAATTACCTTCTGGGTCATTTCATTAGAATTATCATCCATGATAAAAAGCTCAAAATCTTGAAAAGTTTGGTTTAATACACTTAATATCGATTTTTCAACAAACGTAGGCTTATTGTAACTTGTCATTATAACTGAAATTTTAGGCAAATATTCCTCTCCTCCTTATAACCAAATACAAAAACAGTTACGTTATTATATAAACAGAAAGGACAATCCGTTCCGATAATTTTAAAAAAATTTATATATATATTAAAGTCTATAGCAGCGTTTATATTTATCTATATATATCTTTTTTTACTCCACTATAGTCCATACCATATCTATGAAAAGGTAATAAACTATCCAAGTACAAAAAAGAATGTATCAATAAAGGTTTATTATTATCTATTAGACTTCGCGAGAAAAAAACATTCAATATTCTCAGAAGAGGTGACGATTTTGCAACCCCTAATTTCAATTATCCTTACTAGCTATAATAAGCCATCATTAATTAATCAAGTTATTGAAAGTGTCCTAATGCAAACTTATAAAGAATGGGAACTTTTTATTATGGATGATAACTCTTGTCCAGAAACTATAAATATTATAAAAAATTATTTAGATGACCCTCGAATTTATTATGAAAATAGTTTTATACAAGATAATGAGAGATATAAAACCACAAGATATGCAACTCTCATCAATAAGGCACTTCCATTAACACGTGGGCAGTATATTTGCTATTTAACGGACGATACTATGTACGTTCCAAACAGATTAGCTGAAATGTTATCTTTCTTAGAAAAACACCCTGAAATTGATATAGTGTACTCTTCTCAATACGTAAAATATGTTGATTATAATCTACAACCTATTCATGAATATGTAAGAGAAGCTTCAAAAATTTTATATACAGCTGCAAATGTTGTGGATCACTGTTCAGTTATGCATACTAGAAGAATATTATTAAAGGTTTATGAAAAATACTGTGAATATTGGGATACAAATCCTTTATATTGGTTTGTTGGAGATGCGATGTTTTGGAAGCGCCTAAATACATTCCAGCCTTTTTATCCCATTAACAAAGTGCTCGATATTACTTTTAAAACACCATTTTCCTTCCAAAATTTATATGCTAACCTCCCTTCCAAAGATTTAAATGGTATTTTATTTAGAAATTCACAAGGTGAAGTATTTTTAATTGATAATTATAAACGTAGGCTTATATCGAAAGAAATGCTTTCCTACTTCAAATATAATCAAAATGAAATTGTCTCAATCCCTGATCCCTTTATCTACAAATATACTGAAGGTCCTCCCATAACCCTTACTGAATCAATCCCAAATCTACGGGTTGTGCAAAACGAAAAAGAAGAATTATTTTATTTAGAAAATAATCAAAAACGTCCATTCATTAACACCATAGCATTTCGCAAATTAAAATTTTCAAATCAAGAAATTATTAAAGTTTCACAAAGTAGTTTAGATAAATTTTCAGATGGACCACCTATTTATCCGAATTTATCTCATTACACGATTCTACCCGAAGGAAAAGTATTTATCTATCATCACAATTATTTCATAATGACAGATTACATGCTTCATCCAATAGATAAAGACATATTGCAAAAACTATATTTATTAAAGAACTGTATACCGATTTCAAAAACTAGTTTATCCCTCTTTAAGATTGGTCCTCCTATTTCATCATACCCCTCTCACTTAGCTAAAGAATACCAAGAAGAATGATATAAGAGGATAGCACCAATAAGAGATATTGCTTTAAAAAATAAAATAAGTTAATACAGGTAGTAGCGACTCTCAATATTAATAAATTAGACATATTAGCTTATCGAATACATCTATGAAATCCTAAGAAGACAAGTTAGTAAAAACTCTTAAAGATATCTAAATACTACACTTCACATATCACCAAATGTCTATAGAGCTACAAGTGATTTAAATCATTCATGTTCATTTAATAGAGGGCCTCGGTTCTCTATTTTAACGAATTCTTCGAAAGAGTTCTCCTTCCTCAAGCGTGTGAAAGGCGATAGTCCAACGGTAGGTGGGTGATAAATTTCGGTTTGGCATAACCAAAAAATTTTGATAAAACTAGCTATATGAAGTTCTTTGATAACTTGATATATAAGGTTGCAGGAAGAAAATAGAATGTGCAAACCAAACCATTCGGTTCCCGTGTAAAATATCAATCATACCAAAGGAGCGTCCAAACGTTGGACATCTAGGGTTGGAACACCCGGAAGTGGCGAGTAGTTCACTACATGAAACTCCAAATTAGTCTTATATACCAACTTCGAACTATTATTGGATGGCTAAATATAGACCGCTCTAAATAAACATTAACACTATACACATAGTGTTAATGTTTATGATTAAATATTAGTAATAGTAAGTATAAATATTATTATTTTACTATATCTTACATTTATGTAAAAATAGATATATGTTAAGTTTTTTCTAAATCTTTCCCCTAATAAAGATTTGAAAATAGCATTTCATGATTATCCTTACTGTTAATATGCCTAGAAAAAGAATCCTATAGGGTTCTTTTTCTAGGCATTACAACTAAATTCTACTTAACATTATTATCTTATACATAATAATTGCATTGCTATGAATATAACAGGTAAACACTCTCCCCCTGCGCTTGATTGGATAAATTACCTCTAAAATAATAGTTGTTGCATTTTACTATTAATAAGAGTGCAAGAAATCTATTCTTTTTACATTTAATATATAAACATGATACAAATTGTATTTTTTCATTTTCCATTAAAATTTTGGTGCTATTTTGGAAATAACCCTCTTAAAATACCTAAATCATATTAACAAAGGTTTTCAATGAGTTGCACTAACTCAAAAATAAAAGTCAGTCTCAATAAAGAGAAATGGCTTCTATTTTTGTTACCATGAATATCATAGAATTTTCACTTTAACCGTTTGTCTTCCCAAATTTATAACCTTACTTTTTGAACCTACTAAAACATCAATACGTTTACCTTTAATTGCACTACCGGTATCACCAGCAATTGCTTCACCACAATTTTCTACCCATACTTTTGATTCCGTAGTTGGCTTTTCACGTACGTTGAGTACATCCGCTATTACGATAGTTTCTGCGGTAACAGATGTTGTAAAAGTCCTCAGTCCAAAAACTGTTACTGCGTCAATTATTTTTTCTTATTAGCCTCCATTATGTTTTTTTGACTTCTATCTATATCAAATACTTCCTTAAAATTAGGGAATTTCACAGAATAACAAAGTATTTGTAACGATAAATTTATCAATATAATCTAATATAACATTATTAACGAAGGCTCTTTTCACTCCTAGATTGTCAAATTCTCACTATAACTAAAAAATCTCTTCATCTTATATAAAATGAGAAAATTTTTTCAGTGGAAAGGGTTCTTGTTACATCCTTGACTTTCTAGCGATGTTTTACCACGATGTCCAGCCACCATCAATGCAAATATTTTGCCCCGTTACATAACTTGAAGCATTAGATGCAAGAAAAACAATCAACCCTTGTAATTCTTGGGGATTTCCAATACGACCTAGCGCTGTTTTTTTATTTAAATTTCGAATAAATTCTTTATTTTTCTGAACTTCTGTATTAGGAAATGGACCTGGAGAGATAGAATTAGCTCTAATTCCTTTTAAACCATAGTGACACGCAAGATACCGAGTAAACTGTATGATAGCAGCTTTTCCTGCTCCATAATTCGGAGGATTATTAAAGCCTGAATCGCCGTAAATAGAAGGGTCTGGGGAAACAACACCATACATTGAAGAGATATTAATAATATTTCCTTTATTCTTCGGTAGCATATATTGTAATGCCTTTTTAGTAACCCGAAACACATTATTTATAGAACCATCAATTCCTGTTTCCCACTCCGATTCTGTCATTTCTTCAATAGTCTTTCCTGCTCCAAAGTAAGCATTATTAATAAGAATGTCTATCTTATTATCTGAATTATAAATCTCCTCAAATGTATGGTTTATTGATTTACTATCTGAAACATCTAGAGCATATCCCTGACATTTCACATTATATTTTTGATTTAACTGATCAGCTAAATTCATACATTTTTCTTTGCTTCTACTAACTATCATAACGTTTGCACCATACTTAGCCAGCCCTTCAGAAATTGCAGAACCAAGATAACCAGATCCACCAGTAACAATTGCATTCTGGCCTTTTAAACTAAATAATTCATGTTGATTCATTATTCACCCTCCATAAGTTCGGATTAATAATTATCTCAGGTATATCCTTAAATAATTTCTTTGCAGTATTAAGAACTTTCTCTTCTAATAAAGGTGAATTACAGATTTGAATATTTTCTTTTAATTGATCTACTGTTTCACATCCAATAATAATCTTATCAACTTCTTTCAATTCTCGAACAAATAATAAAGCCAATTGCGCTCTACTTAAATTGAATTCCCGAGCTAAAAACTCAAATTCTTTTATTGGTTTTTTAGCGATTTGTAAATAATCGGGAATTTTTTCCGTATCCATTAATAGCAACCCTTGAAGATATGGACTTCTAGCATGTATTTCTATTCCTTTTGTTTTCAGCTTTTGTAGTAGGCCTGAACAAATTAGACGTTGATCAAATATATTTAAAGGAACTTGAATCATATCAAAACAATCAAATTCCAAAAACCGCTTAACTTCATCAGGTGTATAAACGGATACACCAATCTTTTTGATTACTCCCCCTAATTTCAATGTATTTAATTTTTGAATGATATATCCATTATGTGAAACCATATTTTTAGAATCATGTAACAGGCAACAGTCTAAAATGTTTGTTTTCAAATTCATCATAGATTGTTTAATATATTTATCAATTAAGCTATCTAAATGCTCAATACCAATATTTTCAGAATCAATCATAGGTATTTTAGTTACAACCTGAAAAATTTTTTCTGTTGTTTTGCTTGAGACATATTCACCTATAATAGCTTCACTATTTCCATAAGAAGACGCTGTATCTAACACATCTATACCGTTATTTATAGCATATTTGATGATATTTAAAGCCTCTTCCCTATCAGGTTTACCCATTATATTTCCTATTCCATAATGAAGACCCAGCTGAACAGTACCTAATGCTAATTTCATAGAGCACCTCCATAATAACCACTTAGGCTAGTTAGATATTTTAAACAGAATGACAATATATATTTACATTGAACTGCCCCTACCTTCACTCCGTTTAAAGGAGGAGCTCTTCTCGTTCACATGATAAAGATTTCTTATTTATTTTTAGTTATCAAGATTGCGTATAAAGATGTTGATGTAAAAAGAGTAAAGCCTGAAATTTTTGGGCCGAATGTATATAGAATCTGTGGCATTTTCTATACGTACGATACGACAAAGAAAAACTGGATTTATCTTTTATATCCTTATGAAACCGAAAATCAAATTCGTTCCTATAGGCACCTTCGTACAACACGGCAGACCTTACTGACCGCAAATAGCGGGATAAAGCAGGTAAATAGTATCCTGCCCAGTATATGAAAGTGACTGCTATTTGGTACAAATGATTTTGGATTTCGAATAATTAAAAGCTCACTTAAAGAATGCTGCGGTGATGCGATTGCACACTCTAATACATTAATGGAAAACTACTACTTGATATTTCTCTGATGGAAATCAAAACAAATATTTCCCATTTTCCCAATAATAATTTTGAAAAATAATTATTTCACGTTCTAAATTCGTTTCTTGGCTCATACGTTATTAAAGTTGTTGAAAAATAAAAAAGCGAAAGATTTAAAATATGATCCAAATGGTACAGATGATGTTTTAAAAGAGGTAGGTATATCTTCTCCTAAATAAACACTGCAGCTGCTATAGCATGTGATTATTTACACTTCACTTCTGTTTAAACATTTCTAAATAAAAAATCTTGCTAACAATTCCTTACAAATACACTTAAGAAATTACATTCTATACAACTGCTGCAATTTTGTAGTTACCTTGAGAAAGGACAGATTACTGATGCAGAAATTTAATATTAATAGGAAGCTAATTGGTGATGATTCATCAGTTTTTGTAATTGCTGAGGCCGGAATTAATCATGCAGGTTCATTTATTGAGGCGAAAAAAATGGTCGAGGTTGCCAACTCAAGTATGGCTGATGCAGTTACTTTTCAGCATATAGCCTATAATGACATTGATTGTAGAAAATCTTCTAAGACCAAATTAGATTGGGATAAATGGAGATTATCAGACGAACAGATTATCGAATTGTTTGATACTGCACATAGATTGGGATTATCTACGACGGCTTGTGTAGTAGATTTTAAGTCTCTTGAGTTTATTGTCAAGTCAGGTGCTGACTTTCTTAAAATAGTTAGCGGGGATATTACATGCCATCCCTTTTTGGCTGAATGTGCAAAAACTGGTTTACCTATATTTCTTTCTACTGGAAGTGCATTGTTATCTGAAATAGAAGCTGCTTTAGAAGTGATTGAAAAATCAGGTGGAAAAAATGTCGTTGTATATCAAACTAATACTAAATATCCGACTCCACCTAATGAAGTTGATCTTAGAGTAATGGAGACACTAAAAAATTTTAATTATCCAGTAGGCTTCTGTGATCACACTGCAGGAACAGCTATCTCCTTAGCAGCAGTGACGTTAGGTGCTCACGTTATAGAAAAGCACTTCAGTTTAGACGCTACAATAAAAAGACCTGACTATGAAGTTTCTATTAATCCTCATGAACTAAATCAATTTGTAACTGATATACGTAATATTAAAAAAGCAATGGGTGTACCCATAAAGCGCCGGCATACAGATGATGCAAATTTCATATTAACTCGTAGATCCTTGGTAGCTTGTAGTGATATGGCTAAAGGTACAAAAATTCAATGGAGTGATTTAACATATAAGCGCCCTGGAACAGGTACCCAACCTTCAGAAGCTAAGAATTTTATAGGTAGAACTTTAAAATATGATGTAAGTAAAGATGATCAATTATATGAAGATATGTTGGAGGAGATTTAATGAATAAAATTGAAAGACGTACAGCATTAGTGTTAGCTAGTTCTGATGGACTTGGCTTAGCAGTTGCTAAAAGATTATACTGTGATGGACATAATGTGATTATTACAAGTAGAAGTAAAAAATTAGAAAAAGCTAAAAAAGAAATTTGTGATATTGGTAGTAAAGGAGAAGTTCTAGCAATACCATCCGATGTAACTAGCATCGAAGATTTAAATAAACTTATTATGCAAGGAAAGAATCAACTGGGAAAGATTGATATTTTATTTACAAATGTGGCTGGTCCTAAAGCTGGAACGATAGAGGATTTAACTATTGAAGATTTCTGTAAAGCACACAATGATCTGTTATTGCCCGTCATTTATTTAACTAAACAATTAATTCCTGATATGTCTTCTCGTAAGTGGGGAAGAATTATTATAAATTCTTCTCTTACTGCAAAAGAGCCTTCAAAAATGCTTACCTTATCAAATATATATAGGGCTGGACTAGCTTCTCTTTCTAAAACTCTTTCTCATCAATACGCTAGTTATGGAGTTACAGTTAATACTGTCGGACCTGGTTCTTTCAAAACTGCTCGCGCATCCGAATTATTAAATGAAATGTCTAAAACACAAAAGCGAAATGTTGAAGATATCGAATTAGAAATCACACAAAATTTACCAATGAAGAGATATAATGACCCAATAGAATTTGGTAATGTTGTAGCTTTTTTAGCTAGTGATGCTGCAAGTGCTATTACAGGTACTTTTATTCCAATTGATGGTGGAATTTCTCATGGAACATTCTAAATAAGTAGATATTTCACTATTATCCCAAAGTACTAAATGCTCAGATTGAGTTTTTTCTATATTGTTACCCTTCTATTAACAGTCCGTTAGAATATGAAGTGTTGAGTAGTTCACCACTTCATATTAATACACTTTTAACTTCAAGACTAAAAGAAGAGTGCACTGTATTGCCATTCCTATCAGAAAAAAATTAGGAAACACACTGATTTCATAATACCAAACTTCTCCCACATATCTTGTCCACAGGAAATGTCATATTGTAGTGAAAATTCTATCCAGACGAAGTTCTAGACTGGACATATTGGTTCTGTTGCAAAATTAGCTAAATGTAAAAAACTGTGGTTTAAAAAAACAAATTTTATATAGACAGCAATAATTTCTATAATTCATTGTACATTGAAAAAACGGAGTTTGGTTGATGACTCCGTTTTTTATATAGGGCATGAATAGTTTCAATTCCTTTTATTGTGATTGAGGCTTGAAGAGAGTTTTGAAATCTTGAGGATCTAGCAAAACGACGTTTTACGTGTCTACGGCCTTATTCCATACGATTACTTAGATGTTTTGCTGTATAATCCAGTGTGTTTTATAAAGATTTTTCATTTTTCACTTTTACATACCTCGAGATAAATCTTGTAATTTTTGAGTAACTGTTGTTTGAGGGTAATTTTTCTGTATGAAATAATCCCTTAATTGTTTAGCAGTTGTAGAATATGAAGAATCATATAAAACTTTTTCAATTGTCTGTATCATATTTTCAATAGAATGAGTCACAAGCCAGCTTAATTCATCGTAATATTTATAATCCCTCTCCTCTGACTTAGATTTATAAACAACTACTGGTTTATCCAATAACATAGCCTCTAATCCTACTGTTGAATTAGAGATAACTACAAGATCTGAATTAGAAATGACATCATAAATATTCACTTCAGTTGTAATATACTTGACATTAGGATATACCTTACTTAAATGAATATATTCACTCACTAAATTACGACCTTTTTCCCATGGATGAGGCTTTATAATAACTGTAATATTTTTGTCTTTCATCAATTGTTTTGTTAATTCAACATAAACTTGGGTTTTAAATGGTTGCGTTGCTATAAATATTATTTTCTTAGAGGGATCTATATTTAGTTTCTTACAAAGTACTTTTTTTTCTAAATGTTTCTTATTATAGATATCATCATATCTTGGGTGTCCCAATATCTCGATTTGAGAATCAGCTCCCCCTCTTTGAAAATACCACTCTCGTTCGTACTCTCCATATACAATCTGTTTTGTAGCGAAAATTGGAAAAAACGCTTCTTCTCCCATTATGGCCCCATGCTGAAGACAATAACTTGGAATCCCCTTACTTTTAGAGATAAGAGTAAGTACTCGGTTCGTTATATCTTCTGTTGTACCAACAATCACACTCGAGATATCATGTTCTTCAAAAATAAAATATGCCATATTAATTTTTTCAATCATGATAGGAAGATCATTGAGTAGTTTTGTTTGAAAAAATTTATTGGAAAATAACGGATGTTCTTTATATGTTGAAAAAATTTTTTGAGCTTTTTCAATGAAAATATGAGAACTATCCGGAACTTTATTTGTATAATCCATTGTACAAATCGTAGGAAGACCATAAAGCTCGCTTTTTTTTGCTCTTGTTAATATTTTTGTATACTCAGGGTTAAAATGCGAAAAATTACCTGCTGAAAAACGAAGATAATCAGTATTAAGTAATACGACTCCATCTGGTCCTCTTTTCTTTGTCATTTGCTCAAGCAGAGGCAACCATTTTTCAAATTCTGACTGCAATTGTTTTTCTTCTATTGGTGCAACTGACAAATATTTATAAAAATCCTTACTTTTCATCTTGCTTTTAACATCTTCTTCTAAATATTGATAAAAATTACTTAATAAAGGTAAAGAAATGTTATGATGTACTAATTCAGAAAACACCTTTATATACTCTAAATTTAATAACCAATAATTTTTCAAATAGATTTCACTCAAGATCTCACCCTCTTTTTCTTCTTAAGTCTCCTCTTAATTCCTAACATGTTATTTATGGTTTAATAATTGTACAAATTCATTTTTTCATTAATAACTAAAAATGTATTAAATTTGAATTAATACAACTTATATCTAAAATTTTATCTATTGGATAAAAATCCCCAAAATGATTTAATCTCAAAAAAACGAACATATTTTATGCTATAAAATTCAGGTTTTTCATCCCAGTAAGAACCCCATTTTTTAAACGATTGGCAAAATAGAAGCTCAATACATATCAAACTATGATCCATTATATATGGATCATTATTTGTAATTTTTTGTGTTGATCTTTTTACAGTTCTAATAGACTGATAGGCTTCGTTAATTAAAACTGCATACCTTACTTTTTCTGTTCATTCTGAAATATGTTGAATATTACTTCTATAAAATTATATATTTTTTATACATGTTCGAATTATTTATTGAGTAAGTTTGCTAGAATTATTATCTATAATAAAAACTGTGAAACATTTACAATTCTAATTTAATACATTCCGTATTGATTTTTCTACAAACAATGGCATGTGTTATTACTAGCCATAATAACCATAAATTTAGGCAACTATTATCCCACTCCTTATCAATAACTACAGTTCAGTTATGTTATTATATAAACAAATAGAACAAACTGTTCCGGTAATTATGATTTTCTTTTTATATACACTAAAAGATAAAGACGTTACCTTGTTTGTTCATGAATTTTTATTATTTTCGGTGAAAACCTATTCCATAAATAACTTCAATTACAATATGACTTGCTAAGTAGAAAATCTACTGATGTGAAAAATAAACCAGGAACATCTAATCACTCTCTAGACTTACTCTTCCTCATTCTTAAGCGATCACCCTCCTCATTAGTGGCACATATGCAATTTCCGTTTCTGCCATAGCGTTGAGCACCTTTCATGCTTTGACTTCTTCGAAATCAACAACGCTTTAGCAGCATGCCTTATTGCTCAGCTTAATCTATCGAAATCAATTTCACATTTATCTCAATATGTTTTACCATTATTGAATCAGATTTTATTCCAATTAAAATAACCATGATATGTACAAGCATTAAGAAATAGGAAGCATAATATAGAGCATTGCCAACTATTTGTATATTGCATTAACAAGTAGATGCCTTTCAATCATGATTATTTCATAAAAAGGCATAGGTTCTAAAAATTTTTTTCTTAATACGATATGTAATCAACTTTATATACCACATGAAATAACAAATAATTTTTGATAAAGGAAGTGAAATCATGTTACCTTGCCAAGGTACGTGCAATCAATATGTAGATTTTGAGGTTTTAATTACAGCTCCTGAAGGCTATATAATTAATGCTACGAATTATACCGGTGCTGTCACCTGGAATACAAACCGATTAAAATGTGCATTTGAACCATGTACGCTGCAAACACCGAACCCTTGCCTTCTGCAAGATGACCTACCAGACGGTTCCTATCCAGTACACAGTGTTCTCATATATGGCGTACTTACAATGCTTGTTAGTATTTCTCCTGTTCAAAATCAATATGGACAAGGAGATGCAGCTTTTTCTAAATGGCATAAATTCTCTATCAATCAGATTGTTTATTATACAACTGATCCGAATTGCTGCTTTGATTTTAGCAGCTTTAAACTTAAGAGTTTAACAGTTACGCCACAAGATGAAAATACATTTATCTTAAATGGCACCCTTTCTGTTTTACCAGTGCCACCAAATCCTCCGGTTTATGCTTTTACAGCAAATAGAGATGATAATACTCTTTCAGTAATTAATACAGCAACAAAGACTGTCCAGCATGTAATCAATCTTCCATATCAGCCAATTAAAGTTACTGTTAATCCAAACAAAACATACACTTTAGTTTTGCACTCAAATGATAATCGTGTTTCTACAATTAATAATGAAACACTTACCATTATCTCTACTTTCTCAATAAACAATCCAATTGATATTGGGTTTTCTCCGGATAATCAGTTTGCGTATATACTAAATTTTTTAACTGGTTCAATGGGCATTACTGTTATTAACCTCTTAACTCAAACCATTACTAATACCATCTCACTTGGAGGATTTGGATTTTCAAGTATAGCAATTGATCCGAATGGACAATACGCCTACATCGTAAATTATACAACTTGGAGTATTGTAAAGGTTGATCTAAATACAGGAGAAATTATAGTAGATCTTCCTACTTCAATGGATTATCCAAGCATCATAGAAATTAGTTTGCTTGATGGCTTAGCTTATGTTACAGAAGAACTTCCGGGGTCTGGGACCCTACTTGCAGTTATTGACTTGTCCACTTTTCAAGAGATTGGCAGTATTATTACTGGAACGTATTACTACTCGTTCCTTGCTCTTTCACCTAATCAACCTGTAGCTTTGCTAGGAGAAGAAACTATAGATGAAATCAATATTATTGATACAGCACAACACCAATCCACAGGAACTATTTCCATAAACGACCCAAAAAGCGCTGCGTTTACACCTGATGGAGAATTTATCTATATTGCTCAACCAGAACAAAACACGGTTACTATCCTTAACTCCGTTGACTATACCGTAAATACAGTAGTAACAGTTGGTGCATCACCTGTAAGTATTGCAATATAAAGTTTAACGCTTATTAACATTCAAGAAATACTGAGGATTGCACCCTCTACTTATATTAATTTCCTACTCTCCGGTATTCCATTTATACAAATAACTAGTGTCCTTCTGTCTAGTTAATGACTAATCGTTTATTTCGATATTTAATAATTTATACACGGGCCCTTCTTAAATACTAAAAAACATATTATCTAATAACTCCTTAATATTTCCTATAGTTCTTTCCATTACAATTCTCTTTAATTTTGTTTATCTATCCATTCCCTCCGTCAATCAAATCTCCCTCAAGGAATCTGATTTAAAATTCACTTTACAAGTAAACAACCGTTCCATAAGTAGATTATTTAAGGGAAAGGAGTCAGACTTACTGGATTCCCCTTTCTTCTCATCCTTTTTTGAAGCTCTTTTAAGTCTAATTCTATTGTATTCCAGCTAAATAACATTCCCACTAATAAATAACATATTATATAACTATATAAAAACTCTACCAAATCACTAAAGGAATCTCCTTCCCCCTATCGAATTATTGTAGAGGAAAGGAGAGAAATTCATGGGAATTATAGGATTATATCCTCGCGCATTAGCGACTCTAGGTGCACTTGAATACACCAATCGTCGCAATAAATTAATTGAAGACTCGGAGAATAACATATACGAGTGTAAAGAAATAAAAGAAATACTTCAATCACTCCCTAAAGAGAAGCAGATTGAGGTTCTTGAGAATCAAGCTCAATTTGAAGCTGTGGCAAAGATGATTGAACAAAACAATTTAATTCTTTTAGAACAATAGAAATTAAATATAAGCTGCTTTAAAAGCTTGTTGGGCAGCTTGTACTTCAGATGAATTTTTACCATATAAGTTTATTGCTACACGAATACAACCCTCTTTTAATTCTTTAAAGTCAGAAATCATATTTAATTCATCTGTATTCGCATAATAGAAGATACCAAACATCTTATCTTCTCCAACACCTTGGACATTTACGCCATTGTGATTAACACAGCTAGCTATCAGGTAACCTACCTTCACCTCCATTGTTATCCTATGAGAATAGATGTTTTCAATATCTATTCAATATAATCATTATAGTTACATTTCTATTTAATTATTGGGAATAGATGGTATGCAATTTTCCATGTGTATCCCTTATTAAATATTCTAGACATCTTGCTTTCTTAGCTTTATGTTTTTAAATGTGTACAATTTGTTAAACATACAAGAAACGTTTCACATATTATTAACCTAAAAACCTAAAATTCCTACAATCTGACGAGCTTTAGCATTATCTATAAAATAATGCATCTCTAATCCCTTTCTTTCAGCACGAAGTACGGTTCCCCTTAATTTTGATAAATGCTGTGAAACAGTAGATTGTGGGAGTTTTAATATTTCCGTTAACTGCGTAACATTACACATTTTATGATGCATTAATTCACTTACAATTTGTAATCGAACCGGATGTGCCATTACTTTTAAAACATCTACGTCTTCTTCGCGGATTTCAGCTAGATCTTTATCAGTTACTACTGTTTTCATTTCGCATTCTCCTTTATTATTAATTTCTGTTTTTCCTATTATCCTTATAAATAGTACTTATAGATGATTACGATTTGTCCTGTTGAGAAAATATTTTCTCTTCTTAAAACACAAAGGACACCTATCCTGAAAATAGTTTTTTTACATAACATTGATCTATGATTAACACGATTTACTAAGCAAAAGTACTTCCCCTACCCTTTGGTTAAAGCAAATAAAAAATTCTGCTTTTGCCTTCCTGTCCTGAAAAATTGATAAGCAGTATCTCCTATCTCACACTCTACAAAATAATCATTTTATTTCTCAACATGGATACCTGGAATTAAAATACCAAAAATGGTAATATAGAGTCACCTTCAGTTGTCAATTGTGTCCCTTTTTTGAAAGCCCTGTCTATAATGACAAGGCTTTTAAATTTTCCTAACCTAAGATATCCTTTATATTTCGTTTTTTAGTTAACCCTAATAATATGTATGCCTCTTTTAATGTAATTAAGTCTCTTTTACACTTCTCCATTTAGAGATGCTAAATTAACAAATGTCTATTAAAAATTTATTAGACCCTCATACTACAATCATTATCCAGAACCAAAATAATACAAACGAATAAAATGCGCTTTATCACTTTTACTTCTCCCAATTAGTTTATCACCTAATTTTAAATGTATAATCCCAAAATAATTATTAGAAACACCTTTTATAAGAAGAGCTATTTTTCTGTGAAATTTGGTTTACGAATGCTAATTTATCCCCATTTAAATCTCTTTTATAGTAAAAATTGATCTTATGCACAATCTAATTAATAAACTGTGGTATAACGGGTATAGAAATTAATTTTAATTTTAAATAAAAAGAAGAGTTAATTTTTGATTAACTCTTCTTTTTGCAATTTCCTTCTAGTTATTAGCAATTAATTCACGAAAATGCTCTTCTCTATTTTCTTTTATAAACTTCATCGTTTCTATTTTTCCTACTCAAATTAGCTCCTAAACGTTACATTTTTCATACAATACTGATTCCCAACAGTACTATATGGAATAACTAAACATTATCTTATATACTCTATTAAAAATCTACACTACATAGAGTGAATGTTTGTTTCTATCCAATTACTTGCTTCTTTAATCGCAATAATAACTCCTTCTATCAGTTTAAATCCTTGTAAAAGGTTAATTATTCACCAATATAAATGTACCAGCCCTTATAATTAGCCGTTTGTCCCATTTTTATTTTATGTCGGCCTTTATCAAATGCATATTCCACATTTACATTTTTGACCAATCGATCAATCTCTTTGTCTAGATTCAAATCAGGGTATATCATAGTAACCCATCTTTTCGTCAACTCAATAGATGGGTTATAATTTTCGAAGCTAATAGTAAAATTATTACCGCCCTTTTCATCTATACTCAATGGTCCATACCAATCTTTATTTTCTTTTAACATTTTAGATGAAGCTAAATGTAGTACAGCACTTGTCTCCCAATACTTTATATCTAGATTATATTTCTCATTTATCTCTTTAATGAGATTCTGCGCCTCTTTAGATATAGATTTACTATACACAGGAACAATATCAACCAACGATTTATCAAAAGTGAAATCATCTGTCACCATGGATCTCGGTATCCCTAACGGCATTACTTCAGGTTGTCCCGGCTTCTCTAACTTACGCATTGCACTATATAAAAACTGTGCATACTGCTCACGAGTTACTACTTTTTTAGGCTCAAATAAATTGTTACCTGTGCCCATAACAATTTTGTTCTCTTGCAGGGCACTAATCGCCTCAGTAGCCCAATAATTTTTTTCCACATCATTAAAAGTAGTAATAGATTGTTGCTTTAAATTAAATGTTTTTTGTAAAATTGCCGCTAATTGTTCACGAGTTAAAATATCATTTGGTCCAAATTCATTATCCCCATATCCATTCATAAGACCAGAACTGACAACAGCATAAATTTCTTTTTCAAACATAGTACCTTTTACATCTTTAAATTGATCTTCAAACCTATCCCCTACAAGTAATGGCTGTAGATACACATATAGCAGACGAGCTACTTGTCCTCGCGTAATATTATCGCCTAATCCAAACATTCCATTTCCATAGCCAGCTATCATTTTTTTATCTTTTAGATGCATAATTGCATCATAAGACCAATGATTTGCAGGAACATCTTTAAATGCTGTATCTGCCTGTACATTTGCTAACGATGTTAACGTCGTCGTAGCAAGTGTAACTCCTATTAAAAGCATTTTTGTTAGTTTCATACTATAATCCTCTTATTCCTATAATTTATTATTACAAATTATTTCATTCGCCTTATATAATGCCTTTCCTATCATATTAATATTAACATAAAATACAATAACTGTTATATATATATAATTAAATAGTTTCGTGCATATATTAATAACCTCTGTTCTATTTTCGGAATACCTCTAAAAATAGATTTCGTTGAGTATGTATGCAAAAGAATTGTTGATAGTAAATAAAATAGAATTTACTATCAACATGATGAAATATTTAATAGCATTAAGGTATTACATGAATTATCAAATGCTTAAACTTTTTAAATAACTAAAATTATATAGACCAAAAAGAACCCCGTAATAAGAAAAACTATACAAACTGAGCATCTGCAACATTTGTATAAAACATTTTATTTAATTCCTTTATTTCGCGATAATGGATAGATCAAAGTTATTGGCTCTTGTTAGTAGATTCCAATTTTATGTATAATGAAATTATCATTTTACCAACAAATGGTAATAAGGAGGTGATACAAGTAAAAAAACCAAACGTATCATCGAAGTATTAAAGGATCTATTCAATGTACATTAAGATACATATATAGGATTTAAAACCATGAAATTTTATGTACAGATTGAATTACTACAAGATGGAAGGTTGGTAGCAAATGTACTCAAGAAAAAAGAGCATTCAATTTGCTTAATGTTATAAAACTACTTGATGTGACATCTGTTGAATGAATTAAAAACATACTCAGGGGGAATTTTAAATGAAAACATTTAGTAAAATATTATTAGCGGGAACACTGGCTCTTGGCGGTTTAGCAGCAATGAATGTGGAAACACCTAAAATTCATGCTGATGGGGCGAGCGAATATTGTCGTTACATTTGCGGTCCTAAAGAAACATTAAATAATTTCACAATTCAACTTTCAGATACGAAATACAGACTGGGACAAAATATCATTCTACGAGCAACAAATGATAATCCATATGATGTACATTACACAGCATCTTTTGAAAAACACTATGATACTGGTTGGGATTATTATGACGCTGATTTTCACTATGGTTCATTATTACCAGCTGGAACAAATGTATATGAAGATTTTGATGCTGAGACTGGCAATAATGGAGCAATTTCTGAACCAGGAACATATCGCATGAAAATTGAAGTAACACATGCAGATGGATACACTGATACAATGTACACAGCGCCAATTACATTAGCAAATTAAATAATAAGGTTACTTTATATCTTATTGTTTTTATTATCTATCAAATATTTATTCAAAGTACCTAATCTTTTTATTTGTATTAGGTACTTTGAATAATAGTTTTATTATTAGGTTTCGTTCTCTATTAATAGGTATTGAAAATGCAGAAATTGATATTCAAACAATATTAAGAGTTAAAAAATAGGAATACCCTCTCTTATAATTGGCCCATTGTTTAAATACTAAAGGGATTCACTATTGCCATTATTAGTTTACTTCTTTCCATAATGACAATGCAAAAATCCAATTTGGATCCCCATTCCCTTGATAACTCTGAACTGCCTCATACACCTTATCCTCATGAACTACTCTATCTCCTGCTTTATACGCTTTACGCGCATCCCATTGTTCATAAGAGTTTTCTTGTCCTTTTGTTGTAACTGTGATGGCATCACTTTTCATTGATTCATTATCAGATGTATCGACAGCAGATACTACATACTTATATACTGTATTCGCTTGCAAATCTTTATTCATAAATGAAGCTGTATTAGCAGTACCTATTTCTTTCATGGCCCCTCCAACTTCTCTGTATACAATATAATGGCTCACATCTACATTATCCTCCGATGGACTCCACATTAAATCAATACTACTCGTAGTGGTTCCCATACTGTGTAATCCTTTAGGCTGAGTTGGTGCTTCTGTATCTGGTTTTTCCTCTGTTGTTTTAATAACTAATACTTCACTTTTCTCAGATATATTTCCTGCAGCATCTACTGCTCTTACTGTATACGTATATTCTGTGTTTGGACTTAATTTTTTATCAATTACACTTGTACCGACTACAGTATTAATTAATTCCCCATTACGTAGCACTTGATATTCTTTCACCCCTTCATTGTCTGTTGCAGGTTTCCAATTAAATTCCACACTATTTGAAGTAGCTTTTATTACTTGTAGTTCAGATGGCTTGGTTGGTGCCTCTTTATCTGTTTTTTCATCATTTATTAGATTCACATCAATCACATTATAGAAAGCGTTTACAGTATCAGCTACATCCCAAACAGCTAAAATAACATGGTACCCACTACGATCAGTTGGTACATTGATTTTATGTGATAAATTATTAGATGCTTTAGAACCATCGTGTTTTACAGTACCAATTAACTCAAAGTCTGCTCTTGCTAAAGGTTTATTTGGATCCCATCCCTTTTTCGTGATGTAATAGTGCCATTGACTTGTTGAATGAGGAGCTGTGTATTTCCAAGTGAAGGTATTTTCTCCACCCTTAATTGTATTCTTAAACCATCGATTAGCTGTTTGTTGATCAAGAATCCCACCAAACAGGCCTCCTGCTGAAGCAATTTTCCCATCTGCTGGTCCACCTTGTGGGAAGCCTTTAGGAGCTTCTAAACTTTGCGGTTCATACATTATATTTCCACAATTTGAATTCAGCGCCCCATAATTTTGACTGCATAAAGCTGCACGGCTACCTGGCTTTTCAACAAACCCATGTGCATAGGCATTTTGAGGAATAAGAGTTGTACTCATAATTCCCACTGCTACTGCAGCAGCACTTAATCCTTTTTTATTTGTTGCCATTTTTCTAAACTGTCCTAGAATTTTTTTATTCATACTACTAGTCCCCTCCTATTGAATTTCTTACTATATTAAGAGCATGGATGTAAGTGAAGGCTAAACACGTATAACTAAAATTAACAATTGGATACAAAATTTCATACCAAACTATTTATTTACCTCCATTACATTTGAATAACCCTATAGTTAAATTATTACATACTAATTTATTAAAATTTCACAGAAATTATGACAGTTATTGGACTTTTTCCTTTGACACTCCCACGGCTAAAGCCGCAAGTCCTACACCTTACGGTGTAACGGATGGGATTCTTGAATGACTAAGCATTCGCAGTCCATTTCTGTTTTGAACAGCCTTCAAGATGAGGGTGTGCCATCACCCCTCCTAAGACAGACCATATAGGTTCTTAGGCGGATTGACTATTACCGCCAACCACAGTTGCGTAGCGAATATTCATCGCCCCAACGATATCACGATGTTTCTCAAATCCACATTGACACTTGTATCTTCTGTCTTGCGCCTTGTTCTTTTCAGAACATTTCGGACATGTTTGACTTGTATAAGAAGGGTTCACATATTCCACCTTTATGCCAACTAGTTTCGCTTTGTACTCGATGAATTGTGCTAAACGATGGAATGACCAAGT
>NZ_JBNTQO010000007.1:0-209619 GCF_050630465.1 Bacillus basilensis | reverse complement strand
GATAATAAAAAACTATATGGAAAGACCGCATTTTGTATAAAAATATACCTTAAGTTGATGGATGTGTGGCTGTACCCCTATTAAGCGGCGAGTCATAGTCGATAGTGAACTTCTGTCATATTTATAAAGAACAACAAAAATTGAGTGGGATACGGCTGGATTAATAGCTATGTCATAAAAACCATGACATTTTGACACTACCGTATGTGACAGAAAAACACTTAGTATCAAAGAGCAGTTTTTAACGCATTAACAATAAATGAGGAGGGGAGATTTTCATTGTGTATGATAAAAATATAAAGAGGCATGAAAGGGGAAACAGGTATGACCTATTTATGAAAAACAAACCAGTAACAAGAGTGTTTTAAGGAAAAGAAGTAATTTCTAGGATTAACATACATGTGGAAAAAGAGGAATTTACCGTTTGTTACGACACAATAGCGTTTGTGAAAATAATACTGAGTATGATAATTGCAAATCCATTTTTGTCCATTTGTCTTTGGTTAAGATGAAAGCTGTGTGACTAGTATAAAACAACAAATAACTACCGATAAAATATGAATAGAGGAGAGGAATATCTTTATGAAAAAACATTGTCAGATTACATCTACAGGTTTAGTCCTTTTAATGACTGGAAGTTCTTTGTTATACACAACACCAAGCTCAATTGTAAAAGCAGAGTCTGATCAAAATGTATCTAGTTCGTTACAAACAAATACTCAAAGAGATCGTACTTCCGTCAAGAAAGCAATGCGGGATACACTACAACTTGGATACCCAGGGATACTCGCCAAAGTTTCAAAGGATAGAAAAACATGGAGTTATGCTGCTGGGGTAGCGGATCTGATCACCAAGAAACCAATGAAAACAGATTTTCACTTTCGTATTGCCAGCGTAACGAAGACGTTCACCGCAACGGTTGTACTTCAATTAGCTGGAGAAAACCGCCTGAATCTAGACGACTCCATCGAAAAATGGTTGCCTGGTGTCATTCAAGGAAACGGATATGATGCTAAACAGATTACTGTCCGTCAGATATTGAACCATACAAGTGGTATCGCTGACTACGTAAGGTCAAAAGAAGCTGATCTTTTGACGAATACAAAAAAATCGTTTACTGCTGAAGAACTAGTGAAGATTGGACTTTCACTGCCCCCAGACTTTGCCCCAGGAAAGGGCTGGTTATATTCAAACACAGGATACGTATTACTTGGTATCCTTATTGAAAAAGTAACCGGAAACAGTTATTCGGAAGAGATTGAAAATCGGATTATTGAACCACTTGAATTGTCGAATACATTTCTACCTGGCAATTCAAGCGTTATTCCAGGCACCAAGCATGCCCGTGGATATTTACAACCAGACGGAGCAAGTGAGCTAAAAGACGTTACTTATTATAACCCAAGTATAGGTAGCTCGGCTGGAGATATGATTTCTACTGCTGACGACTTAAACAAATTCTTCTCTTCCTTGCTCGGTGGCAAATTACTGAAGGAACAGCAACTAAAACAAATGCTTACTACAGTTCCTACAGGATTTGCTGAAATCGGCAGATATGGTCTTGGAATCTATGAAACTAAGCTTCCAAACGGTGTCTCAATATGGGGACACTCAGGTGGCATTCCAGGGTTTAGTACTTTTGCTGGAGGCACACTTGGAGGCAAGCATACATTGGCCGTCAATTTGAACAGCCTTAAAGCTGATAGTACCGATCCTTTTAAAAATATTTTACTTGCTGAATTTAGCAAGTAGGCAAAAAGGAAAACCGGATAAATTTTGTCATAGTTTTTATAGTTAAAAATAAACCTTTCTGGTTCAAAAAAACTTATTCTAAAAAAATTTGGGGATTTTGGAATTACGGAGGCAAGCCAATGTTATTAAGCTAATAAAACAAAATACTCTCTAAAATAAAAAAATACGCTATTCTTTCTGTAGAATCATAGAAAAGGATGGCGTATTTTTAAACTTGGGGTTAAAGAAAGTTCTTAAGTTGATGGACATGTATGGTGACCCCTACAAGCTGAAATAAAGAATTAACTTTAAAAGTAGTTACCTAACAAAATATAGATTTGAATCATCTTTCTCAATGTCTAAAATAACTTAACGTGGTAAAATAATATTGGATGTGATTCCAATACATATTATTAAAATTAAAGTGGTTCAAGTCGGAGGAAGGCACCTAAGGGTGTCTTTTCTTTATTTTTAAAAGGACCTGCTCAATTAATGCCTAAAAACATAAGGTATATTAAATCCGTTAAATACATGCGTACACCCTTGTTTTCTCCTCTTATTAAAGGAGGTTCTATTGTTATGGGCTATGGTGGTAGTTGCGGCGAAGGCTGCGGTTTTGCTGGAGGATTTGCTTTAATCGTTGTACTCTTTATACTGTTAATCATTGTTGGAGCTTCTTGCTTCTGCTAAAAAACTATCGGAAAAGGCACTCTCCTATGGGTGTCTTTTCTTTTTCTCAATATAAGAGTTATAAATGCATGCTATAATTTTAATAGAAATTCCCTTTTGTGCAATGAGATAGAAATACCCAACCAACAACCCACTGTTACGGAAATTCAGTGGGCTTTTCTTTTGTTTTTACATTTGTTATAATTTCCTTAAAGGTATTTCAATGTTTCTGTACGTATATAATAAAAGAAGAGATGCGTCAACATCTCTTCAAGTAACTGCTACCGCAAGGTGAGTGGTTGCGACTAAATACTACTTTTTAGATTTAGAAGACTTCCCACGCTTGCGAGGCTGACGGGTGGTCTTCTTCTTTTTGTATTTAGAAGTAATCTTCTTAACTACGAAAACCACAAGTTCTCGTACAATCGTCTTAATTACCTCTAATACTATTTGAAGAAATAGATCCATTGGCTACACCTCCTTTCCCCATCAAATGAGAAAAGGACAGTCGTAACCACCCACCGTACAATATACAGTTGTTCTTATTCTATCATACTAGTACAATCTCACCAATATAAAATAACCCACCTATTTCCGTAGGTGAGTTCCATGTGATTTTGCACTTGTGCTCAATTGATTATAACAGAAACCCCTGATTATCGTTATATCTCTACACCAAAAATTTCACGTACTATATCCGATGTGTAAAACCAAATTCTGCAATAGGGCCTATTCTACCAGTCCCCACCATAATAAAAACCCCCTAAATAGGAGGTTCGCTAAATTAATATACAAGTAGGGGTACCGCCACATCGCTATCAAGCTAAGAAAGGTAAATGCCCCCAAAACGAAAAAAATGAGCTGAAAGCCCTTAAATAGCTATTTAGAGATAAAGTGATGTTTTAGGAATCTTTAAAATATTAACTTGGATAGCATATGTACTACCGACAAAACGTTGATATTGTGTATTATCAAGATCTAAAGTATAAATATCCTTACGAAGTATAGAAAAGTACATATTAAACATGAACTATATGTACTCTCCTTTTATCAAATTAAAGAATTTGATAGATTAAGGATATGAGGCATAATCAATCTACTTTCTAATAATAATTGTATAGTTTATATATTAAGGTGGTTTTTTACTTTTATTAGATAACTTATACTTAATGGTTTTAAAAAGGTTACACATCACTTGTATACTAAAGTCATTTATCTTATTCGGTATTTAATGTCCACAATTGTACTCTATTTTTAGTTT
Source organism: Bacillus basilensis (assembly GCF_050630465.1). Taxonomy (NCBI): domain Bacteria; kingdom Bacillati; phylum Bacillota; class Bacilli; order Caryophanales; family Bacillaceae; genus Bacillus; species Bacillus basilensis. Next base: position 205,958 of record NZ_JBNTQO010000007.1, on the reverse strand, counting down.
CGTATATTTAAACTCTGTTTGGACAAGAGAATCTTCTAATCTTCTTGACGAGGAGACAAGAGCAAATTTTGTAATGCTTTTCCAAATAAATTTAAGGGCATATGTTCTTCGCTAATATAATAACATAGGGAAATACCATTTTCTAATGAAAGAATAGTCCATGCCATTTCGTTAGCAGATAGAGCAGATTCATTCTCATTCTCTTTTGACATCAATTTCTCAATAGCTTTGGAAATTTGTTCTACCGATTTGGTTATCATATTTGACCATTTATGGCGTACCGATTCTTCACGCATCGCATAAAGGAGAAATTCCATGTTAAGCATGCTCCATGTTCGATTTTTTTGTCTACTTGAAAGAGAATATTCATCCAAAATTCCGATGAATTGTGATAATGAATGCTGTTCTTCTATTATTTGATGGATATTATGCACGTGTAAACGCATTTGTTTTTCCAATATGGCTAGAAAGAGCTCTTCTTTGGAATTAAAATGAGCATAAACGGCTCCCTTACTAAACCCGGCATACTCTGCAATTTTATCAACCGAAGCTCCGTGAAAGCCTAATTGAGCAAAGACCTCAACAGCTGATTCTAAAAGTAATTGCCGTGTTTCCTTTTTTCTTTCTTCCTGAGTTAATCTTCGTTTGATCATTTCTTCTCCTCCGTATCTTGACAATTATATCATATAGAACTAATATACCATATAGTATATAAATTCCGTTTGGTATTTAAATTACGGAAGGAATCTATGTATTAAATAATCAGCAATAATGTCATTTTAGATTAGATTATGAAAATTATAGACAATCTAGTAAAAGGAGAGACGAGAAATAATGCAAAAGATAGATCCCCTTAAAATACCAAAACAGACTCCAGCAAAAATTTTAGCACAAACAGTTAAAACCGGGATTATTAAATCAAACCTGATTCCAATGTTTGCTGGATTGACATTGGCATTATATACATATCAGATTAGCTTGTTTGAGAAACTCCCAGAAATAATATTTGCTTTGATTGGCTCTATTTTAGTAATGGGTGCAGCAGGAGCTTTTAATAACTTGTATGATCGTGATATTGATTCTATTATGGAGAGAACAAAAAATAGACCCACTGTGACAGGAGAAATAAAACCAAAAGCTGTATTATGGCTAGGCATTTTAATGACCATCTTGGGGTTGTTTTCCCTTGCATTAACAACTCTGCTAGCAGCATTCTTAGGATTTTTAGGCTTATTTTTTTATATTGTCCCATATACAATGTGGAGTAAAAGAAGAACAATTTATAATACGGAGGTTGGAAGTATTTCAGGAGCAATGCCCCCTCTTATTGGATGGGCTGCTATTTATCCAGACATTACACATCCTGCTATTCTTGGTCTTTTTGTGATTACAGTCATTTGGCAAATGCCTCATTTCTATGCCATAGCTATTCGCAAGCACGATGAGTATAAGGCAGCTAAAGTTCCTATGCTTCCAGTAGTCAAAGGTGTTAAAAGAACATATTTGCAAACTAATATTTATTTAATCATTTTAATTGCAATGAGTTTCCTATTCAGTTCTTTAAGCCTCGGCCTTACGTTAGTAGCACTTCTTTTAAGCATTTTATGGCTCATCTTAAGTATCTTCGGCTATAAAAAAATGGATTCAGAGAAATGGGCAAAATCAATGTTTGTTTATTCCCTTCTGCATATGACTATCTTGTTTTCGACTGTAATTATATATTCCCTTATGGGTATTTTTTTTGATTTATAAAAATTATAATTTTGTAGTCATAACACGAAAAAACACTATTCTTTCGATAGAGTATAGGAAAGGATAGTTTTTTTGAAAAGAAGACATCGATTAAGATGTCTTCTTTTACTTGTATACTTGGTGTTAAGAAAGTATTAAATTGCTTAAAAACCAAAAAAAATTTAACAATCATCGAGTAAACTTATTATAGGGGGTACCGTCACATTACCATCAAGCTAAAGTTTCGTGATGCCCCAAAAACAAGAATTTTGTACATTTTTACTGTTTTGGGGTGTTTGATTTTTGTTAGGTTGATAGCTATGGAGTAGCACCACATCGCTATCAACCTAAGGTTTTAATATATCCCTCTCAATGAACATTTACTTTTTCTACAGGTAGTTCCTTTGAAAAGTCAGCTTGATTTTTCGTTTTGAGGGCGTTTATTTTTCTTAAGTTGATGGATGTGAAGTACCTCCTTAGGTTAAATAGATTTCGGCTTAGAAACAAGTAATTTTAACAATGTTCGGAGTAAATTGAATCTTTAACAATTAAAAGACGAAAAAAAGAAACATGGAAGTGGAAAACTTCTGTGTTTTTTCAGTTAATACATTTATTGGAAAATAATTTGCGTTTTCGGAAACAGATGCTCCTTCTATCTTATTATAGAAGCTATTTTGAACGTAAGAAATTTGTAAGTAATGGATAAGAAAAAAGAAATTTTTATTGTGTAGGATAAAAATATAAAGAAGAGTGAAAGGGGGATTAGGTTTGGTAAGATATATTTAGTAAAAAAAGAGGGGTTCACCGTTTGTTAGGACAGACTGACGTTTGTAAAAATAATCATTATGAAGATCATTACGAATACCATGTTGCCCTTTAGTCATTGGTAGAGATGATAGCTGTGTGGTTAGCATGAAATAGCAAGCAGCCACCTATACAATATGAATAGAGGAGAGGAATTTTTTATGAAGACACGTAGTCAAATTACATTTGCAAGTCTTGCCCTTGTAATAGCTGGAAGTTCCCTGTTATACACAACACCAGCCTCAATTGTAAAAGCAGAGTCCACTGAAAATGTATCTAGTTCGTCACACACAAGCACTCAACGAGATCGTAATTCCGTCAAGCAAGCAATGCGAGATACATTGCATCTTGGATTCCCGGGGATACTTGTTAAAACCTATGAGGGTGGAAAAACGTGGGGTTATGCCGCTGGGGTAGCGAATCTGAGCACCAAGAAACCAATGAAAACAGATTTTCGCTTTCGTATTGCCAGCGTAACGAAGACGTTCACCGCAACGGTTGTACTGCAATTAGCTGGAGAGAATCGCCTGAATCTAGACGATTCCATCGAAAAATGGTTGCCTGGTGTTATTCAAGGAAACGGATATGATGCTAAACAGATTACTATCCGGCAGATATTGAACCATACAAGTGGTATCGCTGAATACTCAAGGACAAAAGAAGCTGATTTTTTTAAGAATAGAAATAAATCGTTTACTGCTGAAGATCTAGTGAAATTGGGACTTTCGCTGCCCCCAGACTTTGCCCCAGGAAAGGGCTGGTCTTATTCAAACACAGGATACGTATTACTGGGTATTCTTATCGAAAAAGTAACTGGAAACAGCTATGCGGAAGAGATTGAAAATCGAATTATTGAACCACTTGAATTGTCAAATACATTTCTACCTGGCAATTCAAGCGTTATTCCAGGCACCAACCATGCCCGTGGATATTTCCAACCAGACGGAGCAAGTGAGCTAAAAGACATTACGTATTATAATCCAAGTATAGGTAACTCGGCTGGAGATATGATTTCTACTGCTGACGACTTAAACAAATTCTTCTCTTACTTGCTCAGTGGTAAATTACTGAAGGAACAGCAACTAAAACAAATGCTTACTACAGTTCCTACAGGAAGTGCTGAAATCGTCGGATATGGTCTTGGAATCTATGAAACTAGGCTTCCAAACGGTGTCTCAATATGGGGGCACTCAGGTGGCATTCCAGGGTTTAGTACTTTTGCTGGGGGTACACTTGGAGGTAAGCATACGTTAGCCGTCAATTTGAACAGTTTGGGAAAAGCTGAAAATCCTGATCCTTTTAAAAATATTTTACTTGCTGAATTTAGCAAGTAGGAAAAAAGGAAAAATTTAACGTAGTTTTCATAGTTAAAAATATACTTTTCTGGTTCAAAAACCCCAACTTATTTTCAAGAAAAATTTGGGGCTTTTTTTGTTTTGGTGGCGTTTATTCTTCTTAAGTTGATGGTCACGTGGAGTTACCCAATGCCCATCAACCTAACAGAGCAGGTTAACCCCAAAACGAAAAAATGAGCTTTGTTGCTATAAAATGTACAAAATTTTCGTTTTGGGGGTACTTCAAAATCTTAGCTTGATGGTGATGTGGTGCTATCCCTATATTCAGGTTTTTTGATTGCTATAACAATAAATGCAAATAGCAGTACCATGAAACCAAGTTGAATATACTGTCTAGTTTGATTAGAGATTACACTTCGAATCCAGTCTGAGAATATCGCAAGTCCTGCACATAATACAATAAAAATCAATAAACCAATCCCTACAATCGCAGGTACTCCTTGGAATGGATGAGGTAAACTTATTTGGAAATCCATATCATTTTCCTTTCTTTAAAATCACTTTATATTAATAATACATTATATTTTCTGTAAAGAAAAGACACCCAAAGGTGCCTTTCTCCGACTTGAACCACATTCATTTTGTATAAATTTATCCGTATTATCCCTTTGTTATACGTGTAAACACATCCTATAAAACAGAATCGTCTATATACACCAGATTGTTAGTTCACAAAGCACAAGAGATTTGAGATCAGTAATAGAGTGAAGGCATATCTTTTATAATGGTTGATATGTTACGTCTTTTAAAAGAATCTGCTTTATAGAACGTGTCCACAATTTATATTTTACTACATGTAATATTCATTTAGTGTGAATTTTTCATATATGTATAATTACATAAAGTTTATGAGAAATAGAGGGTATAATTTGGTATTGTGTAATAAAGATAAGGCCCACCTACGGAAATAGGTGGGCTTTTTTATTGGGTACTACTATCTCATTGCACAAAAGGGACTTTGCATTAAAATAATATCATATTCTTAAAGTTGTTATATTGAGAAATAAAGAGAAGACACCCAAAGGTGCCTTCTCTTGTTGTGGTAAATAAGAAGTAAGGTTTCCATTTTAACTGAAAAAAATAGAACAGGTGCTTAGATTTTATCACGATTTTTTTCTAAATGAACATGCATTATTACATATCACAATAAATCCCTCTATTTTCCATTCGACAAAATAGATTATAAATATTGACAAAAATTAAACAAATATTTCTACAAATTCAAAATATTTACAAAAATCACCAAAGTGATACATTTAAGGTGCAAGTTATAAAAAATATTAAGGGGGAATTTTTATGTTCAAGAAATTAGTAGTAGGAGCATTAGCAACTGGTATTGCATTGACAGGGGGATCGGGGCAGCGTCAGCGAGTACAGAAGGTGTAGATAGTACTAAACAAGTTGCACCAACAAAAGCATTAATTGCGGACTATTATAATAGTGAATATGATTTTTGGTTCCACGATGTTTCTGGGCAAAATATCTATAGAACTTATGACTTCTATAGTTCTGATGGCTACTTCGCTAATTCTTTTTATAGCGAAGGGAAAACGTGGTATTTTAAAGGTATTACAAGGTACGATGGATATGGCGGTGCATATGGTCACTATGAGGCAAGAAAATAAAGTTTTGATAAAAAAGGCACTCAAATGAGTGCCTTTTTCCGACTTGAACCACTTTAATTTTAACAATATAGTGCTAAGTTTAAAAACTATAGGGATTTGTAAGTAGTTTTTACGAAATTATGAGTGTTTTTTATTCTGTATTTCAATAAGTTTTTCTTTAATCATTTGTATATAATGTTTTTTTTCGGTTAGTTCAAATATAAATAATGCTTTTTTCCAGTTATAAACAACATCTTCTACATTGTGTTGTTTAATCTTTAATAAATACTGACCTTTTAAATAGAATAATTCACCTAATAGGTATAAAGTATTTAGATTAATTGCTAATTTGATGCCCTTATCAATGTATTTTATTGCCTCTTCATGTTGATATGTGGAGGCCAAAGTTTTTGCTAAATTGAAAATGATTTTTAATTTAATTTCTTTATCTCTAGGAAAATCTAACTTATTAAAATTAGTTAAACATTTTCTTAATATATTAATGCTTTTTTCATATTCTTTGTTTTCAGCATAAAATATAGCCATTGTCTGCATAATATCGATTTCTCTTTCTGATAAACAATCAACATTCGTTACAGTTAGTTTTAATCCATTATTTAAAAGAGTTAAAGCAGTTTTTGTTGATCTATTCACCTCAAATATAGCAATTGCTTCATGCCATATTAGAAATTGTTTCTCTTCTTTTGTTTGAAAATTATTTAAGTATTTCTCTTTTTTTACTATTTCATAAAGTTCTTTATATTGTTTTTGTTTTAGGCAATCTTTTATTACATGTTTTACATTTTCTATATATTTAATTTTTTTGTTTTGAGTTAGTGCAAATATATTATTTGGATCAACACCAAGTCTTTCTGATAATTGATATAACAATATGCTAGATGGATAAATCACACCTTTTTCGATCTTGCTAATTTGGCTTTGTGAACATATTCCATGACATAATTCGGATTGAGATATATTTTTTTTCATTCGAAGTTCTTTAATGGTAATACCCAAATCGTTAAATTCCATTTTCTACACCTACTATTTAGCGCTTTATTAGCGTAATATTATTTAATCTTAATGTAATGTAAAATTAATGTAATTGCAATTATTGTTTGTTGTAAAGGTCTTATCCTTTCTATAGGAAGATGAGGCTTTTTATGCATAAAAAAAGACCCCCTAAGGAGCCTTCCTCCGACTTGAACCACTTTAATTTTAATAATATGTATTGGACTCCCATCCAAATATTATTTTACCATGTTAAGTAATATCTGGGTACCGCCAGCATTTTTGAAGAAAAACACGCTAAGCAAAAAAATACAATAAGTTGTCCATATGGAAGTTGATTAATATTAGCTTATTTGTCTTATAAGTTAAATCGAGAACAATTAGATCCCAAAATATTTCAGTTCTTTTTGTATGTTATTTCAGGCAAACCTCTTTCGTTTTTTAAAGAAGTTCTTTGGTTCGTTTGAAGATAATCTCCAAAGAACTCGTATATCCTGCGAGTGTTAGAGTAAGGACTTGAACAAATTCCCAACCATCCTCAGCATGTTCTATAATAATACGCTTATAATCTTCTTTGGGTTGCCCTTTCCATCCATCAATTTCGACTTTCACAAATTTATAATCATACATATTCTTCCACCCCTTTTTCCCTAATTGTACCATTTAGAAGAAGCGATGTATTGTACTTTTTTGACTGTATACTCTATACACGTTTGGTTAACATAACGTCTCAAATTATCGGTAGCAAGGAAAAGGGGGGAATCCTATTCTCACAAGAGAACCTTCTTTTTTGTTCTATGGATCTATGCATTTTTTTATACATTCTTATCCTGGTGCGGTTGTAGGGTTCTTGTCTGTTATTGGATTAACCGAAAAACTGTATAAAATCTTGTATACTCTTAGCGTGGTTTTTCCCGAAATACTGGCGGTACCCCATGCTCATCAAGCTAAGATTATATAAGTTTAATTTCACTTGAGATTTTTTTCTTTTTTCTAAAAATCCAGTATAAGCTCTTTAAAGTTTTGCATACCAAATAAATGAGCTCTATTTTCAAGTTCACAACACTTATTCCTTATTAAGTAACTCTTTTTAGAGGTAATTTTGCAACTTGCTTCCGAGTTCTAAACCCTAATGCAATAGCAGCGCCAATACAGCTAGAAAAACAACCAGCAAACAAATACAATGATGGATCTGACTCACCGATTAAAACGGAAGCTATTCCTCCAATTACCGGGAAAAGTGCAACCATATAGCCACTTTGAGCTCCTCCAATTTTTTCTACAAGCTTCAAATAGAATAACCATGCTACAAATGAAGCAACCAGAGTTAAATATAACAACCCAAATAAATATGAAAACGATGTTGGAAATATAAATTCTTGTCCTTGAAATAATACAATTACTCCCATCAATATACTGCCCACTGTAAATCCAATGGCATTTGCATAGATAGGATTCACTTTGTGACTTGCATTTCGTGCCGAGCTAGCATCACCTACTGCTGTAAGAAACGTACCTAAGATCGCAACTATAATTCCTTTTATGTCATTGTACCCTTGAAAGTTGTTCAAGTTCGGATAGATGAGAATACATACGCCTAATACACCAAAAATCCCCCCAAACAAAACGCGTGAATGTAACTTTTCTTTTAAAAAAATCCGAAGGGTAATCGGGGTCAAAATCACCTTTAATGAAAAAATCAATGTTACGATTGCTGCAGAACTCAAAATTGTGGCGTAATAAAGGCATAAATAGCTTAATGCAAAGTTACATACACCAAAAACTATTACAAATGGGATATCTTTTCTTGTTGGCATCCCTCTTGGTCGAAGGAACCAAACAAGTATCAAAAATAAAAAAGCTGTCATAACTAGACGATACGTTAAGGATAATTCTAAGCTGACAGGAGTTCCTTGAATTTTTACCGCAATAAAGTTGAGTCCCCATACAATCAAACAAAATATGTACATAAATATTGTCATAAGTTTTCTCCCAAATTCAATTTTTTTCTAAATTTATTATTCATTTATACCGTCATTTATAAAAGGTACAGTTTATAATAAATACAAATGACAGATGAGGTATTACAATGATGAATGAACTAATATTTAATATCAATCGAGAAAGCAACACTCCTATGTACCAACAAGTTTATCAATACATACGTACTCAGATTCTATCTGGTAAATTAGAAAAGGATAGCAAGTTGCCATCGATTAGACAACTTGCTATCCAATTAGAGGTCAGCAGAAACACAACTCAAGTAGCCTATGAACAACTGCAATCGGAAGGATATATTCGAAGTGAGAACAAAAAGGGATTTTTTGTAGAGGCTACTATATCGGATGAGATACTTAATTATGAACCCATTAGAGAACAGCATCATGAAACAAATCATGCTGCCATGAATACCATTGACTTTAAAATTGGGACAGTGGATCAAGAGAACTTCCCTTTGAAAAAATGGAGAATGCTTACAAATAAAATCATTAAAGACTCTAGCATGTTTTCATACGGAGAAAAACAAGGCGACATTAAATTAAGAAAGGTACTAGCAGATTACTTGTTTCAATCAAGAGGAGTTAATACTTCTGCAGAACAAATTATTATTGGCAGTAGCACACAGCACTTGTTATTACTTTTGTCGTTGTTGCTAAAGCAAGACTATCATTATCTGGCAGTAGAAGACCCTGGATATAATGTGGCAAGGGAACTTTTTGTTCTTCAATCATTTATCATTGATCCAATCCCGGTAAAAGAACAAGGCATTCAAGTCGATCTCCTTTTAAAATCGCCTTCTAGACTTTTATATGTCACTCCTACTCACCACTTTCCATATGGAGTGACTATACCCGTCAATGAGAGATTAAAGTTAATTCAATGGGCAAAAAGGGTGGAAGGATATATTATTGAGGATGATTATGATAGTGAATTTCGATACATCCATCAACCTATACCGTCTCTTCAAAGCTTAGATTCTAATGATAGGGTGGTTTATTTAGGAACTTTTTCAAAAGCACTACTACCCTCTATCCGTGTCAGTTATATGGTTTTGCCTAGAAGGCTAATAAGTGAATATAAAAAGATACTCCCTTTGCTTGAGCAAACATCCTCATCTATCCATCAGCGAACACTGGCGACCTTTATGAATGAAGGATATTGGTACTCACACTTAAGGAAGATGAAAGCTTTGTATAAACGTAAAATGAAACTATTGAATAGGGAATTATTAAAACATTTTAAGAATTATGTTGAAATAAAAGGTGGTAGCTCTGGAATTTTCGTTATTATTGAAGTGAAAACGGAAATGAGTGAAAAAATGCTAATTGAAAGGGCATATGAACACGGAATTGTAGTTTATCCTTGTTCAAAATATTTCTCGAAATATACACCACGATATCCGCATATTCAACTTGGATTGGGTGATTTATGTGAAAAAAAGATAATAGAGGGAGTTTCTCAATTAGCAAAAATTTGGCTGTAATCTTGATTTTTGCATTCTTCCTATTAGGGGTCATTGTACATGGCCGTCAAGTTAAGAAATTAATTGTTCCCCAAAAGGAAAAAGTGAGCCTAATACCCTTAAATAGCTGTAACAAGGTGGGGAATTCGTTTTTGGGTACTTAAAAAACTTAAGTTGATGTGCATGGGGTTGCAATAAATCTTTAGCTTGATAGCGATGGGGTGGGGTCCCTATTAAAAAAAGGCACCCTAAGGTGCCTTCCGACTTGAACCACTTTAATTTTAATAATATGTATTGGACTCCCATCTAAATGGTGTTTTACCATGTTAAGTTATTTTATTAATTGCTGCACATATTTACTTTTTCTTGGTACTTTACAATACTATCTTTTATAGCCGGATTCTGTTCGGCATTTTTTAATTGTTCGAGAACATTTTTCGCGTCGTCACAACTCATTTTTTCTCGTTCTTTATCTTCAAATGATTGTGCTCTCCTTTTTGCGTACTCTAAACTTTCTTGTTCTTCACGTGCTTCTTTCTCTGTCTTTTTTTGTTTTTGCACTTGTGCTTCTTGTTGTTTATGGGATTGTTCCTGCTTTTGACGTTGTTGTTCTTCTTGCTTCGCTTTTTCTTCAGCCTGTCGTTGTGCTTCGGCCTCTTGACGTTGCTGTTCTTCTTGTTTAGCTTTCTCTTCTTCAGCCTGTCGTTGCGCCTCAGCTTCTTGACGCTGTTGTTCTTCTTGTTTAGTCTTTTCTTCAGCCTTCTGGTCCTTATCGGCTTCTTTTTGTGTTTTCTCTTCAGCTTTAGAGTCATTAACTGTACTTGCGTTTTCGTTAGATGAGCATGCTGCCAATCCTATAATTAAAACGCAGCTTGTTAGTGCGAGTAATAGTTTATTGTTCATAATATGTATCCCCCAGTGTCTAAAATGTAAGATTACCTGAACTATGATAACAAACTATTAATCGCTATATTGTCATATTATGTCGAAGGTGTACAAAAAAAGACACCCAAAGGTGCCTTTTCCAATAGTTTTTAGCAGAAGCAAGTGCAGCCAATAATGATTAATAGAATAAATAATACAACTAATAAAGCAAATCCTCCAGCAAAGCCGCAGCCTTCACCGCAAGTACCACCATATCCCATAACGATAGTTCCTCCTTTAGATCAGAGGGTAAAACTAGGGTTCATTCCATGTAATTTAATGGGTTCACTTCACCTTATGTTTTGAAGAATGAATTGAGCAGGTCCTTTTGAAAATAAAGAAAAGATGTCTTCAAGCGCCTTTTTACTCTGTAATAAATTTAAATACATAGTACATAAAAAATAACAAAGATAGGCTAGCTAATCTGCCAGCAATTGATTCTTTCATAAATTTCATAAGTACCACTTTGACAATTAACGCTAAGAATAATGGTATAAATATTACGATAGCAAGTTTGATTGCTAAGTCATTTATAGTTGGGTTAAATGGTTCAAAATTAATTATGATATTCACTTACCTTCCTTTTATCCTTTTATATTTATAATACAACTTATATTGTTTTGTCTAATAAGAAAAGACACCCAAAGGTGCCTTCCTCTACTTGTTCTACATAAGACTTTTCTTACAGTACAAATATATCTGGGCTCCCACCCAACTTTATTTTGCTACATCTATTTATAAAGTTTAATTAATTTACAAGTGAGACTACACCCATTTATACATTTCAAATACCAAATCGTCTAACTTACTTGTCCATCTTAATCCAGAAATTTCAGGGAGAAGAGATCTATAATTACCCCAGTTTAAGATATGAATATCCTGAAATTTTAAATCCTTTAGCGAGGATATACTTTTAGAATTATATGCAGGTTTATGAACATAAATTAACAATCTCTCAGCCAAGTCAATTTCTACTGACCATTCAGTTTCAGTTGGGTTTTTAGAACCGTAAAACCTTCCAACATATATTTTAGTATTGTTAGAATCGCTAGTGTCCGGCCAATTTTCTTGGGAAATTCTTTGCCCTATAGTCTGAAAATCTGCTTTTCCAATATACAACAGAACGTCATTACCATACACAGGGTGATTCCCATAAATCTGATAAATTCCATAATCGATTTCTTCATTTTTTAGTTTTACTAGGTCTGCAATATTGTATGGTCCATCCCAAAGGATTTGAATTAAACTCGTTTTTGTAGTTTCCATAATAAAAACATCCTTAATTTTTTATATAAATTTTACCATAAAAATAATCGTGTTTTTTTTCGAAATGCTGGCGGTACCCCATTTAAAAATGCTCTTTTGGCACGTGAACCACGTCGATTAAAAAATTAGACAAAGGAAAGCGGTGGCGTGCTTGGAAAACGACAGTTGGCGAGACAAAGAAGTTAACTAGCGTTGGAATAGCAAGGAGGAATAATACATTTACACCTTCAGCAACAACCGCTTGTGACATTTGCAGAAGCTTGTATGCAATCCAACGAATCGCTAAAGGTGAGTGAAGTTGCTAAGTTAGCAACCAAACACAATGTCAAAATTGGGCAACGTCAGTTGTTCGCAAAACTTAGAGAGTGGAACTTAATCTTCAAACGATCTACTGAACCAACTCAGGCATCAGTTGAAAAGGGATACTTCGAAATCGCACAAGGTGTTAAACAGAAGCCTTGTGGAGAGCCATTCACATGGACAACAACATACGTAACGCCAAAAGGACAAGCATACATCATAGACCGACTGAAGAAAAAACAAGAACAGGAGGCGGTTTAGATGCCAGAAGAAAGTATGTTTTCTTTATGTATGGTTGCTGTATTTTTCGCAGCGTTAGGCGGATTCGCTTATGTGATGGAACGTATAGATAAAAGGTTTATGAAGGATGAAAAGTGATGGATAAACAGCAGCGAGATGAATACGAACAAAAGAAACTCTTGTGGATCATAAAAGATTTAAGAGTTAGAGGGATACATAACAGCGTAGATAAGGTTGAGGAAATGCATAAGGAGTTTATACTCTAGCTAAATGATAAAAGCCCTGCAAGGGGATGCAGGGCAAGACTAAGGGTATTGAAGAATTGTCGATTCTAAAAGTAAAGGACTTCTTGGAATGTTATAAGTTTAACACATAATTCATTTAAACATTATATATAAATGTTACATAAATGTGAATGTGAAAAACTATGATGAAAATTATGAAAAAAGTTGATAATCCAAAGAATCCATAAGGGCTTATGTTTGTAATAGCGTCTTTATAGAGTTAATAGGACAAGCTCTTGCTTGTCGTAATATTCAGGAATCTAATGGTATCCCCCACCTAGTAAATGGGTTCCTAGATATTCCGATGTGTGAAAGCATCAGAAAGGGTGAGAACAATGCATCTGCTAGTTTAAAACTGGCATTAAAAATACCTGTACGGGGAGGCACAGGTATCCAAGAAGGGTGTTTCAACAGGTTGATTCTATTTTATCAATAACTCAATGAAAATGACAGGTTAAAGATTGAAAATTCAGTCTATTTTGTTGAGAAATAAAAAACCGCCCCCACCAATAGGACGATTTTAGAGAAACAAATAAATATCCGTACCTACATTATAACATATTTTGTTTCTCTTATTAAATAAGGAGGAATATGGAAATGGTTGAAAATCCAATTACTTATGGAAATCATCACGATTCATCAGCTAGAGATTTCATGGATTACTGTCAAGGATGTGGCGGAGAAATCTTCTACGGAGAAGGATACCTTGATTTTAGTGGGGATCCAATCCATAACGAATCCGAATGCATCAAACAATACGTTGAAGAACATTCGATGAAGAAAGTAGCAGGTGAATAAGATGAGTCTACAAAACAAAATTGAAGCTGAAATTCAAATTATGAAGAGTTTAGTTGAACGATACAAACAAAGTAACGAACCAAATGCTGCATTGATGGTTGTGGCTTACGAATACGGATTACAGTCACTTATGGAAGTGTATGAAGCTAGTAAACAAACGGAATTAGCACCATTTTAAAAGAGAGGGAGATTCGTATGACAACTGAAAATTACTTTTCTAAATTAGCTCAAATAGATTGCACGGAACATGTTGAAAAGAAAGGGCGCTTTAATTACTTATCATGGGCATGGGCGGTTAAAAAGCTTCGTGAAGTAGATCCAACAGCGACATGGGAGGTAAAACGATTCAATGGAGTACCTTACCTTAAAACAGATTGCGGTTACTTTGTAGAAGTTGAAGTAACTGTACAAGGAAATACCACTAAGTCAGGTTCACCCAATACTTAACAATCAAAATAAGCCCATTGCAGAGCCTAACAGCTTCGATATTAACACTAGTATTCAACGTTGCTTAGTTAAGGCAATAGCGCTTCACGGATTGGGATTATACATCTATGCGGGTGAAGACCTACCAGAAGTACAAGAAGAAATGATTAATGCTCAACAAGTTGGAGCAATCAAATTAAACATTAAAAAGTTGGCTACTCTTCGGAAAGTGGATGAAGACACGATTAAAGGATACTTAAGCATTAAAGAAGTTGGTGAATTGACATTAAAACAAGCCGAGGAAGTACTTAAGAAATCAACAAAGTGGGTTAAACAGGCTGAAAAAGAAACTTCTGAAATTGAAGAACAAGACAGGTTGAAAAAATAGAACAAACAAACTAAGGAGATGCTAAGCCTGTTAGACAAAAATAAATCTAAAGTCGTCCTTCTAGCGTGGGTGTGGAGGGGCGCACGGAATAAAGAGGAAGCAAGGGAAAAGGCGATAGAGTACATTACTCCCGATCGCTATCCAGGATACAAAGTGATTAAGGTTCAAGGCGCCATAGCGGTATGCGAAAGGGAGAATGCATGATGTTTAAGATACCTGTCAGACGTGGATCGATGAGAGAAATGCTAATAGCAGTGCGTGATTTAGAAAAACGAGGTTATGACTATGTAACGCCAATTAAGCGGGTATATAGAGCAGAAAGAACTTTTCATCACGAGGGTAAATTCAAGGGGAGAGACAAAGTTCGGTTTACTGGCATGGAAGACTCAGTAAGTTATGAATGTTGGATGAAGAAGGTGAACTAAGTGAGTAACTACAACACGATACGTACAATCATTTCTCAAATAAGTGGACAAGAAAACATAGTTGTTGTACCAAAATTGTTTGTTAAGTTAACAGGCGATCTCACAACAGCGATACTTCTTAATCAAATCGTATTTTATAGTGATAAATCGAAGAGAACAGATGGATTCTTTTATAAAACATACAAAGAATGGGAAGAGGAAATTTGCTTAACAGAATGACAAGTTAGGTATTCAACAAAAAAATTAGTTAATGATGGCTTAGTAGAGACAGCCTTAAAAAAAGCGAATGGAGCTCCTACGGTCCACTACAAATTGGATTATAACAAATTGGTAGAATCCATTCTTACACTTTGTCAGAATCAAACCTTACAAGGTGTCGGAATCCATTCTGACAAAACGTCGCAATCTTTAACAGAGAATACAACAAAGAACACAACAGAGATTACTACATTAAAAGATAATATGCCTTCTGACCAAAAAGAACGGTCAAAAGACTGTATCCCTTATGAAGATATCGTTTCTTATCTTAATGAACAAGCGGGTAAATCTTTTAAACATAAAACAGCGAAAACTAGATCGTTAATCAAAGCTAGATTTAAAGACGGTTTTATTATAGATGTTTTTAAACGAGTTATTGATATCAAAACAGCACAATGGTTAAAAGACTTCCATATGAACCCGTATTTACGACCAGAAACGTTATTCGGGACTAAATTTGAAGGTTACTTAAATGAAAAAATAAAAGGAGTGGATTCTAATGCAAGCAGCGGCAGTGTCAATGGCAAAGATAATAGCTTCATCAACAAATATGACTTTACCAAAGGTCGCAAATGAAAGATGTGATTTATGTGGACGTAAAAAGTTCCTTGATGAAAATAACAAAGCCTACTGCTGGCATTGTAAAGAGATTGCACCTCAGGACGTTCAGTTAGCCCAGGAAACGCTTGTAATACAAAAGAGGAACCAAGTTATTAGTTTATACGATTCGTTTGCAGACAACAGTCTAATTAACGACAAATTAAAGAAGGCTAATTTTGATAATTATGTACCTCCTACAAAGGATTTATCAGATGCAAAAGAGACAATCATGAACTTTGTTTCTACATACAGCAAAGAAGATCCAACAAGCATGATTATTACAGGCGATTACGGAGTTGGTAAAAGTCATTTGTGTGTAGCAGCTACTAAAGAACTAATGAAATGTGGATACAGCGCGATGTTCATTCAAATGAACAAGTTGTTCACAAAAATAAAGTCTACGTGGAATAAAAATAGCGAATTAACAGAGGACAAGCTTATGTCACTTCTTGCTAAAGTGGATGTTCTTATTATTGATGACTTTGGAGCAGAATTCACGGAAAAAAATAAAGAAGGCGTTACTTGGAAGCAAACGAAGACAAATGAAATTGTAGATAGTCGAATTGGGAAGAGCACTTTATTTACAACGAATTTTAGTGTTGATCAGTTAGCGGAAATGTACGGAGAACGTGATTTTAGCAGAATGATGGAAAACGCAAAAATGCTAGAAATGTTTGGTGATAATTATAGATTACGAAATTTCAAGAAGGGGGAATAAACAATGTGTGCATGTAACGGAACGGGAGTAATTCAGAACGACATTGGAACGGGTATGTATCAGTTTGGGCCATGTGTTTGCGAAGCGGCAAATCAAACACCTGAGGAAGTGGATAGAAAGCGTCATGCTGTTATGGCGGAGCTAAGAGAAATTCATAAATTACAACTGGAGGGGAAATGGGATGCCAAGACTTGGAACGGATTTGGAAAAGGAAAATTACACAATGGCGTTGCAGCAGGGAAGGTACATGAAGAAATCGCGTCGTAATTTATATATCGCTTTAGAAGAGTTGGACTTAGTGTTTGATGAAAGCGAAGTAATTCGATTACGAAAAATGTGGAACGAAGACAAAAATATTATTGAAATTGCTACAGAATTGGAGAGGCATCAACTAGAAATTGCCGCATTAATCATGGATCAGGCAGATAAGAACAAAATTAAATCTCGTCCAATGGGGTTAGGGGCATGAAACAACTAACACTGGAGGATGTAGTCGAAAGTTTTGATTATACCGCAACAAGTACAGCGGACAAATTTTTGAAGCGTAATAGCGTTATGACGTATTCAGTAGAATTTTACGACAAAGACGAAAAGTGGAAGCTTCGTTGGTTTGAGGCGAAGTCTGAGGGTGCAGCTATAGAAATGGCTAAAAAGAAATACGGAAAAATACAAATCATTACCACTTATATTTCGGATAGAACCTTAGAGGAGATCATGAATTTGGATTAGGAGGCATAGCGTTATGACGATAAATAGATGGCTAGAAAAGGAAGATTATAAAGCAGCCGAGAAGAACGGAATTGGCTATTACATGTTATATCGTAGGGTGTATCAAATGGGGTGGGATATTGATAAGGCAATTAATACACCACCTCGGAAATATCAATTTAGGGAACAAAAGTGGTTGAGACTAGCTTTAGAAAATGGAATTAAAAAAAAGACATTTTTAACTCGTGTTTATAAAGGGATGCCACCAGAGGAAGCGGCGAAAAGGCCCGTAAAGAAATTGAGAGTAACAATGGAAGATATGGTCAATTTGGCTGAAGAGAATGGTATTTCATATGGCACATTTAGTACAAGGGTAATAAAAGGAGGATGGAGTCCACAAAGGGCAGCGACCACACCTATAAGGAGAGCTAAGAAGAAAAGAAGCTAGGAGGCAACATGGACAGGAAACAAATTTACATCGATGTTTTACTACAAAAAGGAATTTATAAAGAGGAAAAGACAGGGCGACAACTTTATGAGATGACTGAACAAGAGTTGTGGAATCTAATAAAAGGAGTGTATCAGGAATGAAGTTAAGAGTGAAAATTAAGCGAGTGAAAGATGTAGAAATGCCGAAATATGCGAATCCGGGTGATAGTGGCTTTGATCTTGTAGCAGCGGAGGACACGATTGTTTGGCCTGGAGAAACAAAGGTTGTACCAACGGGATTGGCTTTCGAAATTCCATCAGGATACGAAGTGCAGGTGCGCCCGCGTAGCGGTATGACGCGTGATACAAAGCTACGCGTAGTTCTTGGAACTGTGGATAGTGGTTTTAGGGGAGAAGTTGGTGTGCTAGTTGATAATATTGAAGCCCCTAAAGAGGCAAGTATGCAAGCTCATGTAATTGAAAGAGGGACTCGTATTGCTCAAGGTGTCATAGCGCCAGTAGAAACGGCTCATTTTGTAGAAGTTAACAAACTATCGGATTCTGAAAGAGGAAGCCGTGGGATTAGATGAAAAATCGAAAGAATGTTGTATCTGTGGGTCGATATTTGAAATAGATCAAAGTATTTGGGATAGAAGGAAAACTTGTAGTAAGAAATGTGATAATGAACGAAGAAAAGCGATGTATTCGAAGGACTATACAGGTAAGAGATATGGAAAATTATCTGTAGTCAGCAGAGAAGTGAAAAACAATAGAAGCTATTATAAGTGTCTGTGCGATTGTGGAGAATATGTAATCACTAGAAGTGATTCGTTAACTAGTGGGAAAACAAAGAGTTGTGGATGTCTTTCCGTAGAAACAAATAGAAAGGTTCACTCTAAACATAAGGATTCTAATACAAGGTTGTATAGAATTTATCAAAAAATGCGAAATAGATGCAACGATCCAAAAAACTATAGATTCACTAGATATGGTGGGAGAGGTATTACGGTTTGTGATGAATGGAAAAATGACTATGAGTCTTTTAAAAAATGGGCATTAGAACATGGATATAACGATAAATTGACAATTGATCGAATTAATAATGATGGGAATTACGAACCAAATAATTGCAGATGGACAGATGTTAAAACACAATCTAATAACACTTCTAGAAATAAATATATCGAATATAAAGGTGAAACGAAAACACTTGTGCAATGGTGCGAAGAATTGAATTATTCATATAGCAGCACGAGAAATATGATTGCAAAAGGAGACAAGACAATAGAGGAGATATTTACAAGAAAACATATTGGTAAAGGCTTTACTGGTTGTAAATAATCGTGGATTCGGATCTACAGGTACTAAATAAAAAAAGGCTAGGATTTCACCTAGCACTCAAGCATAAGTCATATGGAAAGTAAGTATTTTGCAAACTGGATATTTGCAAATTCATTATATAACGTTTATTGGTTATGTAGGTTGAATCAAAGTAATCTTTGCGCAGGTTTTACATGATATTGAAGTTTTTGATAAAGACCAAATTTGAATTTTGTTAAGAAAAATGAGGAAGCGTAGTGAAGATGGTACGTAGACGTGCGGTTATTCGTTTAGAAAAGCAACGGAAAAGCGAAGATAGATTCAGTGTGATTAGATGGGGAATACACATAAATTTAGGTAAACGTAACTATAAGACTAAAGATATATTAGGTGCGTATCAAGATATGCAAGCCACCATGAACAAAGTGGAAAGCATAATGATGGATTAGTTTTATAACAAAAGCGTTATTTAATAGAATTTTGATAAAAAGCGATGATCATTAAATCGCTCTATGATTTATGACCATCGCTTATGTATTGAAAAGTTATTCAGTTATTTGAAATATAGTTTCATCAGGTCTGGAGAATCCATACAATTTCCTTGCGAACTTTAAAATACCTTCTTCACTCTCTGTTAAAGTTTTAATATCGTTTTCAAAATAACGTCCTATAAGTTCTACTTCAGATAATCTTTTCTTTTCTTTATTAAGTGTAATTTGTTTTTCTTGAATCATTTGTTCTTGCTTATAAATGCAAATTTGAATGGAAATAACCATAGGTAGCATAAAAGCAAGCGCTAATAAAAGACGACGTCTTAGCTTTTTATTCGTTTGTTGATTCTTATTAGGATTAATTTGTTTTTTTGAGATTGATTGTTGAGGTGGTAAATTTGGGACACTCCCCATTTTAATGCCTCCATTACTTATGTATAGAATTTAAATTGCTAAAAGTATTATATATGTAAAATAGATAATTTTGAACCTATTTAGGCAAAGAGAGGTTTTATGAAACTTAACAAAATAGTTATTTAAAAAAAGACCTCTTACGGAAAGATAAGAGGCCATCAAAAAATGTTGTATTTGAAACACGTGATGTTTCATAACGACATTATAACATAAATTTATATATTACGTATAATAAATATAATGGTTTTTGAAAAGAATAAAAGTGTATAAAATCCGTATTTAAATGAAGAATCCCTAAACTTAGGGGGTTAGGGATTCTCGGTTTGGTATACTTCACACGGTATTATAAAAAGAATAGAACGTACTGAAGATAACATATGAATGTTTCATAAATGTATCAAAAAAGTGAACAAAAAGTAATTTTGTAAATCAAGGTAGTCAGCACAGTTAACTAACGGCTTGTTGAAAAAAAGAAGTCCCGCAGAAAATGTTACAGGGCTTCCTAAGATTGAGTTATGTCGTACTCACAAGAGATTTTAACATGGATTTAATGGTGAATAAATCGGTAAATGTGTCCAATTGATCTAGAGCTATTATCTTATACAAAAACGCTATTTTAGTTGTAGTTTAACAAAAAGGACCCGCTATAAATAGCAGGCCCTTTCCTAAAATGGCAAAGAGTAACTCTTATCTTACTCTTCTACTATAGAATACACCACATTTGACTATTTGCGTAGAAAAATGTCGAAATATGTAATATTTCATGTCGATTATAAGAACACGAAGAAGTGATACCGATAATTGAATTAAAACGCTATTTGGGAAGGAAGTGATCAGGGTGGAAGTTCAATATGGTGCGCAGGGCAGAATGAAGTACCATCCGAATCATAAGAAGCCGTATACAACGAGGGAATTAGCCTACATATGTAAGTATTATGGATTCGGAAAGGTAAAGGCAATCGCTTTAGCGTTAGGAAGAACGGAAAGTACGATTAGGCAATTAGTGAATACTCTCCAGAAGAATGGGGTGTTTGAAAAATATAAAGACATGGAGGTATGAATAATGGCTGTAGAAGCAAAAGTGAAATTTGAATTAAATGAAGAACAAAAATTACAGTTTCAAAATGTAAGAGAAAACGAAGGAGAACAAGAAGCGTTTTATTTTCTAGAGGAAATGATAATGAAAGAAATTGATTTAGCTGAATTTGTGGAGATGGAGTACAAGGATGAAAAATAAAATGTTATTTAATACGTAAGGAGTTGTTAAGGAGATGGGACATTTATCTATGTTTGATATGGATGAAACGAAAATTAAGCTGTATGAAGTATTGGAAGCTAATAACTACCATCACGAGATTAAGAGTTATTATCTACACAACGATTACATGGGTGAAGTTAAGTATTTTTACATTAGAATGACAGACGACACGATTATTGATATGTGTTTAAGTCAGTTCTCTGAAGTATTTGCGGTGTACGAGGGATTCACTGAAGTGCAGATCAAGAAGATATATAAAGGGAGATTGCAGTAACAATGCTATTTTATAAAAAAGAGAAGCCCTTAATTAGGTCGCTCCTCTTAATGCCAATATACAATAACTCTTCCATTATAATGTATAAGCGAAAAATATTTAATAATTATCTTCATGGTAAAAATTTCATTTTGTTTTAGTTTAAAATCAAAAAAGAGCACTTTATTAAGTGCTCTTGTGACGAGATCCATTTTGTAACGACTATTTTACAAAGAAAGGAACGCAGAATATTATATGCGCGTTCAGTTAATTGAGTGCTTTTTACAAACAAAGAGCAGCTAGCAAAAGCTAACTGCTCAATACAAGGAGATACAGAGAAAACTAAATGAATTTTGGCATACAGCCTATCAACATTATGGACATAATATTGGGTTTTATTCGAAGGAATTCATTTTTTATAAATTAGATTATGATAGTCGATATTCTCCATATTGACCAGAAAAGAACCAAGAATTCTAGTGAAATTCCAAGTGTCCTTTTCCTAGTTTTTTGAAATTCTTTTACTAAATAGCCGACAGCACTAATTGCTATAAGAATGAAAAGAATAAGTTCAAGTGTAACTGGCATTTAATCTACTCCTAATTCTTTATTTTAAGTTAGTATATAACGATTATAAAATATTTTTGTGGCTAATGGTGAAAAATTAAACAAAACAATCTCTATATGAAAAAAGGTCCTGTTGTCTCCAACAGAACCCCTTCTAAAATGGCAAAGAGTAACTCTTACCTTACTCTTTGTCTATATACTACAGGAGTGTTAATAAAAATCCAAGGCTCCTCATATTGAGAAATAAAGAAGAATCATTTTAAATAATTTTATCATTGTTATAAATAAAGGAGCAGTTAGCTAAAACTAACTGCTCATCTCCAAGGGGGAACAAGGAGAAAATCTGATGTCATATACATTATTGACGGAATATTGAGTTTTATTCAGGGGTACCTAAAGGTTTTCTTTTTAACTTAATCCATATCCCACAAACAAAATAATGGCTAAAAACACGGATAATGAAAATGTCAGAAAGACTGTTATTATGCTCCTAAGCATCGCTTTCCAGTTGTTTATTTTAGAGAACCCTATCATACCAACAAAAAAAGTTCCTAGTGTTAAAACTAGCAAAACGAATAAAGGATGAAAATATATTGTATTCATAATAGATCCATTCATTTTAGGTGACCATACTTCAAGATATAAAAAGAATAAAGCGACACAAACAAATGAAAAAATAAAAGACCAGAAGTTTATACTATGTTTCATGATTGCCCCTTTATTAATATGATATTTTTTACTGAATTTTAGCAAATTCTAAATAGAATTAAAACAAAATAATTCTTTTACGAAAAAAGGCCCCGTTGTTTCCAACAGGACCTTTCCTAAAATGGCAAAGAGTAACTCTTACCTTACTCTTCCGCTATATAATACACAAAATACGTAAAGATTTGTAGAACAAGAAATTCCAATTTAATTATTTTAATATATAAAATTAATGTATTTTAGCGGAATTGAACATCAAGAATTAAATTACAAATGTTGATTTATCAATGAATATCAATGGTGAGATAGAAAGTGATGATTAATAAAGAAATATTATAATAATAAAATATGAAATATTGCATATTCAATTGAAGTAGAAATTTACAAGTAGGAAGCGAGGAATAACAATGGGAATAGGAAATCGTGGAATGGCTTTTGAGAAGCTTATCAATTTATCGAATGAAATGTATCAAAGAGGGAGAGTGGCGCTAATAAACAAGCGTCCGACTCCTGTAAAGGTGCTAAAAAGTAAAGGTGGTCGTGTACTAAATGGATTCTATGAAGCTAAAAGTACAGTAGACTATGACGGCGTATATAAAGGACGAGCTATAGTATTTGAAGCAAAGTCTACAGAGAATGCTACACGATTTGATTTAAAGAACATTGCGGAGCACCAGTTAGATTACCTGGAGAAGGCCGAGAAGGTGGGAGCAATTTGTTTCTTCCTTATTGAGTTCAGTAAGGATAAGTCAATATTTGTAGTACCACTATCAGTCATTCAATCTTACGTAAGGATGTCTCATCAACCGAAGAGAAAGAAGTCTATACCAAGAGCAGACTTTGATATTTATGGATACTTAGTAGAACAGACAGAACGAGCACCGATTGATTACTTACAGTACGTTGATGAAGCAGTAGCGCCAGTTATGTTTGATGGCATGATTCAATTTGATCAGGACCCTAAGAAAGTAGCAAATAACATTGAAGCAGCAAAAGAGAAGATGGCCAACAAGAAACACAAGTTATTAAAAGCTTAATGGATAACGGAGCCATGCAGAGTGGATGGTGGGGGCTACTCGCTATGCATGTTTCCTTTATTCAACAAAGAGATAGTAAAATTTCACGTACCTGATGTGAATATAAAAACCAAAATATGAAATAGGGGGATTCCTTCATGGAACAATTATCTTTACTACCAACAATCGATAGAGAGACAGAAAAGAAGGTTCAGAAAGAAGTAGTGAAGATTCTAAAGGAATACCGCGCCTTAAAAGCACGTTTTGAGAATGAAGTGGAGCTACAGCAAGAGGGAATCAGTCTGTTTCCAGAGATAAGGGATACAAGACATGTGAGTAATATTAAGTTTAAGCAAATTGAGAAAGCACTAAAATACGTATTGGATTATGACGAGGCTGAGATTATTAAAATGAAGTATTTGAATGGAGAGAAGTTAAAGGACAGTTTTATCTATAATGAGTTATCAATGAAGAAGGATCACTTCTATAATAGGAAGAAAAATGCAATTCGAATGATTGCTACTTCATTGGGGATGATTTGAATATAAGGGGTTTTGTTGGAATGCTTTCGTGTTAGTGTTAAAGTGTAATATATAATAAAATAGATGTACAGTGTTGATAATTTAATACTAAAAATATGGAGGATTACTAGTGAAGGCGAACTTGGAAATGGTAACAAGATACTTACAGAGTAATGAAGAAGTAATTTCTACACTTTATTGTGCGATAAATCTTGGTTATATTAGTAGATCTGGAATTTTAGCTGCTACAAATAAAAGGTTATTGTTTTGTGCTGACTATATGTTTGGAAAAGGCCTTAAATGGGAATATGCATACACTGAGGTGAATAACTTCAGTCATACAAATGATATAGTTTTAGAGATGTCTAGTATCCCTTTTATCAAAAAAATAACAATGGATTCCGGTGATGATTTTATTGTATTTGATAATTTTTCTACCCCATCAAAAGTGAATTCATTTTATGAGCTAGTTCAATCAAAGATATAATCGTTAAGGAAATGTTATCTTTTTGTTTTACTTAATAGCAAGATTCTTTATAAGAAAGATGCATCTCATGAAAATTGGGGTGCTTTTTTTATGGAATAAAAAACATCGACAAAAAACCGATAAAATAAGGGGAATTATGCAGATGAAATCGACGGTAAAGTATAGGTACAAGCCCTTTGACAACAACATATCGAAGAGGATTAGTACACCTAGTAGTGAAACGTTCTGATGGGAGAATGTCACGGTAACGTATACCGCATAGTAGGGCGGGCAAGGCGGTACGAACCCGCGTTAAGACGAAAAGACCAATGAATTACTTATAATGACATATTCCAGTGTGGCGCGGTGTGAGATAACTCGCATCCGTCATGCTGTTTCTATTGTATTTACCATTCAGCTTAGAGACTGTCCTGCTCTCTGGGTTGGTAGTGAATATAAGTCTATTATTCTGTTATACCGGTTCTTGAAAATGGAAATGGGGTGGTTGTTCTTGAGTGAATGAACATCGCGTTTCTGGTACAAGGTTGTATACGTGATCTCGTACATTAGTAATTACTCACGATTCTTATTAATGACTAAAACGGGGACAAAGAGTTCCACTCTTTGTTTGAGCCAATACAACGGAAACATTCCCCTTCCGTCCCTCTAGTGTATTGGTTCAAACAAGGCGTCGGAAGAAACACATACGTCTTGGATATAAATCCTTTATAATTCGATATTAGTCAGCAAAGGCGAAAATGACATTAAGTAGCCGAAGTATTGAGCTAGCTCTACGGAGTATAAACGAGAAGGTTGAGAGTGATCTTGACCTTGGAAGAGGAACTTCATCCTTTTGTTTTTATTTCTCTCTATTAGATTGGTTAACTAGGGGCAAATTGATAAAATATTTTTTTGTATTATTTAATAAAAGTATATATAATTATATTGATTTTTAAATATTGATTGGTTAAAAATGGGGAAAGAAAAATGAAGATTAAATTTGCTGTGGTTAAAGATGAAAATTTTGATTTTACTTTATCATTTTAGCCAAGAATACTCCTTCCTCAAGGAGCGTGAAGGGTCACAGCCCAGTGAGTAGGTGGGAGATGAATTGGCTTCGAACAAGGGATGGCAGGAAGCCATCTTAATTGTTCGACTTACAGAAAGTTTTACTCCACTACCTATCGAATGTACGTTTGGTATATAATAGTCATATCCCGAAATGGAGGTGAATCAAATGATAATTAATAAAGCCTATAAGTTTCGTATCTATCCAAATCAAGCACAAGCAATTCTAATTAACAAAACGATAGGTTGTTCTCGCTTTGTATTCAATCATTTCCTATCCCTATGGGATCACGCATACAAAGAGACTGGAAAAGGTTTAACATATGGTACATGCTCTGCCAAACTTCCTGCCATGAAGAAAGAGTTTGTTTGGCTCAAAGAAGTGGATAGTATTGCGATTCAGTCGTCTGTTCGCAACCTTGCGGATGCGTATACACGATTTTTCAAAAAACAAAATAGTGCCCCGCGTTTCAAATCCAAGAAGAATAGCGTACAATCTTATACCACAAAACAAACAAATGAAAATATTGCCGTTGTAGGGAACAAAATAAAGTTGCCGAAACTAGGTCTTGTTCGATTTGCCAAAAGTCGTGAAGTAGAGGGACGTATTGTAAATGCGACTGTTAGACGAAACCCTTCTGGTAGATATTTTGTGTCACTATTAGTTGAAACAGAAGTACAAGAACTTCCGAAAACACATTCTTACATTGGGATAGATGTAGGACTAAAAGATTTCGCCATTTTGTCAGATGGAACACCCTATGAAAATCCGAAGTTTTTCCGATCATTAGAAGATAAGTTGGCGAAAGCACAGCGTGTTCTTTCTAGAAGAATGAAAGGATCTTCTCGCTGGAATAAACAACGAGTAAAAGTAGCTAGAATTCATGAATACATATCAAATGCTAGAAAAGATTACTTAGACAAAATCTCGACTGAAATCATCAAAAGCCACGATGTTATCGGTATAGAGGATTTGCAAGTATCGAATATGTTAAAGAATCATAAGTTAGCAAAAGCAATTAGTGAAGTATCTTGGTCACAGTTTCGAACCATGTTGGAATATAAAGCAAAATGGTATGGCAAACAAGTCATTGTCATATCGAAAACATTTGCTTCCAGCCAATTATGTTCTTGTTGTGGATATCAAAATAAAGACGTTAAAAATCTAAACCTACGTAAATGGGACTGTCCTTCTTGTCGTATGCACCATGATAGGGATATTAACGCAAGTATCAATATAAAGAATGAAGCAATAAGACTTCTAACCGCAAGGACTGCGGGGTTAGCCTAATCAATTAGAGTTCGATAGAACTCTTTACTTAGGAATCCCTCACTTCTAAACGAAGTGAAAGTGGGGGTAGTTCAATGTTCTAGAAAGTCTATCAATGAAGCTATTCAATATTAATATTAGTATACATTAAGCATCCATTATGGATGCTTTTTTCTTTGTTATATAAAAATTACATATTAAACATATATTTATACGTTTTGTTCCTACACATTAAGGAATAGTAATAAAAAGATGATACCGATGAAACCGTATAAAAACAAAAAGAATCCTAAGATGGGTAGTTTTTTATGAAAGCCGAGCATGATAAACCTCCTTGGGTATATAAAGGATTATAATATATCGTTGGTCTATTTAGAATAGTAACCATGAATTGGATGGAATTATGGATGATTAAACCAATAGCAATTATCGTAGGCGCTGCCGTAATCTGGTGGTGTCTTCTTCGTTGTTAAGAAAAGATAAGGGGAAAATAAAAAAGAGAGCTAATGCCCTCTTTTTTTGATGTGGTAATTAATCGCAGATTGGTATTCCAAGCACTCTTAGAGCCAATGCTACCTGAAGAGAAATCTCCAATCTAGCAATTTCAATACCAGCTACTGAGAGAACTAAAAAAGGTTGTCCATTTACAAACACAACGCAACTATCCATGGTTACGCCTCCTTTCTAGTAATCTACTATAGTATATGTATGAATCATTAATATGTAATAGTTTGATTAATGGATTTAATATAATTGATAGATTAGCCTATTTAAAAAAACAAATGAACATAACGGTTGGAAATTGAGAGATGAGATAGACCTGCAAATTGAAATATTATTAATCTAAAACACAAAACATAGACTAGTAAACAAGCTGTTTTCACCTTTTATTCATAGAATATGATGAATTCTATTTTTAGAGGAGGGAATCATATCTATGGGATGGAATAAGAATTTTGGACATTCTCGTGATTGTAATAACTTTTGGGATGATTTAGTATTTTGCGGATGCGGCCGTAGACGCAGAAGAAACGATTTTAATGACTGTCATTGTAGACGCGATTGCGATTGTGATGAGTGTCGTCGTAGACGTGATCATGACCGCGATCGTGATCATGATCATGGTGAACATCGAGATTGGTAAAATCTTTTGAAAGAGTGCATATCTTAATCGCACTCTTTTTTATTATGTTTTTATTAGTACTTATTAACTCGAAGGATACCGTTTCAATTTGATTGAACATCTAACAAAACAAACGAACACAATTAATGAAGATACAAGCTTCAATTAATTAACTAATGCTTGTACCAATTTAATAAGGACATATAGAATTTGAAGTGAAAAGTAGATGTTTTCTATTGAATTAGGATATTGTACATTTTTATTTATTGCGATTTTTAACGCGGTTCCTTTTTGAGACTTAAATTTCAATTTGAATTTCATATAGAACACTCCTTTAGATAATTTCATTATTTAATTAAAACATGTGAAAATACCTTTAAGAAAGATTTGTCCAACAACCAGACTATTGTTTATATATCATCATTATTGGATCAATGCTTTTAAGGTATGAGCAGGAAAGATATTTCTCTTTTTATATGTTCCAGATAACGCGAGATTTGAGCCAATATTTAAAAACATAATTTTTGATTAGTGTTATATGAAAGAATACCTTCTGAAATAATTTAATGTGTCTCAAAAACATTTGATTGTGAGACGTAATCATTAATAGCCAAATATCAATGATTGCAGTGTATCAAAAGTAGAGGATGATAGGGAATGATATTCGGTTATGCGAGGGTATCGACTAAAAAGCAAAGTTTGGTTATGCAATCAGATGAGTTGGAAATATATGGTTGTGAAGAAGTCATAACTGAAAAAGAAAGTGGTGCGAAGAAGGATAGGAAGGAGCTTCAAATGCTTCTTAATAAACTTCGTAAAGATGATACCTTAGTGGTTTATAAGTTAGATCGCTTAGGTAGAACTATGCACCAACTTGTTAATTTACTTCAGGAATTTAATGAAAAGGGAATTCACTTTGTTTCTATTAAAGATGACATTGATACATCTACAACAATGGGAAGGTTCTTATTCCATATATTCGGTGCAATGGCTGAGATGGAACGTGAAGTAATTAATGAACGTGTTATTAGTGGTGTAGCTGCTGCTAAAGAAAGAGGAAGAGAAGGTGGAAGGAAGAAGGCTCACACCCCACAGCAAATTCAAGGTATGATGGAGATGTTAGCTGCTGGTAAGACAAAGATGGAAGTTTGTGAGATGTTTAATGTTGCTAGAGCTACTTTGTATAGATACATACGAGAACGGGATATGTCATCAAAAAATCTAAAGGAGAATGACGTATGAGTCGGAAACGGAAAAATATAAGCGGTTATGACATTATGCGATATTGGTTAGATAAAGAAGATGACGAGGGCATTCCATATGTTGAAATTGATGGATTGCAGTGCTTTCGCTGTAGAAAAAACAGTGAAATGATTTGTAATGATATAAACAACGACGTTGAACTAAAGGGTTATTGGAATAAGAAGACCAACGGATTCGTTAAAGCACATATCATACCTAATGCAGTAGGAGGTACTTGTCATCCTAGTAATATGATATTTTTATGCGAACATTGCAACAGGGACGACTTAGATGTTAAATCAAAAAATTTATATATGAATTGGTTGAATAGAGAACGAAAGAAACATATATTTGGTACTAACATGGGGCTAATTGAAAGAATGGCACAATGCTTGATTAAATACGAGATCAATGAAAAGAAGCTATCATTTATGTTTGGTGAAGAAAATGATGAATTTAAAAATTTTGTCAGTGAAAATTGTGCTTGTAACACCTCTATTAGTAAGAAAACGTACTATGATACAGCATTGGCGCTTGTATTGATGTACAAAGATGAATTAGATATGAAAGAACAAATGATGAAAGATTATTCTTAAAGTAGCGAATCCGCTGCTTTTTTATTTTATAAAGAAGCATTTTAAACATTTCTTATAGCGTTGAATACTTATGTAAATATGGAAACAGATTTGGTTCTTGGAATGAGGGATCGATGTGGATATAACACATATTATGGCGAGGATAGTGGTTAATGGGAAAGATCTTCCGTTTACTTCAGTTAGGACAACTGCATGGATTAATGGACCTGCGAATGATTTAATCGTTACGACTAAGCAAAGGGTGGATGAGCTTTATCGGTTTATGTGGTCACGGGTGCCAATTATGCTAACAATGTATTTCCTTCAGGGGGCTGACTTGATGAGATTTGCTAGAGTTGCAGGAGTTGATGAAAGTATAACGGGAGAATATATATATCATTTTATTTGGTGATAAGACAAACCTTAAGTAGCCTAATAGCTGCTTTTTATTTTATAAAGGAAAACTCCCTACCTAGGGGCTAGATGATTTTCTTCATACCACAATGACGGCATTCTCTTAAGAAGATGAAATTTTTAATGGAACTTTTGAATGCGGAATTGCCGCAATTATCACAGCGACCGCTGATTTTATCAGGATGCTCTTTGTATGTGTATATCTTGCTAAGGTCGTACTTTTGTTCAAGTTGTTTATTTTCCATTAGTTTCACCTGTATATCAATCTAAATTAATATTTACCTATAATAACATGAAGTGTTCATATAGTGGACACCTTTTATTTTGTAAGAGAAAAAGCATTGCAACTTTTTTACAAACAGTTAATTTTTATTTTAAATCCCACAATAAGAAAAATTATCTATGATTATTAAAGTGGCCCACCTTCAAAACCGATCGGCCATCCATTGTCTTTAAATTTTACTTTATACTGAAACTCATAAGTGCCTTCATAAATAAACGCTAAACTAAAACCTGGCAATATATAATCGTCAATATTAGCCATCTTTCCAAAAGATATTGTGGATAGGTAGTAGTTCTTCAATTCTTGATTAGGGAAGAATTTCTGTAGATATTTTAATGCACAGCTTATATGGAGATAGAGTTCATCGAATATTTTTTCTGCCATATCGATAATCTCAACATTGGGATTTTCATTATTTCCTTGAATGATAACTTCTACATCTTCCCACTCTCCGATATTCATACTACAAAACCACCGTGCCTGTATGAGATACTTCTCATTTTCGCATACAGTAGGATTAACTAGGTTTAATTTTTTCACCTCATCTTTAGTTATCGGTTTATCAAGAGTGAGCTTTTTATACAGAATATCTTTGATGTTAGAGATAATATATTTAAATTTATTTATTTTTAAAGAGTCCATTTTCCACCTCATAAATTATAAAATAAAGTAAATTCCCACTTAATTATATCATCATCCTAATTGAAGATTCCGCCTCATTCCTTACTACCGATAATGAGACGTTAAGTGAACATTGCATGCATAGAATATACAACCTAAAATACAGAACATATCACTTCTCTCAAAGGGTATAATAAGGAAAAAGGGGGTTCTGAATAATGTCTTTAGGAACCACTATTTCTTACACTATTATTGCGATAATCATTGGCGCACTGTTTGGCGGGATTATACGTATAATTCGGCATACCAGCAATCGTAAAAATCAAGATCCAGTTGAGCAAAAGTTAGATAAGATTATTCAAATGTTAGAAAAACATAACAAAGATTGACCATCTCTCCTAACAGGAGGGGGGTTGCTTTAATATTAGGAGGCGAAAAAATATGATTAAACAGGCTAGTAAAAATGATCTTAATGAAATTCTAGTAAGATCAGATAATGCTTTATACGAAGGAACTGCTAAGACCTTTAAACCTACACATGAACGGGTAAAAGAAATTGTACAAACAACATTAGAGCAAGGGGCATACTACCTAGTATCCAAAGATGGTGACGACTTAAAAGGATGGATTCTAATTGGCAGTGGTAAAGATTACTTTTCACAAGAAAGTGTAGGATTCATTTACGAATTATACATTTTACCAGAGTATCGTGGCCAAAAGCTTTCAAAGAAATTGATGCAAGCAGGTATAGACGAATTGTTTTTAAAAGGATATAAAGAAATACGATTAAATGTTCATGTAAAGAACTTTGCAAGAGAATTATATAAAGAACTCGGTTTTATAGATCGACAGATTTCAATGAGTTTAACCTGCAAATAATGAACTTTCGATAACGAAAATTATATAAATAAGTAGTCTAAATAGATAGCTTATTTTATTTTTTGCTTAGCGTGGTTTTTTTCTAAACTGCTGACTGTACCTTGGCTTTTAAAAAATGACAGGAGTGAAACACATGTATTATAAAAAAGATAGAGATCTTCCACCAATGAAGTTCCAATTAGGTGAAAAAGTTTCATTTAAATTCGGAAATAAGATGCTCATTGGAACAATTGACATTAGAGATTTTGGCGGCTCGATTGAACACGACTATCATTCTTATGATATTCTTGTCAAAGAAGAAAACATGCTATACAAACACATTCCAGAGCGTGATATTTTCAAACTTAAACATTCAGAAAATTCCCACTAGGAAAATGGATACTATAGATGCAGAATACGAAATTAAAGTAATTGATGAGTTTTTAATTAAGTATAGCGGTCCCATTAAGGGGTACCAACGTCAAAACGCGGTTATTATACGCTAAGATATTTTTGGAAGTAAAAACTCTAACATAAAAAACGATTATTTACGACGCCTTCTCTTTGTTTTTTTTCGCCCATTTGTTTGACTATATTTTTTTATAGGAGTGCTTTTATTTTTCTTATAATCGGGTAACTTGAGTATAAGAACAGAAATCGCAGTAAAAATGCAAAATATAAGCATTGCAATCATCCAAAGGTTAATGTCATATTCATATAACTTACTAAAATACTTTTTGTCATGAGTAATATAGCTTACATTACTGTCAATTGCTTCAAGGGTGTAG
This sequence comes from Bacillus basilensis, assembly GCF_050630465.1. NCBI lineage: Bacteria > Bacillati > Bacillota > Bacilli > Caryophanales > Bacillaceae > Bacillus > Bacillus basilensis. Next base: position 172,973 of record NZ_JBNTQO010000007.1, on the reverse strand, counting down.
GGAATAACCCAAAAGGAACCAATTATCATAACAAATGTTCCAAGTATGAAACTGAGTATATGTTTTATCATGTTCTGTTCTCCTTTAAGTATGTTTTCTATATACACTCATATAGTATATAGGGTTTTTCTGCAAAGATTGGCTTAATTTAAAATAATTAACATTCCTATTAAGTTGATAGTGCATATGGTGATTTCACGGAAATGAGTATGTAAATTGAATACTTTAAAAAGCGTAGAAAGATTCAATTTCTACGCTTTTTCTTCTTAATAAATATTTGTCGTTGTTCTAAATCGCTTATATAAGATTTTACAGCTTGTAATAAGAATTCTTCCTGTCCCATAATTTCAATTGTATTTTTTATAAGTGTTATTGAGAGTCTCTGAGACTAATAATATCAAGGAAAGGGATTACTTCTCAATAGGGTACACTCTATTGAGAAGGAGAATATGCAATTATATATATTTATATTCATCATTGCAATAACAATAAAATTTAATATATAATTAAAAGGTTTTTAATGAATTGATAAGGAGATGCGAGTATGAAGAAATTCATAGGACTTATAGTATCATTATTTTTATTATTTTCTACCTATGCACCAACGTTTACAGAAGCAGCCGAAGTTTTAAATAAAGTAGGCTGGGTGAAGGAAAAAGAGAATTGGTATTATTACGAAAAAGATGGCAGTAAAAGAACAGAAAAAATCACATTAGATGGCATAGAATATGATTTCTTTAAAGATGGTAGACTGTTTGAAGGCAAAAAATTAGTCGGAAATGAATGGATGCATTACAAAGAACCAGGAAAATTGCAAACAGGATGGAGTTTTTCTGGAACAGCTTGGAGTTATATACGTGATGGTAAATATGCAACGGGTGTTATTACCTATCAAGGGAAACAATTTGAAATTAATAAGTATGGAGAAATGGAAAAAGGATGGATTACATTACGTTCTAAAATTAAAAGAATGTATCCCAAACCAGAAACAAAATTTTTATTTGAGTCGAAACCAGTAAAAGACGGGGATTTACTAGAGGTTATTGGTAAACAAGGTATTTGGTATCAAGTAAAATACCAAGGGGAAATAGGGTATGTAAGAATTTTTGAATCTGTAGTCCTAGGAGAAAATTCAACACGTTCCTGGGATGTTGTTAAAGAAGGAATGAATCTTTCACTATTTATGACAACAGAATATAAAAAGGATCCCGAAAAATACTTCCCTCCTAACGTTATAAAAAATATTGATAAGCGAATAGATGAAGACATAAAAGTTTTATATGAAAATCTAGATTTTCTAGACAAAATAAAGTCGACTATCTTGTTAGATAATACGCAAGGATGGGTTCAAAAAGATAATAACAAGTGGATTTATTTTCGAAAAGATGGACAACCAGCCAAGGGATTTCAAGTTATAGATGAGAAAAAATATTATTTTGATGATAACGGAATCATGCAAACAGGTTGGATAAAATTACCTACAGGGACGTATTATTTTAGTCCATCAGGTGTGATGCAAACAGGTGCACAATCCATTGATGGAAAAATGTATTATTTCAATGAAGGTGGTTTTTTAAGTTCTGGACTTCGCTTTGTAAATGAAAAACCGTATTATTTTGATGAATCTCATGAACAGAAAAGCGGTTGGATGAAAATGGAATACGATTGGTATTTGTTACATCCGAATGGTTCCTTACAAACCGGAGATTTTACTTATAAAGATAAGGTTTTCTCTTTTAATAAAGATGGAGAAATGGTAAAAGGATGGATCACATTAGAATCCCCTGTAAAAAAAGTGTATCCAGAACCAGATTTAAAGAAAGTTTTACGAGCAAAGCGTGTAAGTACTGGTGAATTAATAGAAGTAACAGGAAAAGTTGCTTCTTGGTATGAAGTAATGTATAAAGGTGAAAAAGGATATGTACGGATTCATGATGCCATTATTTTTGACCAAGAAGCGAAAAAACCTCTAACTTTGCTAGGGGGCAAACTCAAAATTTTTGAAGGTGTTTTTGATTATATAAAAAGCGATCAAACACTTTTAAATAATACGGTAGATGTATTGCAGAAAATGGAAAATGGCATTATTGATGATGCAAATACTTATAATAATATTGCTGCAGATATTGATAATCGAATTTCTTCTTTAGAAGAGCAAAAGGCTATAGTTATTGATTTTCAAAAGAAAATGAAAGACTTACAACAAAAAGTAAAAAATGATTGGGACCGTTTAACAAAAGAAGAAATGCATCAACTCATTACTATGTTTATTGCTGACGCAGAAAGAGCTGGCATATATGGGGAAGAACGAGCAAATCATTTTTCAGAACAAATATTAAGAAAATCTCATGAAATGGTTCGATTCCAGGAAGAAGTGTTAAAATCTCTTACTCAAATGGTGGAGTTTAACAATCAAATTTATGACGTAATTAGAGAAGATATACAAAACGTAGGAAAATTTCAAGACCAATGTAATATTTATTTAAAACAAATTGCAGATTCGATTCATGAATTAGCAGAGAGTCATAAGCGTATTCAGCAAGTATTACACGATAATGGTACATTTGAGGATTTAGGAAACATTGCAACAAGTGCGATTCGATTGAAACACTCCATAGATCAGGCGAAACCTGGGATGGAGGAACTTGTACAAGTAACAAGAAAAAATGTTCCAGTCATAGCAAAAGATTTACAAGCATTTCAAGAAAGAGTACCGGGTATTTATAATGACGTAAATACTGGATTAGATTTTGGAAATGCGTTTATGGACACAGCTTCTAAAGTTGTCCGACATAAGTATAATATCCCTACTGCAGCAGTTAACATTGGAAATATTAATTTAAATAATGCATTGCGTGATTTAGGTGGAGATCCATCTCGTATTTATAATCGTGCAAATGATGGAGATTTATCGTTTATTTTAGATATTACACCAGGTATAGGAACAGGAAAAGAAATTGGTCAGCTAATCAACGGTAAAGACCTGGTAACAGATAGAAAATATGGACCAGAAGATTACGGATGGGGTACACTAGCCGTTGTATCAGGTGGTACTTCACGTGTAATTGGTAAAGTTGTAGGAAAGATTGGTGACCTTGAGAAGAAAGGAAAAGCTATTGAAAATGCAACAAAAGGAACTTCAGGTATTGGATGGAGTATGCCAAGAGGTGGAGGGGTCATCAATGGTCGTAAATATTCTGAGCATGCTTTAGAAAGAATGGCTCCCGATACAATACAAGTACGCGCTGAATTAGAGGCGCGCGCGAAAAGTAGAGGGCTTGTACCTGGTACACAGAAATTTAAAGAATTTGTGGATCCAAGAGGTATTACACCTTCTGTAGTAGAGGATATAATCAAAAATGGGACAAAAAAACCTGGAAATAAACCTGATTCATGGGAACATACTGGACGCGACGCTAGGGTCATTACTAATGGTAAAGGTGATGTAGTAACCGTTGTCCCTTATTAAGGATAAAAGGAGCCATCGCGATGGGAATTATTTATGATGAATTGGAATTATTAGAGATTTTCTGTAATGAACCTACGTTGATAGATGCTGATGCAAGTATATATAGTTACAACTCAACAGATACGTCAGGATATACCTTGGAATTATTTATATCTGTTTATGAAAACTATGTAAGCCTTGAATTGACGCATGAGAATTTAAAATCACTTATTTACGATATTGTAGTGGTTAATGTAAATAAAATAAAAACTTCGGAAAATACTTTGAAAGTTTACGATGAAAACGAAAAACAACTATTACAAATTTCTTTTAAACCAAATTTTTCATTACAAACTAAATTTTAAAATAATAAAAAGGATCATTTTCTTGATCCTTTTTATTTTATGTTTAAAACTTAGAACACCATACATATTCACATGCTATAAAAAATGGGACATGACAATATAGAAATTAGTGCCATTAATTGAAGAAAGTAGGTTAAAAATTGAACATAAAATATGATAAGTATGAGTTATTAGAGCTATTTGAGAGTGAGCCAGAAGACTTTTTAATTGAAGGTGCAGGTATATATCTGTATCGTAAAATGGATCACTTAGGATTTAAATTAATAATGATTATGTCAGTTTATGAAAATACAATTAAATTAAGTCTTTCTTATAATGAAGGATGTGTATTTGACGTTAATATGGAATTTGTAGAAAGAGTCTATACTCACAATGAAACACTCCATATTCAGTGCTATGAAGAGAAACAAGCAATTGAAGTGAGATTCAAACCACATTTTGCAATTAATATTAGAGAATTCTAATCAAAAAATCGTAGGAAATGATAATTCCTACGATTTTTATTTTTGAATACTTTTCCAAAGTGGCCCCTCATACCTCGAATCGTTTCCGTACCCCTACAAGAGTTTATACAGTTTTTCGGCTAATCCAGTAACAAACGAGAACCCTAAAACCGCACCAGGATAGGGATGTATAAAAAAATGCATAGACCCATGGAACCAAAAAAGGAAGTTCCCTTGTGAGGGTAAGGAGCCCCATTTTTCCTTGCTACCGATAATGAGACGTTATGTTAACCGAGCATGGATAGAATATACAAGAAAAACACGACACATCACTTTTTATAAATGGTATAATAAGGAAAAAATCGAGGTGGAAAACTAATGGAAGACTCTATGTTTGCGTTTCGAGTTGTTTTCAATGCACTAACATCATTCTTTTCCAACGGGGTCTGGGTCGTTTTGTTCTTCTTCTTGTTAAATAAAACGTATGAAAACAAAACTTTCAGAACAGCATCGAGTATTATTACTGTTGTTGTCTTAGTATTTTATTTGTTTTATTGCATTCGGAATAGCATGTAATGCCTTTCTTTGAATAAGGTAGGGAAATCCCCCAGTATCCAAGACTAAATTTTACCCATACATCATTTTTTTGATGTAGCTCTTGAAGATAAAAACTATTTAATTTTCAAGGAACAGTTATTAACTTAAAACTTATTATACGAGGAGGGTGTATCATGAAAAAAATATGCTTTGTATTAATTGTCGACGCTGGTATAAATTATGGTTCAATATTTTCTCTACCATTTTTAAGGAATCAGGATGATTTGAAGGAATATTTTTCTAAGTATTATGATGTTTCAATTAATTATATTAGGGATAAAAGCTCAGTTGACTATTTGGTAGTTCCCAAACCGTGTCCACCTTTTGATAATGAAAATAATCTTCCAATAATTGAAGTACCAGCAATCTTATTTATGGAAAAGGATTTTGAAAAAATAAAGACTTATATAGACAATTATTTTTCTAATAACTCATAAAGAAAATAAAAGTACAGTAAAAAGAAGTCCGATAAAAAACGAGTGGCGTAGAATATTTCTATTAATCATTCGTTTTTTATTATATTTACATATATTTTTTAAAAGAGGATTATAGACGTTCTGAAAAAAATTAATTATAACAAGAACAGTGTTCGTGCTACTATCTACGGTTATTTTTTGTACTAAGTACCCCTTTAACTAACAAGACAACAAAAAATAATTAACATATTAAAGTGAATAAGGGGTTCAGCCGAGATACGTGTAAAAACGGGTCATATACTGGTTTTTATTTCCATGTTATGACCCGTTTATCTTTTATACAGGTATATTCTCTTCTATTGGTTGTGGAATGTTTTGTAAATCAATCACATAATCGCCAAAACGTTTTATATGTTTCGTCATATATGGACTTAACATCACCAGATCTTCTCGTGAGAATCGATAACCTTCTCTTTTGAGTTGCCATAAAATCATGGTAATATCAACGACATTTTGAAAAATGACTGCATTGGCAACGAGATCATTATATTTAATACGTTTTTCTTGTTCTACTGGATCATTTTCAGTAATAATCCCATCCCCACCAAAGAATAACCACTTTGAAAAACCATTATATGCTTCCACTTTATTTGTACTAGCTGTAATTTACTCTTAACGGGGTAAATTCCGGCTCTTTTTTCAGATAACTTCTCTTAGCGTGGTTTTTTTCCGAAATGCTGGCGGTACCCCATCACTATCAAGCTTAGAAAAGCAAATACCCCCTAAACGAAAAAATAAGCCGTTTTCTATTAAAAATACACGAAATTTTCATCCTGGGGGTGTTATAAAATTTTTAAGTTGATGGGTATGTATGGTGCCCCCCTAATAACCCTTACAATTTTGTAATATTAATGTCACTAAAATCAATTTCTTCACTATAAATCCTTTACTATAATTTCCATATACAAAGATAAGGAGAGAGTTATATGAAAAAATCATTAGTTATATTTATATTATTCGTACTGTTTTCTAGTTTTGCTATAGGGTGCGAAAGATCACCTACTATAAATAGAATGGGAACAGAACAATACTATGTACAAATAACAAACAAAGGTGAGGTACAAGGTAACCAACGTTTCTATACTTTATCTACTTATAATAAGGATGGAGTAGAAAAAACAGTTACATTTGGGAGTGTAAAACCAGAAGATACCCCCCTTAAGGAAAATGCCTTCATACGCCTTTATATCGATCAACAGGATAACAACAATGCAGAGATAAATCATAAAGAAGTAAAATCCTATGAGGAAGTTCAAAAAGACGATTTACCTTCAAAAGTAAAAGAAAAATTACATATTAAATAATTACCCAATCAAAATAAAGGATACTCTCTTATACACGGATGAGGTAGCACCATATCGCTATTAAACTAGCAGAATAAAATATCCCCTAAAATGAAAAAATACGCTATTCTTTCTGTAGAATCATAGGAAAGGATGGCGTTTTTGTATGTCTATTTCTGTATCTGATGAATTACAACTATTTGCTCAAGAGATTCAAAGTTTTTTATCTCCAAATACCTTACGGGATCTTGCTAGAGATGTTGGTTTTGTTCAGCGAACTAGTAAGTATCAAGCAAAAGATTTAATAGCTTTATGCGTATGGCTAAGCCAAAGTGTAGCAAAAACTTCCTTAACCCAGTTATGTAGTTGTTTAGAAGCATCAACAGAAGTATTCATAAGTCCTGAAGGACTAAATCAAAGATTTAACTCCGCAGCCGTGCAGTTTCTACAACAAGTATTAGCTAAACTTCTGAACCAAAAATTATTTTCACCTAGGCTGTTTTCTTCTTCATATAATTCTATTTTTAAGCGTATTCGCATCTTAGATTCCACTGCGTTTCAACTTCCAGATGTATTTTCATCGACTTATCCTGGTGCAGGAGGTTGTAGCCATAAGGCTGGTGTGAAAATTCAACTTGAATATGATCTTTTAAGCGGACAGTTTCTTCACATTCATACAGGCCCAGGTAAACAACATGATCGAACCTACGGTTCTTTGTGCGTTCCGACTGTGAAAGCAAATGATTTGTGTATTCGAGATTTAGGCTATTTTCACCTCAAAGATCTTCAACATATACATGATAAGAAAGCTTACTATATCTCTCGTATTAAATCCAATACACGTATTTATCAGAAAAATCCTAACCCAGATTACTTTCAAGATGGACGAATAAAAAAGAATACACAATACATTCAGTTAGATATAGAGAATTTGATGAATTCTCTACACTCAGGGCAAACCTATGAAATAACAGATGCTTATGTAGGGATGAATGACAAAGTACCAACTCGTGTCATCGTCCATCGACTTACCAAAGAACAACAACAAAAACGCCTACGAGATCAGGCTATTCGAGAGAAAAAGAAAGGAATGACATATTCTCCTCGTAGTAAACGGCTCAGTGGTATAAATGTATATATGACAAACACCCCTACAGATATTGTCCCGATGGGACACGTACATGATTGGTATTCTTTGCGTTGGCAAATAGAGATTATCTTTAAAACGTGGAAATCATTTTTTCAAATTCATCATTGTAAAAAAATAAAACTAGAACGATTGGAATGCCATTTGTATGGTCAATTGATTGCCATTCTACTTTGTTCTTCTATCATGTTTCAAATGCGTCAATTACTCCTCATGAAGAAAAAACGAGAGCTTAGTGAATATAAAGCGATATATATGATTAAAGATTACTTTCTTCTATTTCAAACAATACAAAAAAACACCCAAAAGTTATCAAAGATACTACTTCGCCTGTTTAATCTTCTACAGCAAAACGGGCGAAAATCTCATAGGTACGAGAAGAAAACAGTCTTTGATATTTTAGGCGTCGTATACAATTATTCCATGTCTCATAATCATGCAGCTTAATTTAAAAAATCAAAACCCATTAGGGTTTATTTCGTATGCAATTCATTAAATAATATACAATTAGTTTTTAAAAAATAGATATCTTCTCACCCGAAATTGATTTTACATAAACTTAGCTTGATAGCAATGTGGTGTTACCCCAATAATAGATTGATTTAAGTGTGAAATAAAATTTTAATTGTATAATTAAGATATAAAAATAAATGAAAAAATGGTAATATGAATAAGTTGGAAAATATGGTATATAAGGTAATTGGAATTATTTATAGCAATAATTTATAGAGACAGGGAGATACAGTATGAAATTAACAAAAACGCTTTTAGTAGGAGCTACACTTGCTACTACGATATTTACATCATTATCGAATGTACAAGCAGACACAACATTTAAAGATGTTCCTACAGATCACTGGTCTTATGATGCAATCATGCATCTAAAAGAGAAAAACATTGTAGCTGGTTACGGAAATGGAATGTTCGGATTAGGAGATAATATCACACGTGGGCAAGCGGCGCGACTGCTATATGTGTATCTACAGCCATTAAATCTAGCTATACCCTACGAGGATCAATTTAGAGATGTAAAAGGTACTATGTTTGAAAAAGAAATACATGCAGTTGTAAGTTCGGGTCTTATGAATGGATATGGAGATAATATGTTTGGACCAGATGATGTTCTAACTCGTGAACAATTGGCAGCAATTTTACAGAATACATTTAATTTAAAAGCAAAATCTATTACTACATTTAATGATGTTGAAAAAAATTATTGGGCTACTGAGGGGATTAGTGCTCTACAAGAGAATAAAATTGCAGTAGGTACAGGGGACAATTTATTTGAGCCGAAAAAAGTTGTAACTCGTGAACAGTATGCACAGTTTTTATATAATGCAATTCGTAAGTTAGAGAAGCCAGGAAAGCCGGAAGTAATGCCGCTTGGGATACCGAAATCCATGGTGACTGATGACTTTACTTTTATTAAGCCTTGGGTTGACTTCGTTCCAGTATATGTTAAATCTATATCTGAAGAAGCACAATCTCTTATTAATGAGATGAATGCAAAATATAATTTAGATATCAAGTATTCGGAGGCAGGTCCTTCGATTGATTTAGATTCAGCTAAAATGGGGTCTAGAGCATTGAGTTTAGAAGAAAAAAATGATAAGGGTCCTAACTTCACTATTTTCTTCGAACATCATAAAGTGTCCATTGAATTGACGAAGAGATGGGTTACTATGATATACCCTGATTTAAATTTAGATGCAGAAATTGATAGATTGGTTAAAAATCCAAGTAACAAATTTCAATTTGTTAAAAACCAACGTGAAATACTAATGGGAGAAACAAATAATAAAAAGGGTATATACATTAATATTATGGAATAATCACCTTTTTTAAAGATGTAAGTGAAATAAAGTTACGACCTATTATCCCCATGCCTAGCAACTTAAAAATTTTATAGTACCCCAAAACGAGAAAATCTTTAACTAATGATGTCAATATTCTCATTTTGGGGTATTTATTTTGCTTAACTTGATAGATAGCTACTGATTCCTTACTGAAAAACCAGAAATTTAATCAAGGATAAATTTATCAATAGATTGAGAGTTCTAACATGGTTACCCTATCACTTAAAAAATGAACCTATTGCCCAAAATCAGTACAATAATTCAACCAGAGTTTAACTCTTTATTGATATTTTTAAGTATTATTTCTAGCGATAGCGCCACTTTTTCGAAAGAGTAGCTTAGTTTATAAAACTTTGCAACAGATCTCATTTGTCCATAGAAAAAGTTTCTCAACTTGGGTTAGCAAAAATATACTAAATTCTAGTTGTACATAAGTTATTTATCTATTATTATTTATTTCACCGGGGTTAATTTTTAGAAAAATCTAAAAACAAACACATCTGAAGGAGAGAACATCCTTAATGAATACGTATAAAATTAAAATTTTCACTATTTCATTATGTGCTTTTGCAAGTGTAATGAGCACGTCCATGTTAACCATTGCTTTTCCAGATATCATTAAAACTTTTGATATAAATTTTTCAACACTTCAAATTAGAAATATATTATTCTTTGCTTTTTTTGCAACAGGGATTCCTCTTTTCGGGAAAATATCTGATATATTTGGAGCAAAAAGGATTCTTATTATAGGTCTATTACTCTTTACGTTCTCGACTGTTTTAAGTGGAATGACTACTAATTGGTACTTGTTTTTAGGATTTCAATCATTACAAGCTATTGCAGATGCGATGATCGTACCTGCGCAGGTTTTATTAATAAGAACAAATTTTGAAGAAGATAAGATAGGTTGGGCATTTGGGTGGTTTTCTGGAGTGCTTGCAGTTGCAACATTTGTAGGGCCAGCTTTAGGAGGGCTCATAGTACGATACTTTCAGTGGCAGGCAATCTTTGGAGTATTAAGTTGTTTTAGTACGATTGCTTTATTACTCGTATTATGGGTTATTAAAAAGGATAATTATGAAAAGAGTATAAAAAAAGTTCTAATACCTTTCAAAAGTTCAATAAGTTTACTTTTACTTGTATTAGCAATACAAATTTTATTTATTGATAATGTTGGTATTTATTTAAAACTTTTAGCGGCTGTTTTTGTTCTCATAACAATCTTGCTATTTGTATTTTTTGAAAAGGAGAGTACAAATGACACCTCTCTAATACCTAAAAAAGCTATTCATAATCCAATTTTTATTTCTGCATTAATTAGGGTATTTTTATTATTCCTAATTGCAAATGCAATCACATTATATATACCAACATATATGAGAGAAAATCATGGAATACCTCCTGAGCAAGTAGGATGGATATTAGTAATTGATTCTGTAATTTCGATAATGCTCTCAGGGTATATGGGACGTTTAGCTGATTTAAAGGATAATCGTCTATTAATATTAATAGGTGTATTTTTCTCAATATTCGGAATGTCATTGTTAGCTATTTCAACATTTTCAAGCTCAATCTTGTTGTTTCTTTTTATGTTTTTATTCTTTGGATTGGCAGGAGTTATTACAATGCCATCCCAAAATAAAATCGCAATGTTATCAGTACCCAAAGAAGAAACAGGAGTATATATGGGGCTATTTCAAATGGTTCAATTTGGAACAGGAGCATTTGCTGCAGGTATCTTTAGTCATGTAGTTAATTTTTCCGGTACTAATGGTGGTATGTCTAATGACGGATTCTTATATTTAGTTATAGTCTGTATAGTTTTATATTTCATCGTGCTATTTACCTTGTATTTTGATAAGAAATTTTTAAAAAAAGTCACTAATGTGACAGAAAACATAGAAAGTTAATGAATTTGAAAGGAGGTGATTTACATGGAAAATAAAAATGAAAAATTACTTGAAGATTTAGAAGTAATTGAAGCGAAAGAATTAGAAGTAGGTAACGCATTCCATGCTTTCCGTTTTTCAGCAGCTCCAGAAGCAAAAGAAGATGAGAAATAAAATATAATATTATAATCCATAAAAGCAGAAGTGTGCAGCTGTTTATAACAGCTGTACACTTCTACTATTTTAGGGAGATGATTTATTGGAACTTCAGGATTTGAAAATTATTTTCCCACCAGTAACTGAAGCAAGGCTTTTCCCGTATTTGAGCTTACCAATGATAACTGGTTATTTAAGAAATAAAAAATTAAAGGTAGAGCAAAAAGATTTTAATATAGAACTTTGTCATAATATTTTTTCTAAAACAAACTTATTAAAATTTATTGAAAGCTATAAAGGTAAAGAGCTGCAAAATATTAAAAACATTTACAGGTTAGAATTTGCAAAATACTTGTATGAAAATCAAGAAGAACTATTTCACAACGTGTTTATCAATAAAAAATCAGATAATGAATTGAAAAATGACGTTAGATTAGTAAGACAAGGCATAGAGCTTTTATTGGAAACTTCTTTTTTAAAAAAAGAAGTTACATCATTACCCCAAATGATTTCTGAGATAAATAAGTTTATTGAAAACCCAGAAGATATTGGTAGTGTTATTCAAAAAAAAATGTTAGTTGAATTTTTAAATCAGAATCCCACCAAAATTTTTGGAATTTCAATTGCATATTACAGTCAGTTATTACCTTCACTACTATTATGTAAATGGATTAAAGAATTAATGCCAGAAGTTTTTGTGACTCTTGGTGGACAACAAATAATGTTAAGAAAAGAACAACTTTTAAAATTAGATGACCTTAGTCAGTATGTAGATGGTTTAGGAACTGGAGCTGGTGAAGAAACACTTTACCTCCTTTCTAAACATTTGGACGGGGAAATAGAAAAGCATGATGTACCAGATTTTATTTTTTTAAAAGATAATGTACAAAAAGAGATTTTTAAAAAGTCGGATTATCATATAAAAGACGCTTTACCTCCTGATTTTTCAGATCTTCCATATAAAAATTATTTAGATGAAGAAGTACATATGTCCATTATTACTTGTGTAGGTTGTTATTGGGGAAGATGTGCGTTTTGTTCATATGGAAATAGATCTCGACAAGAAAAAAATTATCAACAGAAAACCCCTAAACAAATTGCATATGAATGTGAATATTTAATTAAAAATTATGGTGCAACAAGAATAAACTTTATTGATGAAAATACTAATCTACGTTTAGTGCTAAACGCAATGAGAATCTTAAATGATAATGGATATCGTATATCTTTTAGTACTAGAAATCGATTGGAAGATATTCTTTTAAAGAAGGAATTTTGCAAAGAACTAAAGGATCGAGGCTGCATACTGATGTCCGTAGGGTATGAAACAAATTCGCAAAGAATTTTGGACCTATTGGATAAGGGGGTTACAGCAAATAATTATCAACAAATTATAGATAATCTTCATGAATTAGGAATTCCTCTGCGTTTTTCAATAATTGGTGGATTACCCAATGAAACTGAAGAAGAAGTTATGAATTCAGAAGAATTTTTGAAAAAAAATGCAGATAAAATAGGTATTGATGTCATGCAAATGCTTGTTGCTGAACCAACAACATATTTAGCAAAAAATCCAGAGAAATATAATATAACTATAACATCGGACGAAAATTTAAGGGGAAATAAGTTACTGAATTATGGTATGGGTAGAATGGGGGCTACATTTAACCATAGTGACGGTGATACCTTTAATGAAAGATTAAACCGATTTCTTGAAATTTATAAAAATGTTAATCCACAAAAGAATGATGAACTACCACCAGATAAAAGGAGCTCTACAGAGTCTAGGGATAATTTGAATCCAAATTCATATACATATATTTTGCAATTATATCCATGGGTGAGAGTAGTAAAAAGCGAGAGAATACTTTTAATGGATTTCTTATGGCAAAGAGTCTTCCCTCTTCCAAATGCAATATATTGTGATCAGGATTATTTATATGTAGTGGAAGAAGAACATCAAGTTTATCTTCAGCATTTTAGTGATAAAGGAGCGGGAATACTAGTTGCTGTTAATGAAAAGGAGGTAATGTTGAATGAAGCTTACAGAAAATAGTGTACGCTTTCCTAAAGTTGAGAATAAGTTAGGCCTGGGTATTGGAATGGACTTACCTTGGGGAGAAGATATTGGATTTTGTACAGCAGAAAATGGAGATGATATTACTCCAAAAATGAAAATCTTTTTTGAAAACTATAAAGATGAGTTTAATTATATGTTTTTTGCATTCCAGCCTAAAAATCGAAGTGTTCTTAAAGCAGAAGATTATTTTGAGGCGTATGATCGGCTATTTAATGCTGTTCCTAATTATAAAGCAAGGGCATTTCATCAAACCATATTAAATATGGGAGCTACTGAAAAATATGAAAAAAGCTCCATAATAGAATTTACAAATAAGATAATTGAAAGGTATGAAATCAAATGGATTGTTGAGGATTTAGGCTTATGGTCCATTAAGGGAAAAACTGTGCCATTTCCATTACCACCATATATGACGCCAAGAGGGCTAGAAGCTTGTATTGAAAATATAAATGAATATCAGAGAAATCTACTGGTACCAGTTTGTATTGAATTTCCTGGTTTTACAGAAGGAACTAATTTCTTTATCGGTGACATGGATGGTTTTGAGTATTTTAATACTCTAGTTCAAGAGACAAATTCCCCAGTAACTATTGATATAGGTCATATTTTGAGTTATCAATGGCTTATTGGTAATACAAATGAAAAAATGTATACCAATCTTTCTAAGCTACCGCTTGATAATTGCTTTGAATTACATTTATCAGGGTGTCAGATTATTCGTGGAAAGTTTAGGGATCTGCATCATGGCATACTATTAGACGAACAAATAGATTTACTTAAATATTTACTTCCTTTATGTCCAAATTTAAAAGCCGTGACTTATGAAGATCCTAAGTATACGAATGATGGTATTCTCATTCCGAAATCTCAACGAAATTATCAGAGGATGAAAGAGGTGGTAAAACAATGGCAATATCAGTAGATAAATACTATTCTCTCGACGAAATATTATATAATTTACTACATGATTATGAGTATAGAAATTTATTCCTAAAAGATAAATTCAGTGAACTAAATATTTCTGAAGAAAATCTAAAACAGATTCAAACCATTGACAAGGAAGAACTAATTGCTACTTCAAAAACTATTGTAAGAAATTTATTGAATGGGAATATAGAACATAGTGGCGGATTAAAAACAGCTTTTCCTGGAACTTTTAAAGAACTGGAACTAAATAATATTGACTTGCAACAATTGATGTATGAATTTGTAGCATCAAAAGAATTTGAAAATTATAAGGAAATTCCTTATGCCGGAGATGGTCAGTGTATTGAGGAGTCATTCTTTTGTTTTTTAAGTAATATTGAAATAATTAAAAGTAATAAAAATATAGAACTGCTTTTAAAACATGAATTCTTAAATGCGATGATATCTATCTTGGTAGTAAATGCAGAGCCAGCATTTAAAATTTTAAGTAAGGATATTAAACATAATGGTCATATTTATTATGCCTCAATTAGACTCGATAGAAATATTGCCGAAGCTTTATTGGGTAAAAAAATTCAGGTGCAACAGGACAAGATTATATGGTTATTTGCAGCAGCTAAAAATAGACTAATAAAAGGCCCTATAGAAGAAAATGTATTACAGTTAATTGAAATTGGAAGTCTACAAAAGATTAATGAAATGAAATTGACTAGTAATGAAGAAACTAACCTAGCAATGAGCATATATAAATTGGGTTTAATCAAATCATGAATACAATTACAACATTCGAAGAGCATGGTGAAGTACTTCCTTTTTGGCAAGGAACTATTAAGGAGCCAGCAACTTTGTTGTATTTTGATCGTCATTTAGATCTTAAATTAATAAGTGAAACTAAAATTCAAAAAATACATCAAAGAGTAGAAAAAAATCAATCATTAAACATTCTAAATAGGGACATACCCTGTAGAGAAGATGAACAATATGCTTATGGATTAGATGACTTTTTATATGCAGCTATTGATTTAAATATGTTTAAAAAAATTATATGGGTCTCTCCAGTAGTTGAACATAAAGGTAATGTAAATGATTTGGGCCAGGTATTTTGGAATTTACTATCTTTAATTCCCCAGCATGGTACTGAAATTATTGATTCCTTTAAAAAATATTCGTTTGGTATTGAAACAAAAATAAAAAATACAACCCTCATGATTACAACTTTAAATAATCTTAAGTATATGCAACTTTATAAAGAGAGTAATTTAATTACGGATATTGATTTAGATTTTTTCTATAATCCTGAGAACAAGAATCTATATTATAAGCTTGATCAGGTTTTACAGATTTTAAAAGAAAATAAAATTACAGATACCATAAAAACAATGACCTATTCAATAAAGAGTGGTTTTATGCCGGAGCCATATAGAAGATTAAGTAGTATATTTTCTCATAAATTAGATATGAAACTTATTAGTAATCCAGCTCGAAATCATTTGGTACCTATAGAAACAATGGCTGCTCTTTCTAATAGAAAACCAATAGATCAAAAATACTTAAATTATTTACAAGAAAAAGAGCTTGATATTTTAAGTGGAATCGGATGGAAATTACGCTCTTTATTATTAGTACAAATGGGACAGTTAGGCGAGGCTGAAAAATGTTATTATCAAGCTAAAGAGCACGGTGATGAAGCTTTTTGGGCAGCCTATAATATTGGTATGAGTTATATGAAGCAAAAAGATTATGAGCATGCATTGAAGTGGTTTCAACAAAAAAAAGGTGTTGTTGACACGATCCAGGCACATAGTTTAATTCTTCAAATTTTATGCCATTTGCATCTAGAAAATTTCGAATATGGCTTATCTTTAGCACATAGAACTCTAGAATTATTACCCATGAGAACGGAAATATATGAACTAATAGAAATTTTTTGTAAGAAAATGAAAATGAAAGAAAAAGATTATATCCACTATAAGGAAAACTATCAAAAAATTAATCAATTATTAAAAACATAGGAGGGATTAAGTTTAATAATTTTTTAATTAAACTTCAGTATCAATCTCAAAAAGATTGCATTGAGGTCATTAATGATCAAATTAAAGACACTAGTATCAATAACTTTTTGAAGGGGCAACTTAAAGATTGTATTAAATTACTAGAATTAAATATCTTAAAATTCAGTAAAAATATTATTTCGTATAGAATAAACCTTAATTTAAACAATGAGAGAATTTCCTTATATGAAGAGCCTATAAATAGATATAATTTATTAATCCTATTTCATGTTGAAGGGGAAGAATCTATAATACCCGTTTTATGGCAAGTAAGTACGGAATCTTCACCAGTTCATATTCTTTCCAATCAAATAGAAGAGTTAAGAATAGAACTAGAGCAAACCGTTCAGGGAAAATCATTAAAAGATAAATTAAAATTACCAGTTATATTAGATCAGTGGCCCGCCTCTCATTTTGTTCATGAATGTTTTGGACATACCTCAGAAGCTGATAATTATATGGAGTATGCTTGTGAAAATGGTTATAGCCTAGGTTATAGATGGTCTGATTATAAGTTTAATGTATATGATGATCCAACTTTAATAGGGCACAAAGCTTATTACGAAATGGATGATGAAGGAGAGAAATCTTTTCGTACCCAAATAATTAAAGAGGGTATTTGGAGTAATTTACTTCATAGTTCAGAAACGAAAAAGAAGCTACAAGCAAAAGGTTCGTGTAATGGTCGAAAAGTTTCATATGACGATATTATTCTTCCACGTATGTCCATAACGTATATGGATAAAGGTAACGAGAATATCAATGATTTAATATCAAAAATAGAATATGGTCTCTTTTGTAAAGGTTCATGGGGAGGAGGATCAATAGGTACAAAATTTGTAATCAGACCATCCTATGGGATTATTATTAAAAACGGAAGTTTAAGTAATTTAATTATTAGAAGGTTTGATATTAAAGGTTGTAAGTTTGAGGCTGCGAAGAATATCGTTGGTAGTAGTAATGAATTGCGAATTTTCAATCCGGTATTTGGCTGTGATAAAAACAATCAAAATAATTTAAGTGTAACTCAAGGAGCTCCACATATTTATTTTAGAGAGTTAAATATTTACCCAATATAACATTGAAAGAGTGAGGCCAATGATTGAAAGAATAGATTGTAAGAATCTAACCTATGAAAGATTTATGAAGGAGTTTGCAGATAAGAAGCCTGTTATCTTAACAAATATTGTGAATAATTGGGAGTGCTTTAATTGGGATTTAAAATATTTAAATGAAAGATTTGGAGAGCAAGAAGTTGTAATTAGAAAGTCTGATTATGAAGGAAAAAAGAAAGTTTATACAGTGAAGCTTTCTAAATTTATTCAATTGTTAGAAGGTGGAAATGAAGAAAATTGGTATTGTGATTGGCCTTTCTCCATTATGGGAAACAGAGAAATCGCTTTATCATATAGTATACCTTCCTTTTTAACAGAGCAAACAGTTAGGAAAAAAGGAGACAAAGAATTGAAATGGGTATTTCTAGGTTCAACGAACACTGGAACTCCATTACATAAAGATTTTCAAGCAACACACAATTGGAATGCCGTTATATTTGGAAAGAAAAAATGGGTATTTTTTAATCCGAAATTTGATCAACAAATGGAATATTTAGCAAGTGTAGATTGTAATATTTTTAATCCAACTCCAGAAGAAGAAGAAATTATTTTAAAAGCAAACCCTTACTATATAGAACTTAATCAAGGTGAGATTATATATACTCCTAAAAATTGGTGGCATCAAGTTATAAATGAAGAATTAACCTTTGCTATTAGTGAAAACTTTTGGTTTAAGCATGAGCTTCAAGTTAATTAACTTTAAATAAATCATTTAAAATAGGGGGATTTAATAATGCTAAAAGTAGAAGAACATGTAATTAAGAAAAGTATTTATAAAACATTAGAAGATTTAGTAAGCTTACCTGGTCCTGTTGGTCATGAATATTTAGTTAGTAATTGGTTAAAGAAACGTTGGATTAATAAATCAGAGGAATGTTTTGAAGATAAAGTTGGAAATTTAATTTGTAAAATTGGTGGGAAGGGACCTAAATTATTAATCCAAGCACATATGGATGAAATTGGATTTATAGTGAGGTATATTACCCCTGATGGCTTTTTACTAATTGATCCTGTGCAAGAAGCACATAGGTCTGGTCCTAATCATTTACATATGATAGGTCAATTAGCTCAAGTAATAAGTAGAACAGGGGATGTAGCAACAGGAGTTTTTGCAACATCTACTGGTCATGTCCTTACCGAGCAGCAAATGGCTGGAAATTTAAATTTTAATAGTCTATTTATAGATATGGGAGTTAATAGTAAAGAAGAGGTAGAAAAATTAGGAGTTCATATTGGCTCTAGTGTGGTATGGAAAAGGGAATTAACTCAGATTGGAAATAAGCTTATTGGAAAAGCGTTTGACGATCGAATTGGACTTTTGGTCATGGATCTCCTTTTAGAGAAAATGGACGTTTCCAATTTGAATTATGAAGTATGGTATGGCGCTACAGTGCAAGAAGAGAATAAAGCTCATGGCGCTTATGCTCTAGGTTCAAGAATGGACTTCGATATGGCAATTTCTTTAGATATTGGTTTAGTAGGAGACATACCAACTGTAAATGAACAAGATTATCCTACTAGATTAGGTGGTGGGCCGACACTAGTTTATAAGGATGGTGCTATTCATTATAATCCTAAAATAACATGGGGTTTAGAGGATATATCTAAAAAGTATAATATCCCTTATCAAATTGGTATTTATAGTAATTATGGCTCTGATGGTATAGCCTTTTTTGATAGTGGTATTCCTGCAGCACTTATTGGTATTCCAACTCGTTATACACATACACCTTTTGAAATGGTTGATATCAAAGATATTTATTCTACTGTAAATTTACTAAATCATTTTATTGAGAATAAAGCAAATTAGATTTGGTTCTGTTGCAAAGTTGATTAAAGTATAGATGATTTTAACTAAAAGCACTTCATTGCATGTGGTTTTTACAAAATTTTATAATTTATCGTACGTTGAAAAACCGAAATCTGTTCCCAGATTTCGGTTTTGTTTATTTAAAGTATGGACTATCTCAATTATTTTTTTCCTTTAGCTTAATGGCATGCGGCTGTATTCCATAAATGTATAGAATTGCAATGACTTTTAAGTATGGAATAGGCTATAAATTATTGAGGGTAAAAATATCAATGTACTCGTTTAAGGATGTTAGTGCAAGAAGTATTTAAATTTTTTCAATATAATATTTTACTGCCTGTAATAAAAACTCTTCCTGTCCCATTCCAGCATCAGTGGCCATTTGTACTATTTTTTGTTTGAATTCATAATCCGCATGAAAAGTTAATGGCTCTACATTACTTTTAAAGTAAATGCCTTCTACATGTGGAAGTATTGAACCAGATTTCATATGAGAATGTAAATATTTTATCTCTTCTTGAAATTGCAATGGATTTACGTGTAAAACAAAGGGTTTAATTTCTAATTTGATGGTATCTTGTGTAATAGTCAATCGCATATTTGTGACACCAAGTTTTTTATAGAATAAGTTTATTAGATTGTAAGTGATAGAATTAAATAATTGAGGTTTTTTAAATGAAAAAGATAAATATCCTCGTTTTGTAATCACTGGCTGTTTTTTGAACGGTTCAAAAGAATAATCATGTTCTTTATAAGTAGATAGTGGGAAAATCTCTTCATCCTCTGTAAGAATCTTTCCATCTGCTCCATTAAGCTCTATTACCCTAGCTGTTTTTCCGGTGTGTTGATGTGTTAATAATTGATATAAACATATCTCTTCATCGTAGATCTTGGTAATGAATGTTTTTCGCTCTTTTGTTTTAGTTTTTTCATAATCAAGCATAAAAATTTCTAATTCTTCTTCATCGATAAGATATACTTGTTTTCCTCGTTTTTCTACCATTGTAGCGGGTAATTTTCCGGATTTGATGTATGTAAAAATAGTAGATGGAGCTACATTTAGAATTTCAGCTGCTTCTTTTGTGCTTAGTCCATTGACCTCTTCTTTTTCCATTAATTTTTCAATATCTTCTAAATAGAAAATTTTGCTACCGAATTGTTTCCAGTTATCTTTGTATACGCATTCTATTAATCCTTCTTTTTCTTTCTTTAATATGGTCTGTACGGTTACCCCCATTAAATCAGCCGCTTCTTTTGTAGTAACAGTAGGCTTTGTAATAAATAGTAAATCCTGTGTCATAAAATTATACCTCCGAATTCCGACTAATTTATAAACTCTACATAGTATCATATCAGATTTTTATATACATATAAAATTTGATTTAAATTCTAATAAAAATCGAAGTTAATAGTAAATTCAATAATAGTAAAAAATGATATTTATATATATATTGATTGTTATTATAATGTAAAAGTTTTATTTGAATTAAATAAGTGAATATATATATATAACTACACGTATAATGAATAAATATTTATAAAAAAATATATGTATGTTTAGATAGAGAAGAATATGAGATTCTTACAGAATGAAAATGATTTATCATTTGTATAATGGATAAAAGTAAAATAAAATAATAAGTATAGGTAATAAAGATAATTATATTCATAATCTTCAATAGGAGAGGTGAATTCGAATTATGGGTATTAACAATATAAAGGGAAATGTACCTATTATAAACAATCAAAGTAAGTATATGGATACATATGTAGAGAATATAAGTGGTATCATTCGATTTCTGCATAACAATCGTTATGTAGATAAAGTGGAAGAGAAGATGGAGGTTGCAGAAAAGGAGGGAAAGAGTAAATATACGTATTTAAATGATATAGAAGTCATTTATCATTTTGTACACTTACAAAAAGATATGGATGAAAAGAAGAATAGAAAAGAGGATACGAAAAAGAGTTATGTGTCCGAAATCTTGTCATTTTGTCAGTGCATGGTGCAGCACGCAGAGGAATTCGAATTGAATGGGGAAGAGGTACAGCAAAATGACTCTTTATTAAAAACATTACAGCCTTGGCATATTCGTAAATATAATGCTTGGTTGAAGCAGGTAGAAAACGGTAGGAATGGGGATACGTACGCGGTCGCAACTCTTGCGAAGAAAACAGTGCTCATTCGTTCTTTTCTAAAACATCTTCATGTTTTTTCATATATTGAGAAGCCTCTTCATGAGGAACTGCAGCGCGCTAATGTAAATGAACAGGATCGGCCAAATCGGGATTTATCCTATGATGAAGTGATGAAAATTTTAGGGTTTTATAAAGAACAAGGGCATGTAATAAACTATACAATTTTACTAGCTCTAGCAAGTACCGGCGCAAGAATTCAAGAATTGTGCAACGCGAGAGTGAAAGACTTACATTATGACGGAAAGTATTGGTTAAAAGTCACAGGAAAAGGGGATAAAGTACGTGAACTTTTCATTCCTGAGCATTTATTCCAATGTATTAGCGAAATGAGACGGAGAAGAGGATTCCAAACTGTATTGAATCGTGGAGATGAAAGTCCTGTATTTATCAATCAAAGAGGAAACTTTTATAATCCCAAAACGTTATCAAACCAAGTAACAGATATGATAAAAAAGACAAATTTAGAGTTTCTACAGTATCGTGAAAATCCTGTAACGGCACATACATTCCGTCATGCTTTTGCAATCATGGCAGTTGAACAAGGAAATGCGGATCTATATCATTTAATGCAAACACTTGGGCATGAAAATATTCAAACAACAAAGATCTATTTAGAGAAGCATATGAAACGAAAGAATAATGTGGGGACTACATTTGCGGATATGTTGGTGTGAAATTTTAATATGAAAAATTGTTTAATTATGTCTTTTTTACATAATTAAATACACATTATTTAACGTGTAAGGAGGGTTTAATTATAGAATACTCAAGAATCTACACATTAAGAAATGGCCAAGAAAAATCAATAAAGGTAGAGTCCTGGCTTTCATTTAGAGAAGAAATGAATATGTTAGGAATTCAGAATTCAGATGTGTTTCAAATTCAGTTAGTGGAATATGGTAAAGAGAGAACGAAAAAGAGTTCTCCTAAAAATAATAGAAGAAAATAGTTTACTTACGTATAAATATCATAATTAAGCACATGTTATATACAAATATAGTGGAGGTGCAATTATGAATATTCAAAGACACGAAAGTAATACAAATGAAATTCTAATTTCTGCTGCTGCAAGTGCTATTGAACAAATGAAGTATGAAATTGCCCGTGAATTAGGAGTCACACTAGGACCTGATACATCATCACGTGCAAATGGGTCTGTCGGTGGAGAAATTACAAAGCGCTTAGTTCGAATGGCTGAGGAACAATTATCAGGACAACACAGATTACATTAAGTTAAAATAATAAAAGGAAAAAGGGCCCATAAAACGGATTTTTTCCTTTTATTTACATAAAAATTAAAAATCATTTTTAAGGGTTTTTATTTGATGTGACAATACATTAAGTATAGAAACTCATTAAACCCTTTAAAAGTAATCTTAAGTCTGTTAAACGCTATTAAACCTAAATTCGCTATTTTTTGTTTTAAGGTGTAGTCTACAAGAATTCATCTACAAATTCTAACATTATAGCATAAGTTAAAAGACCGATTGGTAATAAATTTCCCAATAAAACAAAAATTCTTTTGGTTAAATTCTCTTTACTGAACATTGAAATGACGCTTAAAGGAACAGCAAATAAGGAAGCAAAAAATGTAACTGATATAGAAACCTTTAAAATAGATACTATATTTTCATTTGAAGTCATTGCTAGCATATATAAGGATATTGGTAGAATTGTAATTGAAGTTAGTGCTGTTAAGAATGAAATTTTAGTAAACACCCTCAAATTTCCTCTTTTCAAAAAATCCCCTCCATTTACTAAAAAGGGTCACTATTCCACAAATATATATTTACAATTTTAAGGTAAGTATAGATGTTTTATTCAAATCCTAACGAAAAATTCCCTTTATAAATTTTTTTAAACAATAATAGATTTTATATCTTTTTAATATTTACTTTTTTCTTCAGCTATTTCTATAAGTGCTAAACCTAGCGCTGGGCCAACTAACTTTAAAAGTATTCCCACAATCTTTGTTTTACTCATCATTATTCCCTCACATTCTATTATTTTTATAATTCTAAATCACTAATACCTTCGTAAATTTCTGAGGCATATTCTTTAATTAACGAATACACTTTGGCATGATAAATTTTATAAAATCTATCTTTTAAATACTTTTGTATTGTTAAATAACATTCTTTCCCCAGTTAAACCTAATTACTATTGCTTTTACTAACCTCCTCCGTTCGTGGAATAAGAATTTTTAAACAACTATATTATTTGTTTAATGACTTTATTATTTCTGCACAACTGTATTTATTTTCAAAATCGGAATAGTATTTTAAGTAGATTATTCTTAATTTTAATGGCTGTAAATTCATAAATTAGTTGTAGTTGGTCATTCTTTGAAATGCATATATTTTATAGAGAAGAGAAACAATAATTTCTAGGGATAGGAACGTAATAGTGAGTATTTGGGAGGTATAGTGGTCATGAAAGAATGGATTGCTTCAATTTTTGAAAAGAAAGAACTAAAAGAAAAAAAGAAAAAATTACATGAAATTTTCGAAATGGCCAAGAAGTCAATTGATTTTAAACAGTTCTCCCCTTCTGATCGTTTAGATTTTTTGTACATTAGTTACTATAGAACACTAGTAGAGGGAGAAAAATTGCAAAGAGTTTTATTGTCGTCTATTCAACGTAATTTACATAGCATAAATACCTTGGAGCAATTAAGAAGTTATATACCTTTGGAGGATATTGTAATAACCAAGGATACTGAAGAAATTGAATCAAAGTTAAATCAGGGATTTGTTATTATTCAGCTAAAAAAAACAGATGAACTTTGTGCATTAATTAATGTTGAAAATGCAAGCTTAGGTATAAGGGAAAATAATGAAACTGAGAATGAATTTAGTGTAGTGGGTCCTAAAATAGGATTTGTTGAAAATATGGATGTAAATATTCACTTATTGAGAAAACAAATAGTAACATCAAATTTAATTTTTGAAGAAATAACAATTGGTACTATGTCGAAAACAAAAGTTGTGTTTTTTTATTTAAATGATGTGACAAATCCAAGGCATGTCAAGACCGTTAGAGAAAGGCTAGAAAAAATTGATTTTGATGTAATTTTTGATAGCTCTCAAATCGATCAAATCATTACGGATAATTCAAATACTCCTTTTCCTTTATTTTTATCAACAGAAAGAATCGATCGTGTTATATATGCCCTCATTAATGGTCAAGTTGCGATTATGAGTAATGGTTCCCCGTATGCTATTACAGGACCAGCTACCATTATGGATTTTTTTATGTCTCCAGAAGATTATTATTTACCATGGATTATAGGTTCTTTTTTTCGGATTATACGAATATTCGGTGTCGTTTTCTCTATATTTTCAACCCCTATTTATGTTGCTATTCTAACGTATCATTATGAAATAATTCCAATGGATTTACTAGGGCCTATTGTAAGCTCTAGGGCAAATGTTCCTTTTCCACCTGTATTAGAAGTCATTTTCTTAGAAATAACAATTGAATTATTGCGTGAAGCGGGAGCTCGATTACCAACAAAAATTGGTCAAACTTTAGGAATAGTGGGAGGTATTGTTATTGGACAGGCTTCAGTTGAAGCCGCATTAACAAGTACGATTCTTCTTATTATAGTCTCCCTTTCTGCTTTAGCATCTTTTACAACGCCAATCTTTAAAATGTCTAATACAATTCGTTTATTAAGATTTCCATTTATTTTGGCGGCTTCCCTCTGGGGGGGATTTGGAATTATTCTTAGCATCGCTCTCTTATTAACACATTTAATGCGATTAAAATCGCTTGGAACTCCTTATATGGTTCCTTTGTATCCTTTTAGGTGGTCTGATTATACTGATAGTTTTATTCGTTCGTCATATAAGAATACAACGAACCGGCTAAGGTATTTAAAGCCCAAGATTTTAGAAAGATATAATCCAGCAAATAACCATGATGATATTAATAACGAATAATAATTATTCAAATACGGAGAGGTTGTTGTGAGAAAATTAATTTTTATAACTACTGTTTTTATCGTATTGTGCGGATGCGTACGTATGAAAGAAGTCGATAAGTTAGATATTATTCAAGTATTAAGCTTTGATAAAAACAGGGATAAGTTAACTGGAACAGCCCTTTACCCTGAATATACACAGGATAGTCAAGAAAATAAAGCAGGCCTTCTAAAAGCAGAGGCTTCTACTGTGAACCTTATTTTAAGTAGAATGAATCGAAAGACAGCATCTCCTGTTGAAATTGGAAAATTAAAAGTTTTGATGTTTGGAGAAAGTATCGCGAGAGAGGGAGTTTCTGACCTTGTACGTGCTATATGCCGTGATCCGTTGATTGGAAGTCATTTGCAAATTGTTGTTGCTGAAAAATCAGCTGAAAGAATATTAAAAGAAGCAAAAAAAGAAGGTGCATCATTTCTATTTGAATTATTACAACAAAATATGAAAAAAGAAAGTTTGCCACTTACTAATGTGCAAATGTTTTTATTTAATTTCTATGGAGAAGGTAGAGATGCCTATTTACCTTATTTAAAAGTGAATAAGGACCACTCTATAGCAATAGATGGGATAGGTATTATGAAGGGAGAAAAGTTAAAGTTACATTTGAATGAGGCAGAGATGTTCACATTTAAGTTACTCTCTGGCCATGGTATGAATGGGAATATTGAAATGCCAATCAAAAAAGAAAATAAAAGAGGGTACATTGTTTTTAATAATTTATATGGTACCGCGAAAATGAAAGTGAGTAGTGTAGATGATAAGCCGAAAGTTACAGTTAACATTACAATGAGTGGATTAATTAAAGATTCTCCAGCTTGGTTAGATTTAAAAGATATCCATAATATAAAATTCTTAACAAAAAAGATAGAAGCAAAACAGACGAGCGAAGTATATAGACTTATAGAAAAACTACAAAAGTATGAAGTAGATCCAATTGGAGTTGGTGACTTTGTTAGAGGTAGACAACGTAATTGGAATGAGAAAGAATTTTATAGAATCTATCCCTCAATTACATTTAAAGTGGAAACAAAGTTGAAGCTATTACAATCAGGTGTTGGAGAATAAGTTGAAATGGTGGGATATATGAATAAAGTAAGTGTAAAAGAGAGTTCTATGGTAACACCATTTTTTGTATTCTTTCTAGTCCATTCCTCACAAACTGGAGTAGGAGTTTTAGGATACCAAAGGGAACTCATACAAGGTGCAGGACATGATGCATGGCAGTCAATCTTGATTACGGGTATAAGTATACATATTGTAATAATGATGATGTATTCAGTTTTAACATATTCAGAAGACGGAGATTTGATTTCAATTAATAATAAACTTTTTGGTGGGAAGGTAGGGTACATTCTATCGAGTTTATTTATAGGATATATGATTGTTTCAGCGATTATTGTTATTAGAGCATATATAGAAATATTACAGGTTTGGATTTTTCCTATGGTTCGTACATGGGAGTTTGCATTGCTTATGTTGATAGTAATTTATTATATTGTATCAGGTGGATTCAGGGCAGTAACTGGGATGAGTTTTTGGAGTGTAATCATTCCATCTTTTTTAATAATCACAGTGTTCTTCCTAGTTAGGTATTTGGCATGGAATAATTTTTTACCTGTTTTTAACCATAGCATATTCGAAGTTTTGCAATCAGCGAAAGCATCCACTTTTATGTATTTAGGGTTTGAGCCATTGTTTTTATATTACCCATTTATTAAACATAAGGAAAAATCAATAAAATGGGCACATTTAGCTACGTTAACTACAACTGTTATTTATTTGGTGTTAACTATTATTTCTTTTGGATATTTTACTCAAGGACAAATTAAGCATACAATTTGGGCCACATTAATACTTACAAAGGTATTTGAACTTCCGTTTGTTGAGAGAATTGAGTACATCATTATTTTTATTTGGTTTTTTATTATTTTGCCTCCAATTTGTTGTGCAATCTGGGGAAGCACGCGAGGAATTAAAAGATTATTTAATGTTAAACCAAAAGTATCATTAATTTGTCTTTGTATAGTAATATTTGTATTTGCAATATTTGTTGATACGCGAATTAAGATAGAAGAATTAAGTAAATTTATATCTAATATTGGATTTTATATTTTATATGGATATATTCCTTTCCTTTATGTGACGATGAGAATTAAAAGGATTTTTCAAAAATAGTATATCTATGCTTTAAAAGATATCTTTAATTAGATTTTGGTACAAATAATACAGAGGTTAAAGTACTAGTGCAAGCTCTATTAGGAATCCGCAATATGAAAAAAAGGTTGTAGAGTAGGAAGTATTTGTTTTACTTCTATCATAATTATTAAAAATATTGTTTATATTCGTAGTAGAAGTTCAATCGAGATACGTGTAAAAATGAGGCATAGGCTGGTTATTATTTCAGTACTATGACCCATTTATCTATTATGTACAGATATTCACTTCAATTGGTTGCAAGAAATGTAACTAAATACTAATTTTATTAGTTATATTGAAGAGAGAATGAAGAAGTAATGTGTAATTGATATATATATAATAAATGAAGCGTCCAGATGGATGCTTTTCCTTTTGGTATAGAAATCCTCTTGTTGATTATATTTTAAATATAATTAATAAATAAGGTACGTGAAATTTTATGATGTGTGTAGAGATAAGCTTACATTTAATACACTTAGGGAAGAATAGCATATAAGATGATGGATTAAATACATATACTTTTATAAAAATGGAGGAGTGTTATGAACGCAGTTTCTAAAGAGTTTAAGCAGACCATAAACGCATTAAGGGCTGCCAACACATATTTAGATTGCTTAGTACAAACTAAAACGTATCTGCACTTTCTAATACTTATCATATTTTGTATTATTACTGTTTACATACCTTTTCCATCATTCATGCTTAATTATATAAATGAATTAGATATACTGATGCAATATATAATTAAATCTGTTTATTTTTCTTTTCCTATTTCATTAGTTTTTCTATTTATAATGAGGGATCAACGGTTTTTGTTTTCTAAAAAAATTACTTTCCAGCAACTAAAAATTTCTTTTTTCTGTGCTTTCATTATTTATGCTATTATGTTGTTATTTTTAGCCGTACTAATATCTTTTACAACATTCAGAGGAGCATCTAATCCCATTGGGAATGAAGGGATTACTAATATGCTTCACAAAACACCTGGGATTGCAATTCAATTAATCGGAGAGAACATTATGTTTGTATCTATATTGTTCTTTTGGCATAAGATCATACGCTCCTTCATAATAAGCCCCATATCTTCAATTACAGCCTCTTTAATATTGTCTGGAAGCTCATTTGGGTTACTCCATCTCTCTACGTATAACTATAATTGGGTACAATGTTTAACTATCATTGGGATACCAGCTATCGCTCAAATGATTTTCTTTCTAATATTTAAAAATATTCATATGGGATACATTCTTCACTTCAATTATAATTTAATCATTATACTTTTTAGCTATATAGCTTCTATTTAAAATAATTTACCACTGAAAATAAAAGAAAAGGTACCCCTGCTGCAAGGTACCTTTTCTAAGGGGTATAACTCATTAGCTAAGCGGCCGTTGGTCAAGTATACCGCCTAGACTATTACATGAGTTATGTTTTTATTATACATTGATCATATCAAAAATATTATCATTAGTGAAATTAACTTTCATTATTTTTTAATTTTAAAGCTACCACCATAATAATAATTTTCACCAAGTTTCATAACAGCTACATATGATCCTGGCTCATAAACTGATGTAATAGGTGTTACAAATCTACCATAATTATGCTCAGTACCAGTATCATATATTGTTTTATATCTTTGCATATTTACTACTTCATTCTCACCTTCACTTAATCAATATAGGGGTTCAGCCGAGATACGTGTAAAAACGGGCTCTAAACTGGTATTAATTTCCATTACATGACCTTTTGCTGTCTTTATAGGTATATAATGAAATTTTCAACAAGATCTATATAAAAAACAAACGATTCTTTCAACAAGCTGTCGAGGAAGAATCGTTTGTTTTTTTATAGTGAGTATCTACATTCCTACACAATTTTTGTAGGTTTAATTAAGTTCAATGGCAAATATAATTAATGTTTAATTTTCTAGATATCTGTATAGTGTGGATTTGCTAATTCCTGTTTCATCTTTTATTTGAGCAAGACTATATTCTCCACTTTGATACATAACAATCGCCCGTTTTACATTTTCATCAGGTTTTCTTGGTCGTCCTGGAGTGATTCCTTTCTGTTTTGCCTCATATAAGCCTTTTTTTGTTTTTTCACTTATCACGTCACTTTGAAAATTAACAAGATGATTTAAAATCAAGCTGAATTGATATCCAGCTTGATTGCTTGTGTCGATTCCCTCAGTAAGAGATTGAAAGTAAGCACCTTTCATATCAATTTTTTCTATTAACTCCACCAGATGGCGTGTTGAATCAGCCAATGTAAAAAGTTTTGTAACGACTATTTTATCACCTGGGTTCAGGTTACTTATTATACTTTTAAGATGTGTTCTTTTTTTTGCTGAAGAATGTTCCTCTGAAATGATTTTTGTGCACTTTACTTTTTCTAAGTTTTTTAGTTGTCCCTCGCATTTCAGATCATCTTGATATGGTCTCATATATCCGATTAACATACATGCTCTCCTAACAGTTAAGATGTTTCTTTTATCATACCATAACTTGGCGTCGAAAAATCAGTCCCAAAAAGGTTCCTTTTTGGGACGATAAATGTTAGACTGTTTTTATTAAATCGTGAACGCGGCTTTTATGAGACTTAAAAGCCACAAAATAAATGATATGAGGTGTAATAAAACAGTGGTAGAAAAATTAAAAACAGAATGGTTTTCTAATGTTAGAGCAGATATCCTCGCGGGGATTGTAGTTGCACTAGCATTAATTCCAGAGGCAATTGCATTTTCCATTATTGCGGGTGTAGATCCAATGGTAGGATTATATGCATCTTTTTGTATTGCAGTTATTATTGCCTTTGTAGGTGGTCGTCCTGGAATGATTTCAGCGGCAACAGGTGCGATGGCATTGCTTATGGTTCCTTTAGTTAAAGAACATGGGCTGAATTATTTATTAGCAGCCACAATTTTGACTGGTGTTATACAAATTATTTTTGGGATATTTAAAGTAGCACGATTAATGAAATTTATTCCACGTGCTGTCATGATTGGTTTTGTTAATGCGTTAGCAATTTTAATTTTTATGGCTCAAGTACCACACTTTATTGGCATTTCCAATCTAACATATGTATTTGTTGCAATTACATTAGCTATTGTCTATATTGTACCGCGATTTATTAAATCAATTCCAGCACCGTTAATAGCGATTGTATTATTAACAGCTGTTACAATTTTTATGCATCTAGACTTACGAACAGTCGGTGACTTAGGAGCGATTACAAGAGCATTACCATCGTTCTTTATTCCAGACGTACCATTTACGTTTGACACTCTACAAATTATTTTTCCATATTCAATCGCTTTAGCAATTGTAGGGTTACTAGAGTCTTTACTAACAGCATCTATCGTAGATGATATGACAGGAACCGATAGCAATAAGAACCAAGAATCAAGAGGACAAGGAATCGCCAATATTATCAATGGTTTCTTTGGTGGTATGGCAGGTTGTGCAATGATTGGGCAATCTGTAATCAACGTAAAATCAGGCGGACGTGGTAGACTGTCTACGCTGATCGCAGGACTATTTTTAATGTTTCTCATCATTGTATTAGGAGATTTAGTTGTACAAATTCCAATGCCTGTTCTAGTAGGAATTATGATTATGGTATCAATTGGTACATTTGATTGGTCTTCATTTTCTTATTTAGTAAAAGCACCAAAAAGTGATGCAGTAGTTATGTTAGTGACCGTTATTATCGTAGTTGCAACGCACGACTTATCTAAAGGTGTAATTGCTGGTGTTTTATTAAGTGCAATATTCTTTGTTGCTAAAATTTCAAAGATACAAGTAGTTAAACGACAAATTGACTCCTATATAACATTTGATGTAGAAGGTCAATTATTCTTTGCATCAGTAGAAAGTTTTGTAGATGCATTTGATTTCAGTGTTAAAAACAGGAGTATTATTATTGACTTCTCAAATACCCATGTTTGGGATGATTCAGCAGTTGGGGCTATTGATAAGGTAGTTATTAAATATAGTGAAAACAGTAACATCGTTACTATACAGAATTTAAATTCTTCTAGTAAAAAACTCGTAGAAAAATTAGCTGTATATAATAATCCGAATAGAAAAGTTTCATCTCATTAATCCAGTATTAGGAGTGAAAACCATGTATAAAAAAATACTATTAGCTGTCGATGGCTCTGAGCATTCCTTACGTGCAACACAAGAAGCAGTCAAAATTGCTTCTTTAATAAAGGATTGTAAAGTTGAAATTGTATTTGTGGTTGATTTTTCAAAAGCAAAGAACGAAGTTCTTCATGCACAAGGAAAAGAAGAATTAGAGTTGTCACGCCGTAAGAGACTCTTGCCCATTGAAGAAAAGTTGCTATCGAAAGGTGTGTCTTACGAAATTAAAATCTTACACGGAGAACCTGGACCAACAATTGTAGATTATGCGAATAAAGAGAGTTTTGATTTAGTCGTGTTAGGGAGTCGCGGACTTAATGCCTTACAAGAGATGGTATTAGGGAGTGTAAGCCACAAAGTAGCAAAAAGGGTAAAATATCCTGTGTTGATTGTGAAATAACATATAACGTTCATACTGTTCCTGATTTTGAAGACTGTTCTTTCAAAATCAGGAATTTTTATAATTAGATATAAAGGAGTTGAAATATGGAGAAATTACAAGTTGGGAAAACAAAAATTTTTGCTACAAAATAATGCAAACTTTTTATCTTTTTTATAACTTAGAAAAACCTTAGCTTACGAAAATCAAGAATTAAAATTCCCAAAATGTCTTAGCATGGTTTTTATGTCATTGGATTGGCGAGACTCCTAAATAAAAATAAATCATATTTTGAATTAAATTTATTTTTATAATTGGCTCTCAAAAGAAGGAATCGCTACCGTGCTCCTAATAAAAAATGAATTGTTTATCCTATCTCAAAAATACTTATACTAGCAGACACTGCGGTTAAAGCTCCTCCTCCATTATTTAAAAGGGTTACAGTTCTTGTTGTAGAGGTATTGTTAACCAAAGTTAGTGTAGATGGGACAGTTGTAACTGTGAAAGCAACATTACCTGTGGTTTGGATACGGTTTATAGATGTACCATATCGTCCCCCTGGAATTGGTGTACCATTTAGTGCAAAAGAAAATTGATTTGCCTGTACCACTGTTAAATTAAATTCAGCTACATATGTTCCGGCCATATTAATTACAATATTTTCAGTACCTGCTACATGTGTCAATGCTGATCCAGTTTTAGGTCCAGTTGTATTGAAGATAACGGCACTTCCTACTGAAATTAATTGATTAGTTGTATCATAAACATATAGATAGTTTGCTGTCCTTGAACTAGTGTCTCCCGTTGGGCCAGTAGCTCCTGTTACTCCTGTTGGTCCCGTTACTCCTGTTGGTCCTGTTGCTCCTGTTATTCCCGTTACTCCGATCGGTAGAGCTGTGACGTACTGTAAAATTACTTTGGTTTATAGTCCGCTTTAAAAATTACCTAAAGTAATCTCATATCAAAATGTTTTGAATGTATACTTACATTTCCGATTTTAAGGATGTTAGGAGAATTGGAATGGAGTTACTATTTTCGTTATTGTGAAAGTAAACTAATATTTTTAAATTTACATTAGTGAACAAAAAAGTACGAAGTCAACTAAAAGACTTCGTACCAACAACAGACTAAAGTACAGTTCATAGGAAACTGAAAGGGTATTTCATCTATTCATTATAACTCGCCCATTCATATTTCTAGGAATTAATTATTAAATATGCATAGTTCCATATTTAATTGTCTTTATAAGTAAAAAACCAATTTTAATTTTGAATTTTCTATTTATTTATTTATTTTAAACTAACTTATGTAAGATCAAATTCCTTAAGCGCCTAGATATATTTCTATTCATTATACGCAAAAAAACCAATTCTTCTGTAATAGAATTGGTTTTTTTGTATGTAATTTAGTTATTACAGCAACCTGAACTCGTATTTTTAAATGTAGTCTTATCAATCTTATTATAAAATAATAAGTAAACATAAAAAGACTCCTTATATATAAGGAGTCTTTTAAAAGGATACAATCCCTTTAGGTAGATAGTGATGGGTATCTATTATAACATATTTTTTTATAAAAGATGAGCAATACAAAGTTGTAATTAAAATTAGTTGGTTATGGTACAGCAGTTATATTAGGATGTAATTAGCATGTATCATTGTTCTTTACATATTAATATGTAAGTTAAATTAATAGATTATATAAATTATTAATTTTCATCATTGATGGAAATAATAAACCTAGTTCATTGAAAAACAACAATATTACTTTTATACCTAAATAAATAACGCTAGCATATTATAATCCATTTTCTCTAATTCATTTGGTATATATTACAAATTAAAGTGCAGCCTAAAAATAAAAATGTAGCATATAGAAGGGTGATCGTGTGAATTTTATTTGGCAATCTTTGATTTTAATTCTTGCTGGAATTCTTTTATTAAGAATTGCTGGAAGAAAATCTATATCTCAAATGACTTTAGCACAAACTGTTGTCATGATTTCCATTGGTACGATTATTGTGCAACCCATCGTAGAAAAAAGTACTATAAAGGCTGTTACTAGTGCTTTTATATTTGTAGTTACGGTTATACTTTTAGAGTATTTTCAATTAAAGTCTAATACCTTCGAAAAATTTATTACTGGTAAATCTAAAGTGGTCATTGAAGATGGTAGACTTAATATTGAAAATTTAACTAAATTACGTTTGACAGTTGATCAGTTAGAAATGCGTTTACGTAATCAAGGGATTTCTAAAATTGCAGATGTAAAAACAGCGACACTTGAGCCTAATGGTCAATTAGGTTATGAATTAAAGGATGAGGCAAAACCTTTAACGGTAAGAGATTTTCACAAAATAATGCAATCATATAATTACTCTCTAGACGATGTACATAATGAACAGAGAGAAAGTAATAATATATTTCAAGAAGTAAAAAACACAAGCAAACATAAAAATAACCATAGTCATAAAGAACTTAAATAAAAATGGTTCTAACATACCTTACTTAAAGGATGAAAAATACAATCTTAATGGGGTATTCCTAGCTTGATGGTGATGGGGTAGCGTCACATCCCCATCAAGCTAATAGTTTTAATTACCCCCATAACGAAAATTTTATGCATCGTTAACTATTGATAATGATAGGTTATGTTAATAAAAATTGTATGGGTGATATATCATAAGTATTTGTATTTCGAGTTATAAATTGTTATGATAAACTGGTTAATTTAGGGAAATAAAGGAGGGGAAATATGGATTTAATCAAAGAAGTGACTTTATTAAGATATCAATTTAGACTTATGCAAAGTATGATTCAGTCAGATGAATTCCCATTTTATAGATTTGTTATAGATCATGAATTTGAAGAAGAACAAGTAAATGCCTTAAGAAAAATTTTAATTGCATTTCATGATCGATTAACTAGAGAAGAAGTTTCGATTTTTGCCCAAAACGATCATTTATTTTCTAAATTTAAACTTCCTTTAGATATGCTATACAGCCCAGAAAAGCCTAATTTAGATGAGTTTAAACTATATATCACTAAGATTTTTTATCAAGAATTTGAATTGAAATACTTATTATTAAGTTTAAAAAAACAATGTATTTTTGTGAATGTCTGTGATTATCTTTTAGAGCAATTAAAAATAATTAATAACGTTTGATTATATAGATATATAAAGGTGATATAAATAATTATTAAACGGCTATTTGGTACCGTTACATCGATATAAAACTAAGGTTTTGCACTATCCATAAAGCAAAAAAGGCGTTATCCTTTCTGTAGAATTATAGGAAAGGATGGCGTTTTTTATGTCTGTTTCTGTGTCTGATGAATTACAACTATTTGCTCAAGAGATTCAAAGTTTTTTATCTCCAAATACCTTACGGGATCTTGCTAGAGATGTTGGTTTTGTACAACGAACTAGTAAATACCAAGCAAAAGATTTAGTCGCTTTATGTATATGGATGAGTCAAAATATCGCTACAACCTCTTTAGCTCAGTTATCTAGCTGTTTAGAAGCATCCACAGAAGTACTTATCAGTCCAGAAGGACTGAATCAACGGTTTAATACATCAGCCGTTCAGTTTTTACAACATATATTGACTAACCTTCTAAATAAAAAATTAACTTCATCTATGCCACTTTCTTCTCCATACACCTCTGTTTTCAAGCGTATTCGCATTTTAGATTCCACTGCATTTCAGCTTCCAGATATATTTTCAACCATTTATCCTGGGGCTGGAGGATGTAGCCATACTGCTGGGATGAAAATTCAACTTGAATATGACCTATTAAGCGGACAATTCCTGCATATCCATACAGGTCCAGGGAAACAACATGATCGAACCTACGGTTCTCTGTGTGTTCCAACTGTAGCACCAAATGATTTATGTATCCGTGATTTAGGGTATTTTCATTTAAAAGATCTTCAACATATACAAGATAAAAAGGCTTACTATATCTCTCGTATTAAATCCAATACACGTATTTATCAAAAAAATCTCACACCTGATTATTTTCAGGATGGAAGCATCAAGAAAGGTACAGAGTATATACAGATAGATATGGAGGTATTAATGAACTCTCTCCAATCAGGAAAAACCTATGAAATATCCGATGCTTATGTAGGAATGACTGATAAAATCCCAACTCGTGTGATCGTTCATCGGCTAACAAAAGAACAACAACAAAAACGATTACAAGATCAAACTGTAAGAGAAAAAAAGAAAGGAATGAAGTACTCTGCTCGTAGTAAAAGACTTAGCGGTATCAATGTATACATGACCAATACCTCTACAGATATTGTCCCGATGGGACAAGTACATGATTGGTACTCTTTAAGTTGGCAAATCGAGATTTTATTTAAAACATGGAAATCATTCTTTCATATTCAGCATTGTAAAAAGATAAAACGAGAAAGATTGGAATGTCATTTGTATGGGCAACTGATTGCCATTCTACTCTGTTCGTCTACTATGTTTCAAATGCGACACTTACTTCTTATGAAAAGAAACGAGAACTGAGTGAATATAAAGCCATATATATGATTAAAGATTATTTTCTTCTTATTTATCAAGCTACACAGAAAGACACCCAAGAACTATCAAAGATTCTCATTCGCCTGTTCAACCTCCTACAGCAGAACGGGCGAAAATCCCATAGATATGAGAAAAAAACCGTCTTTGATATATTAGGTGTCGTTTACAATTGTACCATGTCTGATGATCAAGCGGCCTAATTCAAAAAATGAAACCCGATAGGGTTTATTTCGCATGCAACTCTTTAAATTCTCTACACCTAGCTTTTAGAAAAAAGAAACAAGTTCTACTATACTTGACGTTGTAAGGGCTTAGCTTGATAGCGATGGGGTAGCGTCAGGAAAATGCGGATTTACAATGTTAAGGAAATTCCCATATTAAAAAGCCTAATTTCTCAAAATTTATATTGAAAAATTAGGCTTTTTTCATTACTTTGTAAAAGCTCCCTTTAATTGAATAACTAAACAAATTTAAACGCACCTATTTGTATAAGTAAAATTATTCGCAAACTCTTCGTTGTTTTTTGGTTCGCTATTTATCTATAACAATCGATAATTTATAGTTTGCATATTCGTTTAATTCTTTCAGAAATTGATTCATTAATTCTATGGATGGAAATTTACATTCGAGAAGGTAACAACCATCTCCACTGATTTTATAATTATTTATTAAATATTTGTCTTGCGTTTTTATGAATGACAGATAAGGTTGATGAAAAATGCTTTCTGTAATGATTGTAATAAAAGCATGTATATAACAACCTAATTTGACTCGGTTAACTTTAATTGTATACCCCTCAATAACTCCTTGATCTTCTAATTTCGCCACTCTAGCTGAAACAGCTGGTCCAGTCAAATGGACTTTCTCACCTAATTCTTTCATCGTGAGCCGACTGTTCTTGGATAGTTCATCTAAGATACGTTTGTCCGTATTATCTAACATTTATATAACTCCTTTCATTAATAAAGTAAAACGACCAAAAAACTTTATTTAATCTGTGTATCCATTATTGGGAATAATATAAACTATACATTGTTCAAAGAAAATCTCAAAAAAAAGGAGTTAATAAATATGAATATACATCAAATTCGTAATGCAACAATCGTTGTAGAATATGCAGGGAAAAGGTTTTTAATAGATCCAATGTTAGCAGAGAAAGGAACTTACCCACCTTTCCCAAATTCACCAAGACAAGATCAAAATAATCCTTTAGTTAGCTTACCAGTATCCGTTGAAAATATTATTAATAATATAGATGCAGTCATCGTAACTCACTTACATTTAGACCACTTTGACGAGGCGGCTCAAAGAATATTGCCAAAAGACATTAAACTATTTGTCCAAAATGAAGAAGATGCGACAGAAGTAAGAAACGCCGGTTTCAAAAATGTAGAGGTTTTACAGGAAGATACAATCTTTGAAGGGATCCAACTACTTAAGACAAAAGGCGAACACGGTAGAGGTGAAATCCTAAAACTTGCTGGTTTAGTATGCGGTGTAGTCTTCAAACACCAAAGCGAAAAAACGTTATATGTAGCCGGAGATACGGTATGGTATGACGAGGTTCAAAAAGTTATCGATACACATAAACCAGAAATCATTGTCGTAAATGGTGGAGATAATCAATTCTTTGAAGGCGGTTCTCTTATCATGGATAAAGAAGATATCTACAAGGTGTACAAAGCTGCTCCTAATTCCCAAGTCATTGTAGTCCATATGGAAGCAGTGAACCATTGGAACTTATCAAGAGAAGAATTAAAAAGCTTTATTAACGAAAAAGGAATCAGTTCGACTGTTTCAGTACCGGATGATGGCGAATCATACACGTTTTAAATCAAATTTTTGTTTTGGGGAACAACCAATTTCTTAAGTTGATGGGCATGGGGTATCGCCAATCGAATAACATAAAACCTAAGCTAAATAAAGAACAATTTCCTAGTAACAGGAAATTGTTTTTTATTTAGCTTTTAAATCGTAGTTGGTAATATTTTATTATATAATTAGTAAAAAATAAGATGAAATAGCTAAAATAACTGCAATAACTAAGAGTGATAACCATACAATTAATGTGGTATGTGTTCGGAATGTTTGTGAGTTAATGTTTTGACGTTTAATTAGATATTGTAAGGTTGCAATAATAATAATACTTATTCCAGCAATAACGGATCCAATTCCTATTCCAATAGCAATCTTATTATTTAATGAGGAAAGCTCTTTTCGAACAGCTAAATGAAAATTAGCTACAAGAAATCCCAAACCAGCAATAGCAATTGCAGTACGTAACCAAGCTAGATAGGTTCTTTCATTAGCTAAATGCTGCTGAATATATTTTGAATCTACTGTTTCAAGGGCTTTTGACTTCACTTTGTGTTGCTCCATTACATCGACTCACTCCATTAATCAGCAGTATAGTGTAGATGTGCATACCCTTTTTTACGTCTATACCACACAATAAGAATGCTACAAAGTACGCACCCAATTGAGACTAATTGAGCTATTCTTATATGGGATGTTAACATGAGACTATCCGTACGTAAGCTTTCTACAAAAAATCTTCCTACAGAATACCATAATAAATAAGTGAGGAAAATTTCTCCTCGTTTCAAATCAACTTTTCTTAATACGAGTAATACAATCACACCTGTAATATTCCAGACAGACTCGTATAAAAAAGTTGGATGATAATATGTACCATTTATATTCATTTGATTGATAATAAAATCTGGTAAATGTAACGACTCTAAAAAGCTTTTAGATACAATTCCTCCATGAGCTTCTTGATTCATAAAGTTTCCCCAACGCCCAATTGCTTGCCCTAAAAGTAAGCTTGGAGCTAAAATATCAGCGATTTTCCAAAAAGAAAGGTTTCGTTTTCTTGTAAACCATATAGTTGTTAGTACAGCTCCTATAATACCGCCATGAATTGCAATTCCACCATGCCAAATTGCAAAAATTTCAACTGGATTTTCCTTATAATAATTCCATTCAAAGATTACATAATATATTCGTGCTGAAATAATTGAGATAGGTAAAGCTAAAAAGATTAAGTCGTAAAATACATCTGAAGATATTCTGCGTTTTTTCCCTTCACGAGTAGCTAAGATAAACCCTAATATAGCTCCTATACCAATAATAACTCCATACCAATGTACAGCAATGGGCCCTAGGTGAATTGCAATAGGATCTAAGGGTTTAATTTGTTCTATCATTGAAAAATGCCCCCCTTTTATTTAAAATGTATAACAATATATACATTTTAGATTATTTTTATTATAACATTGAACCTTATCAACATATAAACCACCTTTTCTATTATCCGTATTAAATTACAAATGATATTATGAGAGTATTAACTATCGTTACGTTGTAACAAAAACGACCATTTTTGTTGCGGTCATTATTAATAAACTTTTAGTCTAATTAACTTGCATACTGAGTGTAACAAAAATATGTAACAATATTATTTGTAACAATATCTCCATTTAATCGTTTTTGGTACAATAGTCGGTGAAGGGGATTGTGATAAGGACCATAAGTTTGCCTGAACGGCAAGTTTATGGTTCTTTTTGTTTATGGCAAACTTATGCTTCCGGTAATATTGATGTTTTTGAATTAAAGCTGAGAAGGGATTATTCGTAAGTAAATCGAAGCTAATCTGAAGATGTTATTTAAATTTAGCATCGAGGCAATTTATCAATACACAGGGTCATAAAAATTATTTGAGGACGACTAATACAAACTTAATAATAAATTCAAATATAAAATATTAAATAAGAATAGAGGAGAATATATGGGGAAAATAATTGCAAACGTGAGCAACACTTTAGACGGTATTTTTACGGGACCGAAAGGTGAAGAAAGTAACATGGTAAGCTGGGCAATGCCTGGTATCATAGATTCCGCAAATGATGGTTTAGAGATATTCCAGAGGGCTGAAGCAATCTTGATGGGTAGGATCACATATGAAGGTTTTGCAGGTTATTGGCCGTTCCAAGAGGGGGATTGGGCTAACGCTATGAATAAGACTCAAAAGTTTGTAGCAACAAATAATAGTGATTTTACGAAAGTTCACTGGGGGGACTACGATGATACCATTTCTCTGCTTAACTCTGATGTAATGACGAAAGTAAAGAAGTTGAAAAGAGAAATTAAGGGTGATATCATTGTTTCCGCAAGTGCAGGTCTTGTTCAGAGCCTGATTAATGCCGAATTACTAGATGAACTACAAATAATCATTCATCCTGTTATATTGGGCAGTGGCGAACGCTACTTCGAAAACATTGAATTACGACACGATATGAAGTTGATATCCACCAAGCTTTACGAACCAAGCGGTTCAATACTGATGCGGTATGAGATCATCAAATGATAGCTATTGGAAGCAATAATAATCTTTTCGAAAAAAATTGATCAAAATGAATTCCATAGTTATAAAGGAGTTTGATGATTTTGTATGCTTATTAAAGTAAAGAGTGCTTTACTTTAATAATGTCTTTGAAACAATCTTCCAGAATCGGGCACTTTAATGGAATAAGAATCACAGAAATGATCATTCTTTTTTATAAAAGAATGATTCAATTAAATAAATTAAGAGCGTGTT
Source organism: Bacillus basilensis (assembly GCF_050630465.1). Lineage (NCBI taxonomy): Bacteria > Bacillati > Bacillota > Bacilli > Caryophanales > Bacillaceae > Bacillus > Bacillus basilensis. The sequence goes on along the minus strand of NZ_JBNTQO010000007.1, from coordinate 131,279 downwards.
TTGAAAAAAGATTGATCAAAACACGTTCTTTCTTTTTGCTAATTTATCAAGGTTATTAGTATCAATTTGACCAAACATTATTCCAAAGCTACATTAATAAAACACATGGCAAGCTTATGGGTTAATAATTAACTCACGGCAAAGTTATACTTCCATTTTATTTGGATAATTAGTTAAATATCTTCTAAAATAAGCGATTTCCGGCAAGTTTATGCTTCCAACTGTGGCAAACTTATGGGTAAAGTGACAGGGATGATAAATATGAAGTTTGGTTATATGCGTGTTTCTACATTAGATCAAAATTTAGATCGTCAAAAGAAACAGCTTGAAGAATTTGAATGCGACCGTATTTTCTTCGAAAAAGTAACCGGTACAAAACGAAACCGGCCGGAATTAAATAGTATGCTGGAATTTCTTCGTCCAGAAGATACAGTCGTTGTAACCGATTTAACTCGATTATCACGTTCTACAAAAGATCTCATTGAAATTACGGAACAAATTTCTCAAAAAGGAGCACACTTGAAAAGTCTAAAGGAATCATGGCTTGATACAACAACAGCACATGGAAAAATGTTGTTTACTATTTTCGCTGGTATTGCTCAATTTGAACGAGATTTAACTTCTGAACGGACAAAAGAAGGGATTGAGGCAGCAAGGAAACGAGGAAAACATCCTGGAAGACCAAAAACCGATGAGGAAAAGGTAGAATACGCTTTATATCTTATTAATCAAGGTATGAGCCGTACAGATGCCGCCGAGAAAGCTGGTATCTCGAGAATGACTTTGTACCGTAAGATGCAACAGTAAAATACATATAGTTTTGATTTTAGTATAGTAGGAGGAATTACATTGACCTCAATTGAACGTACAGCCTATCCAAGGTTTAAACAAAACTTAACTCGAAAAGAGCTGAAAGAGATTTATACCATCACATATGAGGAGAACCAATTTGCCCATAGAGTAGCACGTGGAACTATTCCGGTCTTTAGCCTTTTAGTTATGCTAAAGTCTTTCCAACGACTAGGTTATTTTCCACGTCCAAAAGATATTCCATCTGTGATAATTCATCATATCCGTTCGAGTTTGCGTAAATCAAATGAAACCGAACCAAACTTCCGAACAAAGTCCATATATCGACACCAGAAAGCAATTCGTGAGCATTTGCAAGTATTGCCCTTTGGGAAGGATGCTTTACATATTGCTACTAATGCCATATATAAAGCATCTCAAGTGATGGATAACCCCGCTGACCTTATTAATGTTTCTATTGAAGAATTAATTAAGGAATGTTATGAATTACCAGCATTCAGTACACTAAATCGGCTTGCACGTCGAGTGAGAACGCTGGTTAATAATCGTCTTTGTAATACAATTCTCGCTCGTTTGTCTAATATAGAAAAAGATAAACTCGATCAATTACTTCATACGTCAAAAGAAACTCAACATTCTGGTTATAATTATTTTAAAGAAGTTCCCAAAAGCCCTTCTATTACTCATATGAAAGGTTTACAAAACAGACTTTCATTTATTACGTCTTTCCTTCCAAACATTCATGATTTATTAGAAGGCATTCCAAATTCTAAATTGAAGCACTTTGCTGCTGAAGCGAATTCTTTAGATGCTTCAGAAATAAAGGACTTCGCTCCTCACAAAAGATATATGCTGTTGTTATCAACTATTTATCGGTCACAAATTACAACTAGGGATAACCTTGTAGAAATGTTTCTAAAAAGGATGGGAATCATTCATAAAAAAGGAAAAGAAGAACTTGCTCTTTTGAGGGAGCAACATCGTTCCATAAGTGAAAATCTTATTTCTGTACTGAGTGAAGTTTTAGAAACAACAGCTATGCATGATGATAATACACAAATTGGCAGCAAAATTACTGAGCTATTTGAAGCTAAAGGTGGTATAGAATTTTTAAAACAGGACTGTACAGCAATATCCTCATACAACGGAAATAATTATCTACCACTTTTAGAAAAATTCTATAAGAATCATAGAAAAACATTATTTCGGCTCATCACATTATTAGAAATTGACTCAACAACTCAAGACGATTCCCTCATAAATGCTCTGGAATTTTTATTAGAGAACGAAAACCGTAAGGTTGAACATCTACCTAGCGATATTGATTTATCATTCGCCAGTGAACAGTGGAAACATACAATTCGCGTTGAAAAAAGCACGAATATACTTTACCGTAAACGTCTTGAAATCTGTATATTTTCTTATTTAGCCTCTGAATTAAAGACGGGAGACCTTAGTGTAAAAGGTTCTGAGAAATATGCTGATTATAGATAACAATTACTTCCATGGGAAGAATGCCAACCGATGATTGAAGATTATTGTAATGAACTAGAATTACCTTCCTCACCTACTGATTTTGTTAATCGGTTAAAAAGTTGGCTAACATCCGCTGCAAAAACTGTTGACCTAAACTATCCTAATAATGGACAAGTTATCATAACTGAAGATGGAGAACCAATCCTGAAACGTTTGGTACGAAAAGAGTCTTCCAAGAGTAGTAAAATGTTAGAAAAAGAAATTATACAACGACTACAGGAACGAACGATTCTCGATATACTTTGCTGGACTCATTGTACAAGACATTTCGGCCCATTTTCAGGATCTGAACCTAAATTAGAGCATCCAATTGAACGTTATATTATTACTTCATTTGGACATGGCTGTAATTTAGGGCCTGCCCAAACCGCTAAACATATGCGAAATATAGTAACACCTCATATGATTTCTTTTGTGAATCGTAGACATATCAGTGTCCAAAAATTAGATGCCTCAATTCAAGACATTTTAAATCAATACAACCTCTTTAGCCTTCCAAAACTATGGGGGAGTGGAAAAACAGCCGCCGCTGATGGAACAAAATACGATTTATATGAAGAAAACTTACTGTTAGAATACCACATTAGATATGGGAGCTATGGAGGAATAGCTTATCATCATGTTTCGGATAATTATATTGCTTTATTTAGCCATTTTATCCCCTGTGGGGTTTGGGAAGCTGTTTATATTATTGATGGATTGCTAAAAAACAAGTCAGATATCCAACTTGATACGATTCATGCTGATACACAAGGCCAGTCTACTCCTGTCTTTGCACTTTCTTATCTATTAGGAATCAATTTAATGCCTAGAATTAGGAATTGGAAAGACTTAAAATTCTTTAGGCCAAGCAAACATATTCAATATAAACATATAGCTCCTTTATTTAGTGATGTAATCGATTGGAAGTTAATTGAGACTCATTGGCAAGATTTATTTCAAGTTGTTTTGTCTATAAAAGCTGGAAAGATACTACCCTCAACTCTTCTCAGAAAACTGAGAAGTAATAGTAAAAAGAATCGACTGTACCAAGCATTTCGAGAGCTAGGCAGAGTCATTCGAACGATATTTCTTCTTAGATATATCTCAGATATGAAATTAAGAGAGCAAATTACAGCTAGTACAAATAAAGTGGAAGCATATAATGGTTTTTCAAAGTGGTTATTCTTTGGTGGGGATGGGATTATTACTGAAAATGACCCAGTAGAACAAGAAAAACGTATTAAATATAATGATCTCGTTGCTAATGCAGTCATTTTTCAAAATGTCGTTGATATTACCATGATTTTATGGCAACTCAAAAGAGAAGGTTATCGATTCTCACGAGAAGATCTGGTGATGTTAAGTCCATATATGACGAAACAAATAAAACGTTTTAGCGATTATGTGATTGATTTACAAAACATTCCACAACCAATAGAAGAGAATATACCTGTATAAAAGATAAAAGGATCATAACATGGAAATAAAAACCAGTCTATGACCCATTTTTACACGTATCTCGGCTGAACCCCATTAACGGGACATGAAAGTCTAAAATTTTTGAACATAGGACAAGAAACTCTAAACTACTTAGCTAATAATAAAATATTCATGCGAATGAGCCATTATTTAATCTAAAGTATATGTAAGCTGTTGATTGTTTAGATATCTTATAGAAATAGTTTAAATCTTCATGTCATTGTCCATTTATTCTTGTTAGCTTGGTGTGTAAGAGGCGTATCTACCAAGCTAATAAGAATAAAGTATATTATTATAAAAAAATGAAAACAATAAAATCAGCATAATAATTAATACCTATACATGGAGGTTATTAAATGAGCGAATTAAAAAAAGATAAGAACTATTGTTCGATGCCGATAGTTCCTGCAAGAGAATTTAAAGCAGATATTAATCCCGATCGAAGAGAGCTTATAGTAGGCATTGATCAAAAATGGGTAAATGGTACTGTGTTACATTATTATTTCTTTGACAAAGAAACGGATGGTAAATATGTAGATCTAAATAATGGGCAGAGAGAATGGAAACCATGGACTACAAATGAAGAGGAAAAGAACGTTGTCAGAAATGCTTTTAAGAAATGGAAAGATCTAGGGATAGGTATAAAATTTAAAGAAGTAGCAACAAGAGATGAGGCCGAAATAAGAATAGGTTTTATGAGAGGTAATGGTGCTTGGTCGTACATTGGAAGAGATATTATTGATCTGGATATAAGCAAAGATGAAAGAACCATGAATTTTGGATGGGATATAACAAGAAACCCTTCAGAAATAGATACAGCCATTCATGAAATCGGACATACTTTAGGGTTTCCTCATGAACATCAGAACCCAAAAGCAGGTATTGAATGGGATGAAGAAGCTGTATATACTGCCTTAGCTAAACCTCCAAATGAGTGGGATAGAGAAAAAACCTATCATAATATAATCAGAAAAATAGCTCCAGATACCATACAAGAAGGCTCTAATTGGGATCCCAATTCTATTATGCACTATCCGTTTGGCCCTGGACTAATCAAAAAACCCGAGCAATATCGAAATGGGATAACTCCAGCTGGTGGTTTTTCAGAGAGAGATAAGTTGTGGGTCAGAACGTTTTACCCACCAATGGATAATGCTGACTCAGAGGAACTTCCATTATTAGTAAGTAGCAAACTCACATTAAATAATGGAGAACAGAAGAATTTCATCATTAAACCAAACGAAACCAGAAAATATAATATATCTACTTTTGGTACTTCCGATTCTGTCATCGTTTTATTTGAAGAAGTTGCTGATGAAGTATTGTATGTTGCAGGTGATGATGATAGTGGTGAAGATCATAATGCAAATATAAATGTCGAATTAATTGAGGGGAAATCTTATATATTACGTGTTCGTGTTTATTATAGTGAAAGAAAAGGTGAAGTATCAGTTATGTATTGGTAGGGCTAGTACCACATTTATAATTCATCAGACACAGAAATAAACATACAAAAACGCTATCCTTTCTTATAATTCTCCAGAAAGAAAATCGCATTTTTCATTTGTGGAGGGTATTTAAGGATTTAATTAAAGATAAAAAGGCATATCTAATATAGCGAACCCATTTTGAGAAAGGATTAGTTAAAATGGGTTCTTTGCGTTGTAAATGAATCCTCCGTTTTATGAAAAAAGATTAACCAATAACCAAATGAATAGAATGCCAACTAGTAAATGCTTAAATAAACTTTAAATGTTATAAAAGAACGAAAAATCATAACAATGAAAGGAACATTTTCATGAATGAATGGAATTACATTGATTTTGTGGCAAGACTTAAACAAGGAAATCCTTTATCCAGTCGATTAGCGCTACTTAGACAGTCATTAAGCGGAATCCTACCATTAAGCGATAACGCTAACATTCTTGATATCGGTAGCAATACAGGTGCTTCTTTAGCGTGTTTATCAGAGTGGGAAGTTTAGACTTTCTCGTCTAAACTATAATCCCATGAACAAACGTTGGAAAATAGCCAATATCATAAGTTTAGTAGGTACTTTCTTGTCTTAATAACGGGACAAGAAACTCTAAACTACTTAGCCAGTAATAATGCAACAAGATGATAGTTAACTTTCATCTTATTAAGTTTCCTGAGTATATCAGTAGAAATTAAAATGAAAAGCTAAGTGGTTATATAGACTAATTGCAATTGTCCAGAAGCTTTTGCACCATACTTGTAATAGCCTCCAAAGATTTACAGATAGGATAATCCATTTATTAATATTGGATTATTTTTCAGTTGATGTTTACACAAGACATATGTATAATTTAAATCGTAATCATTACGATTTAAATGGAGGTTTTATAATGAAAATTGCATTTACAAAGACGTTAGGTATATTAACTATTAGTTCAATGTTAGTGTTAGTAGGCTGTCAGACTTCAGGTTCATCTAAAAAGCAAGAGCAAACATCTGAAAGTCATACACACGAAAATGAACACGATCACAGTCATGATCATAGTCATGCTCATGATGAAGCAACAGAAAAAATTTATGAAGGGTATTTCGAAGACAACCAAGTGAAGGATCGATCACTCTCCGATTGGAAAGGAGACTGGCAATCAGTATATCCATATTTACAAGATGGAACGCTTGATGAGGTATTTGCTTACAAAGCGAAACATAAAGGTAAAATGTCAGCCAAAGAATATAAGGAGTATTATAATGAAGGATATCAAACAGATGTCAAACGTATCGTGATTCAAGGAGATACTGTAACATTCTACAAAAACAAAGAAGAATATTCTGGTAAATATATCTATGATGGGTACAAACTTTTGACATATGATGCAGGGAATAGAGGTGTAAGATACATATTTAAACTAGCAGAAAAAACAGAAGGAGTTCCTCAGTATATTCAATTTAGTGATCATGGTATTTATCCGAATAAAGCTGATCACTACCACTTGTATTGGGGTGACAATCGTGAAGCTGTATTCGATGAAGTCATACACTGGCCTACCTACTACCCATCGGATATGAATGGACATGATATTGCGCACGAGATGATGGCGCATTAAATTAGGAGTCACCATGATTATTTCTTTGAACAATATATAAAATTCAAAGGTTATCAGTCTAGAATTGCATTGTTTAATACTCAAAAGTTAACTATAAAAAAATACTCTTTTATAATAACAAGTGATTTATACATGTTTTTGGTAGATATTTTAGTAATTGTACTAAATCAAATAAATTGAGAAAAGTAATCCTACACTTCGGTAAACGGGCTTGTAAAGATGCGGTTGCAATAGAATTGTTGGTGGAAGTAGGGTATTCACCTAACGTGAAATCAACTGAACTAAAAGCAGAAGAAATTCGTTTAATTACTAATATCAACAAAAAAATAAAACAAGTGGTAAACCATTTATACGTATAATGCATTTAATCCCTAAAAATTCATATTTTTGGGGATTTTTCTTTAAATAAATTATATTCTTTCGAATTTATTTGGTTTAACATTAGGTTAAATGGATATTATATAAAATCTAAAAAATTTTAGTTTAGAGTTTCTTGTCTAATTAGTTTAGACTTTCATGTCTTTGTACAGTAATCTAGCAATGTGCATTAAACGATAAATACGTTTATAGTTAAATTTTGTATGGTATCTCCTATTAATATTTAATTCCATTCTTCGATACCCATAAATGCCCCCCACTTGTTCATAAATCGCTTGGATATCTTGAAGAATCGCTTCATTTTCTAACTCTCTAACTGTTGGCGTACGCTGTAGCCATTTGTAATAGGTAGCACGAGATACACTGGCAATTTCACATAAAAGGATGACTGGCAGATTTTCGTTCGCATGTAAATCTTGAATCGCTCTATATTTATTTTGTAGACGAATACTTGGTAACGATGCCTCCTTTCGAGTTCCTCTAACTTTTTTAAAAAAGCATTTTCAGCACGTAATCGTTCATTTTTTCGTTCTAAACGTTTCATTTCTAGTTTAAATTTTTCTTCCACTGCTAATTCATATTCCTCTTTCTTTCGGCCTCTTTTATCTTGTAATGCCTCTTCACCATTTGCCTCAAACTTCTTGACCCATTGGTATACTTGTTGATAAGAAACACCATAGCCTTTGACTGTAAGTTGATAGTTTTTCTGATGCTGTAGACAGTAGTTTACAATTTGAATTCGTTCTTCTAATGTTGTTTTTCTTGTATTTGTCATAGATTTTGCCATTCCTTTACCCGTATCATTTAATTCTCTATGACTATTATACTTTTTAATCCATTTTCCCAAAACGGCAGTACTAGATATATCGTATTTTTGAATGACCTCATGTAATGAGGAACGTCCTGATAGATACTCATTAACGGCCGCCAATTTTAGTTCTTTTGAATACGACTTCCAAGAGGTTGCGTCTGTTAAACCATCTTCACCATTCAATTCATACCTTCTTTTCCAGTCTCTAATCGTTCCAGAATCAATTGAAAATTTAGCAGTAATATCAGCTATTGAATGCTGACCGTCTTTATAAAGAACTAAAATAGCCAATTTTTCAGCTTTAGAATATTTTATTCGTGACATAAAAACTCCCTCTTAGATAAACAGATTTTTATTTTTTATCTAAGAGGGAGCATATCAGAATTCTTCTACATGTATTTTTATTTTTTAATCCATTTAGAAATAATAGGATAATGAAAGTCTTTTTCTTGTAGCACATATAAAATTCCTTTTATAGGTCCGAAAATTAACAAAAGAAGCAGTATTAGATATAGAGGAGCTATTCCCAAAATAATCAAAGTATTGTTTGAAGCTAAGTCTAAATTAAATAAAGATAACATTAAGATTCTTATTACGAATAGATTCCAAATCAGTGTAATTATCCAAATGAATAGTTGGTAAAAAACAGCTTCAAGAATATTTTTTCGAATGTTTTGTGATTTGCATAAGAAATAAAAAATCAATGGTATATAAAAAATTGTGACACTAAAGAAGATAAGAATAAAAAAAGATAATACGGTAAGAAAATGCATAATTAATTTTATGTTCTTTTCTTGAGTTAGGATCATTAAGATCCTCCAATATGTATGAGATTTGTTGTGCCTATTATAATATGTGTCGTAGATAATTATAACATAAAAATTAATTGTAATAGGGTATCGAAAAGGATACGTATTCAATTAAACAAAATCCTTATTTAAAAACAAGAAGCCCTAGAGTTAGGGCTCTAGGACTTCTTGTTTTGGTATTCTCACATGGTTCTTTAAAAAGAATAGAACATAATGAAGATAACATATGAATGTTTCATAAATGTATCAAAAAGGTGAACAAAATTGCTATTACAGAAAAAGTAGAAATGAAGTTTCTAATACGTAAGTACGTAAAAGGTATTATTTCCAGTGGATAAAATGTGCATGGGGCACCTAATCATTATTTTATCGGAGGAAAAGAATATGTTATGAACTTGGTTGAATGAAAAAATGAAAATTTTAATTTAAGCGAAGTTAATGAAATATATTTTTGGGGTTATATCAATGATTGTTATCTCGATGGACACTTTAACTTTATAAAAGTCCTAGAAGAAAAACACAACTATGAGGAATAGTAAGCTATAAAAGTGAACAAAATCGTTATTTAAATAAAAGAAACCCCGATTGTCTGCGGGGCCTCTAAGGGTAATCGTCAAGTAATGACGTACTCGACTAATTAACCATATCATGAATTTTTTGGTAAAAACACTGGTAAATGTGTCCAAATATATATGGCATCATTTCGAACAAAAACGTCATTTGATTAGAAAAGGAGAATGAGCATGAGCAACGACTACTACATTACTCCAGAAGATTTTAAACGAGCAGAAGGTAACGGCATCAGTAATGACACTTTGCGCCAGCGCGTATATTCGTACGGCTGGCCAAAGGAAATAGCGATTACTAAACCAGTTCCAAAGGGAACTGGATGGAAGGAATACAAAGATATAGCCGTGGAGCATGGGATTTGCTATAGAACATTTGCGGATCGTAGAAAAAGAGGTTGGGATCCCCAAGAAGCAGCGACGAAGCCGGTAATAGAAAATAAAGAAGCAATCAAGATTGCTAGAGCAAAGAAAACAGATATTGTATTTACAGATGAACAGGCGAAGCAAGCAAAGCGAAATGGTATTTCAAGAGAACTGCTGCCGTGTAGAGTTAGACGCTGGAAATGGGGTGTAGAAGTTGCGATTAATACACCAGTCCTTATACTGTCACAGGCGGCATCGAGAGGATATCAAGCTAGTCCATTTAGTTTTAAAGGTACTCAGGCGTTTTGGAATAAAAAACGAGCGTAAAGGGGAATAGAGAAATGATTGAACAAGTAGATATCGTGGAGGGGCAGTTATCAATATTTGAAATGGATGAAACAAAAATTAAACTGTATGAAGTCTTGGAAGCTAACGGATACCATTGCGAGATTAGGAGTTATTACTTGCACAACGATTACATGGGTGAGGTTAAATACTTTTTTGTTAGAACAACTGATGACATGATTATTGATATGTGTTTGAGTCAGTTTCCTGAAGTGTTTACAGTGTACGAGGGATTCAATGAGGCACAGATCAGGAAGATATACAAAACAATAAAAATTTCATTTAGTAGAAAAGGAGAATGGATATGGCGTCTGGTTGTATCATAGCTGAATGTCCTATTTGTGAAGATTGGGTATTTGAAGATGAATGGATACTTGATCAACATGACAACGTGATTCACGAGAGATGCCTTAAAACAAGGAATAACAACAATAAAATGAACCATCTGTTAAATCAAGAAATACAAAGGCTCGAGAAGAGAGTAAAGGAATTGGAAGAGCAGAATAAGAGCGGACAGATGATGTTGTTCTAAATAAAAGAGCAGCTAGCGAAAGCTAACTGCTCACCCAAGAAAAACAGAGGAAAGATAACCATGTGTCTATAGTATTTACGGAATATTGAGTTTTATTCAGGGGGGAGAGTTATTTATTATGTAAGTTACATGAAAATACCTATTAACATCCATGCAACGCCTATAAGAACCAAAGATTCGAATACTATTAAAAATTTATCTTTTTCTAGTTCTGTTTTTTAGACTCCCATATCAAAGAAAATAAAGCACTGATTCCTATCATGGTAAAAGCTACAAGACGGAATGTATCATTCATTTTTATCACTCCTATTGTTAGGGTAATATCATTATATAACTATTACCATTATATCGAAGAGGATTAGTACACCTATTAGTCAAACGTTCTTATGCGAGAATGTCACGGTAACGTATACCGCATAGTAGGGCGGGCAAGGCGGTACGAACCCGCGTTAAGACGAAAAGACCAATGAATGTATAACAATAACATATTCCAGTGTGGCGGGTGTGAGATAACTCGCATTCGTCATGCTGTTTCTATTGTATTTAGTAATCAGCTCAGAGACCGCCATGTCCTCTGGGTTGATGGTGAATATAATACTCTGTATTCTTTGTTAATGTTGTTCTTGAAAATGGAATGGGGTGGTTGCTCTTGAATGAGTAACGCTTGCATTATGAAAATCAAAAACAGTATACGTGATCTCACACATTAGTAATTACTCACGATTCTTATTAATGACCAAAACGAGGGCAGAGAGCTTCCGCTCTTTGTTTGAGCCAATATAGACAGTCTACTGTCCTCCTTGTATATTGGTTTAAACAAGGCGTCGGAATAAACACATACGTCTTGATAAAAATACTTCCTTTTCACGTTATCGATTATCCATTTCACAGGGTGGAAAAAGATAATTAGTTATTTTGGGACCAGCTCCCCGGCGCAACTGAGCGCAGATTAATCAAACAGGAATGAATTGACTCGAGGCCGGTTCATTCCGACTCTACGGAGTATAAACGAGAAGATTCTTAGTCTTCTCCCAGTCACCGAACGTAAAGCGCGTAGCTAATAAGAGCTCAAACATTACATGATGTGGTGGCTTGGAGAAGGTTGAGAGTACCTCACATCAACCTTAAATGAAGAGATACTTATTGCCAGTTGTTTTCTCTCTTTTCTCCCATCCCCTTGAAAGCTGTCACTTCGGTGATAATTTTTATTTATTCAGATAAAAGGATGAAGAAATTTTTTGTCGAATAGATAGATTTGGAGAGGAGGGGTATATATGCTTGTTTCTTTTAAAGACGAAAAGAAAAACCTAAAAGCCTCAATAGACAGCCATGATTTAGCAGGATTAATTGCAGTGTTAGAAAAAAATAAAAAAGTAAAAATAGGACATGATCGATATGAAGTTGTCGAAGTAAGTTTAGAAATCAATAAGTACACAAATAGCGATGATTTAGCAGAAGTTACAGTAACTGTGAAAGAGGCTTAAAAAGTATCAAAAATCAGAAATAGCATCCAAAACGGGTGCTTTTTTCTTTGTTATGTAGAAATTACACATTAAACGTGAAGTTGAACAAAATGAACATTTGGTTAGGAGGATGAATGGATGAATGAAATTAAAGTAGAAGTAACTGAGGATTTTAGCATTAGTGACAATAAAGGGAAAGTGTTACAAGAATTCCGTGAAGGTGAACAATATGATGTTAAATTAAATGATGATACATGGGAATTCATTTGTGGTGAAACAGTAGCAGCTGAATACGACCAATTTGGAAATTTAACTGTGCATGAGTGTTTTAAAGTAATTCAATGATTAAACCAATAGCAATTATCGTAGGCGCTGCCGTGATCTGGGTGGCGTCTTGTTTGTTGTTAAGGAAAGATAAGGATTGAAAGAGATTATCCCCTTCATATTTCAGAAGAGGATAAGTAGTTTTATTAAATGCATATTTCACTGAAGTGTTCACCGAACGGAGTAATTCCTGAAATCCGTTCTCGAATACCAACATCAGTATGAGATATAAATCCAGAGTCTAAATTTTTATTTTTCGCATCTAGTTCTCGTTTAGTTTCTCTGAATAAATCATGTTCTATAAATTTAATATAGCGTTCTTCCGCAAGAAAGTGCTCTGTATAGGTAATTGAAATTAACCCTAATCAATTCAAATTTGAAATGGAAGCTGCGTTTAAATCAATATCTTCAATTTTTTTGTTTTCTAAAAATACATTAGTTTTGAAGGGTTTGCTACCATGTTTATCAGCTTTAGTGTATACGTATTGTACAATAGGGAATCTACCATTAGATTTAAATAATTTGAGATTCATTGCATCTAATGGAGAGAGCTGCTTTATTATTTCTACAAATGATGGATGTGCTTTTGAAGCCATATCACTATTGATAGAAGCTGCTATAAGGTTCGCAAACATTTTTCTTAATTCATCATTTTCAAAATAATATTTAGCTGCTTCTAAGCTGGAACCCACAATATGCAAAGGCGGTTCAACTATATTTTCCTCTGGAATAGATGATACAGCCTGTTCTAGTTCATCCTTAAATTGATTTAGTGAACGCACTCGCTTTAGCTGAGTTTTTTCGGCATAAATATCTATTCCTCCAAAAGCAATTGTCCAAATCGAGGATAGAGTACTTCCGGCTTTTTTGGCAACAGGCATTACAGCTTCATCAAGAAATTTTGGGAATAAGTAAATTTCGATAGTAGTTCGCATCCTTTTATTACATTATAAAGAAATAAGAAAGATTGCGGGTAAAAATGGAAGTAATTTATGAGAATCATTGGTTAACTACTTGGTTTATTGGTTTGTTTTTCTTTTGCTTATCTAGTGTCGTTGCGATGTTGAAGTCTAACAAAACAAACGAACACAACGAACAAAAATAGAGGTGAAGAAGCATGAACACTAACGTTACGTTTTCCATACAAATGAATGGCGAAAGTAAGGATGCAACAGCTTATGTTAGTGGTATCGCAAATATTGCTGTTCTTCTGCTGGCTAACACAAATAGACGTATAGTTGATAAGTTGTTAACTCAAGTCGGAGAAGAAGAGAAAATGCTTATCGAAGCGACTTTAGCTGGATTGAAACATCATTCTCAATAAATAGGTCGTCTCAAAAACATTAGGTTCCCTACACATAAATTTTATAAAAAAGAAACAACCTCTACTTTAATTGGCGTTGTACGAGCTTTGCTTGATAGCAATGGGGTTCCACCAACATAACGCGAATTTCGTACGCTAAGGAATTTTTCATTTAAAAAACTTGGTTTTTCCGTACGTTAAGAAGGTTCTATAAACGGTGTTTGATGTTTGTTATGATACTTTGTTTTGGGACTGGATTTTAAACATACTTCAGTCGGTCTTGATAGATATAAATAAAATTCCTTAAACCACCATTTTGGGTTAAAAGGACTTTCTTTTTATTTATTGACTATGTAGTTACCACATAGTTTATAGTATGAATATTAATCCTTATAGGAGGCAATACAATTAGATGGATAGCTATAAATTAACAAAAAGTGAAGTAATTAAGATTTTTAATACAACGAAAGAAACACTTCGATTCTATGAAGAAAAAGGGTTAGTACAGCCAAAGGTAGGTAAAAATAACTATAGACTTTATGGAAATGAAGACCTACAGAGAATTAGCCATATCTTCTTTTGTAAAGATATAGGTTTCTCAATTGAAGAAATTGATTTAGTAATAAATAAGAGAAATATAATAAACAATATAAATATCTTACAGAACAAAAAAGATGATATTGAAACTGAAATTTATCGATTTATGAAAATGCAAAAGAAAATTACTAGGCTCCTCGATCTCCTTCAAAATAAAAGTAGCAATTTCAATGAAATTAAGAGTGTCTATTTTGAGGAAAGAAAATATTATCACATCAAAGGAGAAAATTTTAATAGTGTAAAATCTTTTTTTAATAAATTTCGTTCTATTTTTAAGCAAGGTGAATTTTTTCAAGAACAATTTATAACAATGTGTCCTATTAAGAATTTATTCAATGATGATCTGGAATTATCAGTTTATTATCCTGTTTTGAATGATACAGAGATAGAGCATGTTGATATTCTTAGTATACCTGCAGGTAATTATCTTTGTGTTGATTACGTATGTACAGAAGAGCAAATGGATGAAGTACGACGTAAAATATATACAAATATTACAGATTATATAGAGAGAAATGGTTTACAGTTTAGATCATGTAAAGTAATTGAAACAGATTTACATGAATTGAATCTGTTTTATCCAGAAGGACAGATAATTATGAATATGCAAATTCCTGTTGAAGAAAAATCGAAACATCAAAAGAAATGAGCATTTATTAATCAAAATGTGCTTAGTATGATTTTTTAAGAAGTGTTGTTAGTCCACTTTTATAAAATCATAACATCTTTCACTCCAGCCATTAGCTTATGCTTAAAAGCAGGTTGAAAACCTTTGTTTTAAGTGAATCTATATGACATATTCAATGAAAATAAACAAAATCTATTTCGTATAAAAATTTTGTTTTATTAAGGAAATGAAATATACTAGACTATAAATCAACTTATAGAATGAGGTATAAAACATTGAATAAACGAAATATTTTTATAGGTGCTGCAATGAGTAGTATTTTATTATTATCTGCATGTGGCAATTCAGATACTCTTGTTACATCAAAGTCAGGAAATTTAACACAAGAAGAATTTAATAAAAAGTTAAAAGAGACAGCAGGAAAACCTGTTTTACAACAAGTAATGTTAGACAAGATTTTACTAGATAAATATAAAGTTTCAGATGATGAAGCAAAGAAAAAGGTTGAAGAATTAAAAAAACAAATGGGCGATAATTTTAAAGCCTATTTAACACAAGCTGGTGCTAAAGATGAAGAGGATCTTAAAACGAAAATAAAAACGCAAATAGCCTTTGAAAAAGCAGTTAAAGCTTCAGTTACGGAAAAAGAAATGAAAGATTACTATAAACCAAAATTAAAGGCAAGTCATATTTTAGTAAAAGATGAAAAAACAGCGAAAGAAATAAAAGAAAAACTAAGGAATGGAGAAGATTTTGCAGCATTAGCAAAGCAATATTCAGAAGATCCTGGTTCAAAAGAAAAAGATGGAGAATTACCTGAGTTTGGTCCAGGTGAAATGGATTCTAAATTTGAAGAGGCTGCTTATAAATTAGAAGTTGGACAAGTAAGTGAGCCAATAAAATCTTCTTATGGTTACCATATTATTAAATTAACAGAGAAAAAAGAGTTAAAACCTTTTGATCAAGAAAAAGATAATATTCGTAAGGAATTGGAACAGAAGCGCTCACAAGATCAACAATGGCAACAACAATTCTTTAAAGATTTATTTAAGGAAGCAGATATAAAAATAACAGATAAAGATTTAAAAGATACTTTTAAAGAATTTGAAAAATAAAGCTATGTACAAAAAAATAACCCCTAGGGGTTATTTTTTTGTACATAGCTTTACACTAATGAAATAAAATCTACTTACTTGCCTTAAAAATAAGTAGGATTGTTTATTTCATTTTTATTATAACATTTTATAACTTAATTATTTACTTATACAAAAACTAGCTATAGCATTGTCATATTTATATTGAATAAATGATCTTACCACATGGCTATCAAGCTACGAAAATATAACTATCCCCAGGATGAAATTTTGGGTGAACTTTTAACAAAAAACTCATTGTTTGTTAGGATAAATAACGGAAACTGTGCATCACTGCCACTTGGATTGAACTTCGGTTGGGCGGGCGAACTAAATCTTCGCTTCACGCTTGAGAAACTTTTTGAAGAACCGTTCAATACAGGGTATCCTGAAGAATCCGCCGAACGAAAGAAACGTGATGCAGAACTTTTGAAAGCAATCAAGGGTTTTTCACATTATGGCATCGTTCAGATTCTAAGTCAGTTAGATGTAACTGTTATTAATCCTGTTCTTCAAAAACAAGATTTAGTGAAATTCCTCTTGAGGAATGGCACCAACACAGATATATCAAATTATCTTATTGAACAAACGACGGATTTAAATCACGATAGGTAAATTCTGTATTTTATATAAGTTTGGCAAATTTAACGTTAACCATAAGTTGATTCAACAAAATTGACCAATTGGGGGATATGACCGCCATTCCATTTGTTATGGGGTTCTTTTACAGTCCTTCCCCAACAAAAAAACACATAGTCTTTAGGTATGGGTTGAAAGTGAGGTTGGATACGGAGTGCTACTAAATGACCGCAAAGTTTGTGGCACTTTAGGTATCCAAAGTGTGGGTACCCATTACGACAATTTTCGTGTTCTTTCCGTTTTTTGAGTTTAAATCGTAACCAAGATGGTGATTCATTTCGCCCTGAACCATTGCCTTAAACAAAGGTCCACCGATGTCTTTCAAAGCCTCTTGAATATCTTCAACAGTTTCCAAAGTTTCCGATTGGTAAGCTTCAAAAATTGATTGAGCTAACTTCACAGATTTTGAATCTCTTTTCTATCTAACTATAAGTGTAACCACTCCTTCTTAATAATTTTAGAAAAAGAAAAACCGTGAAGCAACCCTCTATCTAGGATGACAGGTTACTTATACGGTTTATATTACACGCCCCAATAATCTATTATTTTTTATTCGTAGCTTTTAAAGTATCTAACACGACTTTGGTTGTGTCTGCAATAAGTTTATCATCGTATTCAGCATCCTCTTTATCATGATTAGAAAGTATTGCAAGAACAATTGGTTTTTTATTTGGTGGCCAAATAATTGCAATATCATTTCTTGTCCCATAAGATCCTGCACCTGTTTTATCAGCTACTTCCCATCCTTTTGGTACGCCCGCACGAATTAATTTATCTCCAGTTGTATTTCTCTTCATCCAATCTACTAATAGTTCACGTTTCTCAGTTGGAAGTGCAGTTCCTAATGTAAATGACTGAAGTGTCTTAGCTATCGCTTCTGGTGTACTCGTATCATGTGTTTCTCCTGGATTTACTTCATTTAATTCAGGTTCAAATCTCTCGGAATTAGTAACAGTATCACCAATTTCCCTCAATATTTTTTCAAATGCGGATGGACCACCTAACTTTTTAAGAATTAAATTATGTGCCGTACTGTCACTATATCGAACAGAAGCATCTGCAAGTTCTTTTAACGTCATTCCTGTATCCACATGCTTTTCAGTAATTGGATTATAATTAGAAAGGTCTTCTCGCGTATACGTAATCCTTTCATCAAGAGCTTCTATTGAGTTCTGACGTAAAAGAGCTCCCGCTGCTAATGATTTAGATGTAGAGGCAAATGCAAAACGATTATCTGATCGATAAGCAACAGTTTGATTCGTATCTGTGTCCAGTGCATAAACACCAAGCTTGGCATCATATTCTTTTTCAAGTTTAGCAAAAGAATCATTTCCAGTAATTTCTTGTTTAATTTGATTTGTTTGTTTCGTTTGTTTAGGTGATTCAGATGGAGTATTACTATTGGAACAGCCTATTAGTGTAACGCATGAAAGTAATAAGACAGGTGCAATCTTTTTGTAATATGAAATGGTAAAGAACTTGTTTAAAACGAACATAAATTTTCAACCTCTTTCAAGAATATATAGATTTTGTTTTGATATTTTAAATACCGATGTTATTTAAAGTGTGTATAGGATAACAATACTTTTGAAGTTGAATTTTAACAGGTTAAGCAGAATTAAAAAGTTTAAATGAATGAACAGACGCTGTTTGGATTGTTTCTTTTTTTAATTACACTTGTAATAGTCCACCTGTGAAAGTATTAAACTCGTAACATTTAAATGCTGTATTTCAATACACACTTTTTTACATCACTTTACTTTTGGTAATTATAAGTCCTTTCATATTTTTAGGAATACACGTAATAGACACTCTAAGTAATAAATTTGTTCCATTTTAAGAATCGGAAGAAATTGGTTATAGGTAAAGAAAATACGATGAATTGCAAATAAAATCTATACGGAAATCTAGTAGCATATAGTCCAGTGCATATGAAAAATTCCTCAATGCTATCTCTCAAAAAAATTATGTTTCTTGGCCACATAGACTGTATTTTTAGAAATATTTCAAGCGTGTAAGAAAAATGAAAGATAATTCAATATGAGAAAAACAACCATACTACTACAATGAAAAACAGAAACATGCTTAAAAATCCTGAGGTACGATAGCAAGTTATTTTAGTGCTTAATACATTCGTACAAGTATGACAACTTAAATAAGAAAAGCTGAAACAAATTATTAATAAGTAGTACATTAATCGTATTTTGAATAAGTCAAAATGTAGGCAGGCATTAGTTATCAAATCTCATTCTTAGTAGATAAAATTGGAGGGGATTTCTCATATGAAAATAGTAGAAGTAAAAGAACTTAGTAAAGAATACACAGGAAATGTTTCACATACAGCACTTTCAAATATTAATTTAACAATTACAGAAGGGGAATTTGTTGGGGTTATGGGGTCGTCGGGTAGTGGAAAAACAACGTTATTGAATATGATATCTACTATTGACTCACCAACATCAGGTAGTGTATTCATTAATAGTAAAAATCCGTATCAGCTTTCGGTTAATGATTTGGCCTTATTTCGCAGACAGGAATTAGGATTCGTCTTTCAATCCTTTAATCTGTTGCATACATTAACAGTAAAAGAGAATATGGTTCTTCCGCTCGTATTAGATGGCATGAATGTGAAGAAAATAAATAAACGAGTAGAATCTATTTCGAAAAAATTAGGAATCAACGAAATCTTAAATAAACGAACATATGAAATATCAGGAGGGCAAGCGCAGCGAACAGCGATTGCCCGTGCACTCATTCACTCTCCTAAATTGGTTCTTGCCGATGAGCCGACAGGAAATTTAGATTCTAAAGCTTCTCAAGACGTAATGGAGATATTAACACTATTAAATAAAGAAGAGAAGGCAACAATGATGTTAGTAACGCATGATCCAGTTGCTGCAAGTTACTGTGACCGTATTATTTTTATTAAAGATGGACAGCTATATAATGAAGTTTGCTACAATGACGACCGTCCATTATTTTATAAAAATATTATGGATAGTCTTTCTATGTTAGGGGGGAATAAACATGACTTTTCGACAGCTCGCATTCAATAATGTTTTACGGAATAAACGAATATATCTTGGTCATTTTTTTAGTAGTACATTTGCGGTATTGATTTTTTTCACTTATGGGGTACTTGTCTTTCACCCGAGCCTACAAGGCGAATTGACTCATGTAAGTACCATCATGAGTACATTTGGGAAAATTGGATTTCATTTATCTTATTATTTAATCTTTGTCTTTTCTTTCTTATTTATTTTCTATTCTGTTAGTGCATTTTTAAAAAATAGAAAAAAAGAGTTTGGATTATTAATGTTACAAGGAATGTCTCATAAGCAGCTTCATCGATTAATTTTTTTCGAAAATATGTTGATTGGAATCCCTTCAATAGTAGTAGGTATCGGACTGGGGATAATTTTTTCTAAATTGTTTTTACTAGTTAGTGGGTCTTTATTAGGAGTAGAGCATACGTTAGCATTTTACTTTCCATTAAAGGCTATGGTAGTAACAGCTATGTCCTTTGTTGTTTTATTTTTACTTATTTCATTGTTTACATCAGAAATGGTGAAAATGAATGAGCTTGTAGAACTCATAAAATCAGAGGAAAAGCCAAAAACGGAACCCAAAGTGTCTGTTTGGATATCCTTGTTGGTATTTATTTTATTGGGAGCGGGTTACTCCTGCGTCCACCACAGTATTGCCGCGGTAGATTACATGACTTTGAATCAATTATTCCTACTCGTAGGAGTAGGTGTCGTATTAATTGTATTTGGAACCTATTTTTTCTTTACTCAATTGTGTGTATATGTGTTACACACTTTAAAAAATAGAGAAACTACATTCTTTAATAGAACCAATCTCCTTGTTATTTCAGAATTAATGTATCGAATGAAAGATAATGCAAATACGTTCTTTATCGTTACAATTATTTCCGCTGTTTCTTTTACAGCGATTGGAGTTTGTACAGCTATAGCAAATCCTGAATTGGCAAAACATGAGACCCCATATGCATTTACCTATCGATCTGATAAGGGGAATACACAAGAAAAAGCCCATATTGAAGAGATAAAAAAACAATTAAAAGAATCTGGATTTTCTTATGACCTTGTAGCAACAAAATTTAAAAGATCACTAAACGGATTGTCGTTAATTAGTCTTTCTGCGTATAATGAATACGCAAAAAATTTAGGGTATAAAATTGAGAAATTAACAAATGAAAATGATAGCATTGCTATACGACTAAATAAGAAAGAAAAAAGTGCAGAAGAACTAACGGATTTTGTTATAAAACATGGTGATCTAGAGGTTCCGCTTTCTGTAAAAAAATCAATTTATATCCCAGAATTAGCAATGGTTGAAAGCCCTGTTATTGTATCTGATGCTGTGTATAATAAGGTTCTAATTGTTCAAGAAGAAGGCGTACTCCGAGATTACACGATATACGGTTTAATCGTTAAAAATTGGTCTGAAACAAGTGCGATTTCTTCAAACCTTACGAAGTTTATTGGTACGAATCAAGAGGATTATTATGCCTTTTCATCCTTGTATTTAAAATGGATTGAATTGAAACAACAAAACGGATTACTTTCTATTTCAAGTGTAATGGTGGGGATTGTATTTTTCGTATTTACGCTTAGCTTTTTATATTTCCGTCTATTTACTGATTTAGTACGTGATCAAGAGCAGTATCAAATGATTTCAAAATTAGGTTTAAGTCAAAGTGAGTTGAAGCAAATTGTGACAAGACAAATGATGCTACTATTCTTCTTACCGATTGTAGTTGCTATGCTTCACAGCAGTTTTGCATTTCTAACGTTTCATCAATTAGGACAAACAGTAAGTAAGGAAATGTCCGTTATTCAGAGCTCAATTGTTGTATTAATAAGCTTTATTTGTATGCAAATTATTTACTTCCTTATCATTAGAAAGCACTATTTAAAACGTATATGTACAAAGATGTATTCATAGAAAAAGAATTTATAAAAATATAAGTAAAAGCATCCTTATATTGTAAGGATGCTTTTGTATTTACTTCAGTACAGAAGGCGTCGTCTTTTCTAACCAGAGAATGCCATCATATTGTTCTGTCGGAATCATGATTTCTTCTTTATCTTTTATTCCCCAATAACTTGCTGTAGTAGGAGTAAATATCCATGAAGTTTCTGTTCGGTTACTTTCTCCCTTTAGGTTAACAAAAACATGGGGACTTCCCACCGTGCTGATTATTTTTTCTGCGCTTTGTTCTTCATGTTCATTATGTACAGGAATAATATAACTGTTTCCATTATACGCAAATACACCAATCGTGTACATTTGGTCTTTGATGCGCTGTGGAAGATAACTCATCATATTTGGGCCAACATAATTGTATTGCTGCACCTTCATAAAGTCTAATATCATTTTTGAATTTTGTTTTCGAATATGATAATTATGCCCCCACACAATAATTTTTTTGTTTTTATACTGCATTTCGGTGAGCCATGCGAAATTTTGTGCCATTTTTTGACCTCGAATATAGGTAGCGTAGTCTGCAATTTTAGGTGAGTATATACCACCTTTAACTTTCATTACAGCATCGAAATGCGTTTTAATCGCATCAATCCGTATATTAATAGATTTCTCCAGAAAGTTCACATCATAGGAAGCAAGAGGTGCGACTTGGGTCAATTCAGATTTATGATTTTGAAT
This sequence comes from Bacillus basilensis, assembly GCF_050630465.1. Lineage (NCBI taxonomy): Bacteria > Bacillati > Bacillota > Bacilli > Caryophanales > Bacillaceae > Bacillus > Bacillus basilensis. The sequence goes on along the minus strand of NZ_JBNTQO010000007.1, from coordinate 108,807 downwards.
AAATGTTCTAACCTTTTCTAACTTGTTAATTATGGGCTGTATTTCCATTTTAAATTGATCATAGGGATATGTTTTCTTTGGATCGTAATACTTATTCAGTTCAATTAACTCTGACACTGCTGCATTAAATTCACTCGCCGCTTCAGGACTTACTTTTTGCAACCATTCATTTGCATAGGAGTGGAATGAAGATTTTTGAACTACCCCCACTTTCACTTCGTTTAGAAGTGAAAGTGGGGGTAGTTCAAAGGAATAGGTTTAGGAGTAAAACGTTATATGCAAGGGTAATTAAAAACCTTCATATAAACCACACATTAACCCCACTATTAGAACAAACTAAAGTTGCATACTTTAAGTATCATTTTTTAACATTAAACATCCGAACATACTAATATTATGTAATATGGAAGTTAAGTTAGAAGAAAACAAATAAGGGAGAGCGGATACTATGACAAGATTTGCGAATCAGCATGTAGAGAACACGATTTTAGAAGAGGATGTAGAGCTTTTAAAACTTATGGCACACCCAATGCGTTTAAAACTAATCAATGAGCTTTCAAAACATAAAACACTAAATGTAACCCAAATGACCGAAATTTTAAACATTCCACAATCAACAGTTTCCCAACACTTATCTAAAATGAGAGGGAAAGTTCTAAGAGGAAATCGTCAGGGATTGGAAATTTACTATAGCATCGAAAACCAAAAGGCAGAAGATATTATGGGATTATTAGGACCGCTACAATAAAATATTAGGCCTACCATTTAAAGAATCATTTATAATAAATACTTTTACAATGATTGGCGAATAGTGAACATTTTAAGAATGGCCATATATTCTTATGATAAAATGCTGTAGAAAGCTTAAGAATTCTTAAGAACTTTTACCCTTTTTTCTTAAGGTTTGGACTCTAGAGTATGATTATGGAGTCAAAGCAGTGGGGGATTAAGAGTGAAAAAATCTGTTTTCATATTTCTAAATATAATGAACTGGAAATCAGTTGTTGCAGTCCTTCTAAATTCAAAGTGTCTTGGAGACAAAATGATTGAAGGAATTAATTTGAAGAGAGTAAATTAAATTGTTAAATATAGTCCAAGTACAATCATAGAAAAATTAATTAATAGAAGCAATCTCAAGATTATTAATAGTGGCAAATAATAAAGAAATTTATTTTTTACTAAAAACAAAATTTAAAGAAGAAGGGGAATTATTAATTGTATATGGGTCAGCGGTAAAAATTGAACAAGATATTAGGGGAACGATATCAATTTAGTTATTTTTTGTCTTACGTTTGCATGTTTAGAGTATAGAGAAGGTAGAAATGTTTCACCTGCTTATATCTTTAATTGTTTAATACGAGAAAAAATGTGGAGGAATAATATGGAGTCAAAAATTCTTATTGTTGATGATGATAAGGAGATTAGAAATCTAATCTCTGTTTATTTGGAAAATGAAGGTCTGAAAACTCAAAAGGCAGAAGATGCTTTGGAAGCTTTACAACTGTTAGAAGAAAAGGAATTTGATCTTATTATTTTAGATATTATGATGCCAAATATGGATGGTATTGAAGCTTGTATGAAGATTAGGGAAGATCGCAATATGCCTATCATTATGCTATCTGCAAAATCTGAGGATATAGACAAAATTCAGGGTCTAGCCTCTGGTGCAGACGATTATTTATCAAAGCCGTTTAACCCATTGGAATTAATTGCTAGGGTAAAATCCCAATTAAGAAGGTTTAAAAAATACAATACATTAATAGAACATAATAAAAGCATTCTAGAAATTGGTGACTTAACCGTGAATTCAGATACTCGTCAAGTATGGGTAAGGGGAAAAGAAACTAGGCTAACTCCAAAAGAGTTTGATATTCTCGAACTACTTGTCCGTAACAAAGGGATTGTCCTGAGTGTAGCAAAAATATATGAAGCAGTTTGGAAAGAGGTTTTTTATAAATCAGACAATACCGTCATGGTGCATATTACAAAAATAAGAGACAAAATTGAAGAGGATTCTAAACATCCCATTTACATTAAAACTGTTTGGGGAATTGGGTATAAAATATGAAGAATGTTAGTTTTAGAAATAGGATAATTATAAAACTTCTTGGTGCTGTTGCAGTTAGTTTTTTTATTTCATTTGGTTTAACAATCCTCATTGTGCAATACGTCATAGATCCATTCTTTATAAAACACGAAGATTTTGGCTTGTTTGAAGTGAGACTCGCAATGTTGTTCTTATTTACGTTCGCAATCTTAAACTTTATAGTAATCTTTTTGCTATTGGTTCGCAAGAAAATAGTATATTTGAAGCTCATTTCGGAAAATGTGAATGATATTGCAAATGGAAAACTGGGCTTAACAATTGGGATTAAGGGGAAGGACGAATTGACCCAACTTGCTCAAAATATCAACTATATGTCCAAGGAATTGGAGAATACATTTGAACAAGAAAGACAATTAGAACGTACAAAAAATGAACTTATCACCAATGTATCTCATGATTTACGCACACCTTTAACATCTATTATTGGCTATATAGATTTATTAAAAAGAGGGCAATACAACAGTAACACACAATTACAGGAATACCTTGAAACCACGTATTCAAAGTCACAGAGACTGAAATGTTTAATTGATGAGCTGTTTGAGTATACTCGTTTATCAGGTATAGATGCTAAGTTAAACCTTAATGAAGTTGATTTATCAGGTTTGTTGGAACAAATAGTTGGAGAATACATTCCTATATTTGAAAAAGAAAGTTTAAGCGTTCAAAAATCAATCACGGAAGAAACAATACCTATTTTCATGGATATTGAAAAAATGGTACGTGTATATGAAAATCTGTTTATGAATGCGATAAAGTATAGCATGAAACCATCCGAATTATCCGTATGTCTTGAACTAATAGGTAACAAAGCAATTTTGAAAGTATCAAATAAAGTCGAGAAGCCGCCTGTTAGCGACCCTAATAAATTGTTTGAAAGATTTTTCAGGGGTGATAAGGCAAGAAAAAATGATCAAGGAAATGGACTGGGACTTGCTATCTCAAAAAGAATTGTTGAACTTCATCAGGGTAATATACATGCAGAATATAAAGACGGCTGGATGTCCTTTATTGTTGAACATCCAATTAAATAGAATGGCTTCTGGAATTATAGATTCCAGAAGCTTTTTTTATAAAAACTTAAGAAATCTTAAGGATTTTACGGGGTGTTTCCTAATTTTCATAGTTTATCATGGGTGTATTCAAAGTGATGAGGTGAGTGAAGAAGATAAAATGAAAGTTTTTATAGTAGCTTAAGGGTGGATGCAACATGACTGTTTTGTTAGTAGCAAATAAAAATAGTAGCTAATTGTAATCAAATAGAAAAAACAAACGTAGGAGGATATATATGATACAACCAGTTGTAGATGTAAAAAACATTCAAAAATTGTACGGTAAAAAAGGTGAGAATCAATCCCACGCGTTAAAAGGCGTATCATTCTCGATTCAAGAGGGAGAGTTTGTTGGTATTATGGGGCCGTCTGGTTCTGGTAAAACAACATTATTAAATGTAATTTCAACGTTAGATACAGCAACAGGTGGCATTGTTGAAATTGCAGGTACGGATATTACGAAAATGAAGCAAGGTGAGCTTTCTGATTTCCGGTCGCAAAAATTAGGATTCATTTTCCAAGACTTTAACTTATTAGAGAATCTATCTATATATGAAAATATTGCACTCCCACTTTCACTTCAAGGCGTTTCATCGCGTAATATTGGACAGAAAGTAGAAAAAGTAGCTGATATGTTAGGCATTTCAGCTATACTTCAAAAGTATCCTTCTGAAGTATCTGGTGGACAAAAGCAACGTTCCGCAGCAGCACGTGCGTTAGTTCATGAACCTGCAATTATTTTAGGGGACGAGCCAACTGGAGCTCTAGATTCTAAAAATGCAACGAGTTTACTTGATGCCATGACAAGCTTAAATAAAGAGCAAGGTGTATCCATTATGATGGTTACGCATGATCCTTACAGCGCAAGTTACTGTCAGCGTATTTTATTCATTCAAGATGGTGAATTATATAAAGAAATTCATCGCGGTGGTGCCCGTGAAGAATTCTATAAAGAAATTTTAGATGTGCTTGCAAACTTAGGCACACAAAAAGCGTAAGGAAGGAAGTTCAATCATGTTATTTAAGCTTTCTATGTCAGGCCTAAAAAGTAAGTTGCAAGATTATATTGTTTTACTTGTTGGTCTTATTGTCTCTATTTCAACTTTTTATATGTTTCAAACGCTAGCATCCAATAAAACGTTCCTTGAATCTAACTCTTCTATTAGGGATATTGTGTCTGTATTTAAAATTGGTTCCTTTTTGTTAGCGGTTATCACATTTTTCTATATTTTATATGCAAACTCTTTCTTATCAGCTCTTCGTCAAAAAGAATTTGGTATGTATATGATGTTAGGAGCAAAAAAACATAAAGTTACCTTACTTATGTTTATCGAAACAATCATATTAGGTGGCACATCTCTTTTGATTGGAATTACAATTGGTGTAGGACTTGCAGAAGGTATCGGTCAGCTATTAATGAAGCAACTCGAGTTTTCTGGCGAAGGTTATAAAGCATTTTATCTGCCATCTATAGCCATTACTTGCGTCTTCTTCCTTGCATTATTTGTATTATCGGCAATTATGAATAGTATTAAATTTTCTCGTATTTCTGTACTTCAACTTGTACATGCAGATAAACAAACAGAACGTGTTGTCATAAAAGGAAAAATGACCGTTGTAATTGCATTCTTTGGTATTCTTTTATTAGGTATTGGTTATGCATCACTGATTTATATGTCATATGCAAATTCTCTAATTGGTTTGGGATTAATGGCCGTTGGATTAATCTCAGCAACTGTTGGTACTTATCTAATATTTGGATCACTTCTCCCAGTTATGATTAACAAGCTAAAGAGTAATAAAAACCGTAGTGAAAAAGGCCTCAATGCTTTTACTTTTGCACAATTAAATTTCCGTATAAATGGTCTAACAAATGTGCTTGCAACAGTAGCAATCTTAGTGGCTCTTGGTGCTGGTGGAATCGCTTGTGGTATGGCATTTAAAAACAACATCCTAAAAATGACAGATCAAATAGAAATTTACGATTCAGTCATTCATAATCCAACAGTGGAAGAAAAGACAATTTTGGGTGGTATCTTATTTCAAGAAAAACTAGAATATCATTACAAAGTGGATGATAAGTATGTTTATTATCTTAAAGAAGATGTAGAGAAAAATCGCCCTTTCATACAAGTTATGAAAATAGAGAAAGTTTCAGAGGAATTACCCATTGGTGCATTTTCAATAAAACGGGCTAAAGGAGAGACATATACAAAACAATGGATCCAGGCTTTCAGAACGATTCAGCCAAATTATTTATATCCTGATTATGAAATAAAAATTGTAGATCAAAACATATACAATGGATTGAAGGGTAAAGACAGTACTGTGTTTATAGGGAAAACAGATGATTTTGGATCATACATAAAAGAATGGAAAAAACTTGATGAATTACAGATAGAAAAATATAAAAATGTGAAAGCGGAAGAATTAGATAGTAAGTATCAAGCATATATTATAGGTCATGATTTTGCCAGCGGACTAATGTTTATGGGTTTCTTCGTTGGAATTGCATTTTTAGCAATGATGGCAAGTTGCTTAATGTTTAAAGTTCTGTCGGGAGCATCAAAAGATGTAACACGTTATCAAATGCTTCATAAAATTGGTGTCCGCCGAGAATTATTAAAAAAATCAATTTATAAAGAGTTATTCTTCATATTTTTATTCCCAGCAATTGTCGGGATTACTCATATATTAGTTGGTATGAACATGTTTAGTCCTCTTTTAATCAATCCGTACTCTCGTATTTGGTTACCACTTGTTATTTTTGTAGTGATTTACTCGATTTACTACTTAATTACAGTTCAATTATATAAAAGAATTGTACTTCCGAAAGAGAAGTAATAAGTATATAATTTTTAACTATAGATCGTTCAATATTTTCGACTTTATAATTTAAGAATTGGATAAGAAATACTTAAAAAGACCTAAAACTAATTGTTAATGTTTTGGGTCTTTTATATTTAAAAAACTGATTTTATTTGAATTTATGAAGCATCTATTTTCTTGACACATTAGGAGGAAATGAAAGTCTATACTTATGTTAATTTCTTTCGTTCTTATGTTGGTGGGCATAGGAAAGGATTTCACAAATATAAAATAAGATTGACAACGTAAGATTACAAGTGTAATATTCAGTTACGGATTACAAATGTAATCTAAGGGAGGTGTAATTTAAACGAATGAAAGAATTACCTAAAATTTCAGAAGCTGAGTTAAAAGTAATGAAAGTACTGTGGTCAAACTCTCCACATACTGCAAATGAAGTGATTGAAGAGTTGGAGAAGAAAATGGATTGGAAACCCAAAACGAATCGAACACTACTTAATCGATTAGTTCACAAAGAAGCAGTTGCTTACCATCAAGATAAAGGGCGTATGTACGCTTATTATCCTTTGGTTTCGCAAGATAGTTATTTACAAGTAGAAACAAAATCATTGCTTAAACGTTTCTATGGTGCAGCATTTAAGCCTTTGCTAGTAAATTTCCTGAAAGAAGAGAAGCTGTCTTCAGAAGACATTAACGAACTTAAACGTATCCTGGATGAGAAGACTGAGGAAAATCAGAGGAAGGATAGATCATAATGATAGAAATGTTTATTAATGTCTATCTGCCTCATTTTTTCGATTGGTTGATAGAGACCTCTATTATGGCGAGTATATTAGTAGGCCTAATCCTATGTATCAAGGTCTTGTTTAGAAACAAGTTAACTCCACGTTGGCAATACATGCTATGGATTATATTAATAATAAGACTTGTATTACCTTGGTCGCCAGATAGTTCCTATAGTATCTATTCTGTTCTTACTTACAAGAATAATGATGCATTCATTTCTAGCCGAACCCCTGTAGCTATTTTTCTTTCAAAAGAACGTATGCAAGAATTGAAAGGTATAGACGATACAAAGGTTCTCACAAAAGAAGATACTTATACCTCAAGTTCAACACAAACTGATCAGGCAAATAAGACACAAACACACAATAATGAAAAGCAGGATGATGAGACGGTTCCATTCTATACAATCTGTATATACATCTGGCTTACTGGCGTTATTCTTCTAAGCTTTGCTACTTTTATAATGAACAGGCGTTTATTACTTTACATAAAAAAACAACCGGTTATTACAGATGAGAAGATTGTCCAGATTTTTGAAAAGTGTAAGCAATCTATGTCTGTTCAACGAGATATCCCTCTAATTGTATCTGGAAAGGTTTCCAGTCCAACAGTGTTCGGATTTATTCGCCCAAAGTTATTATTGTCAACTGTACATATGAAAATATTAGATGAACAACAGTTAAGATATATTTTCCATCATGAATTAGCTCACATCAAACGAAGAGATGTAGGTGTGAACTGGCTTATGCATGGCTTACTCATTTTAAATTGGTTTAATCCCATTCTATGGTATGCCTACTCATGTATGCGGGAAGATCAAGAACTAGCATGCGATGCATTAGCTCTTACATGTATAGATTCAGAGGAACAAATTGCATATGGACATACTATTATTAGTCTTTTGGAACATTACTCAAGTTACTATCAAGTACCGGGTGTGGCAAATTTCAGTAAAAACAAAAGGATGTTAAAAAGGAGAATTTTAATGATTAAAAAATTTAAAAAAAATCATATCGTTGGTCTGCACTAGGAGCAGTGGCAGTTATTGCTGTATCATCTGTATCCTTATTAAATGCCCGTGCTGATATACCGACTAATCCTGAGAAACAACAAATAGAAGTAAAAAATAATATGCAAGAATTAAAAACACAACCTGATATTTCTATACAGCAAATTGTAGAAAAAATGATTGGTACAAAAGAACAGGCAGAGACAGAATTTCTTGTTTCAGAAGGCGAATATAATACTTTGCTTACAGAACTTGGAGTGGCACAAAATCTATTTACGAAAGAAGAATTTAAGCAATTTATTAATTTAGAAACAGAATCACAGATTTTGTATAAGAAAGTAAAACTAGCAGGAAGTCCTGAAAAGTTAGAACCAGAAGAGCAAAAAAAATATGAGAAAAATGTTGAAGAAATTGGACCATTTAGACAGAAAATTTATTCACACTTTAATTTGACTAAAAAAGAAGCACAGGAATATCTTGATTTTCAAATTAAGACACCAACGTATGTAGTAAAAGGGTATAAACTAAGTGGAGAAGATGTTCAAACACCGTTGGCTATTAAAAAAATGGATCCCACTATTGTTTATGAATATCGAAATGAAGATTCCGTATATATGGTGTATCAATCTGCAGTTAGAGATCAAGGAAAAGATTCGCTGAAGGGGATAGTAGGGACTAGTGAAAAGATAACTAATTATGAATTAGTCGGTACAAAAATAACTTTATCTGAAAGCACAAAGGATAAATCTAAAGTGATGAGGATGATTGTTCCTACAAAAGGAAAGAATAATACTTATCAAGTCGCAATTCTTGCAGATAATTTAAGTAGAGAAGAGTTAGAGAAAATAATGGTTTCCTGTCTAAAATAAAAAATAGAGTCTCAAGACTGGGATCTTGAGACTCTATTTTTTATTTTAGGTAGAATCATTCTACGCAGCTGTACAGAAAAAAATTCTCTATTTATTGATGAAATACTATTAAAAATTATGATAAATGTTCTTGATATAAGCCACTACTCATCCACTTAAATGCAACACGTTGGGATAAAGTGCTCAATCCGTAATAAGATTGCATCTTGATATCAGCTAGACAATTAATAACAGATTGTGGACCTACAATCCATCCAATGCGTAATCCTGGAGTGAGGGTTTTTGAAAGACTTCCAAGATAAAGAACCAGACCATGCATGTCTTTTGCTTTTAAGGCTAGAGGAGGTTCCTTGTCAATCCATAATTCTCTATAAATATCATCTTCTATAATGGGGATTCTTTCTTCTTTGCAAACCATTAAAAGCTCAGACCTTCTAGAATCTGACATAATAAATCCCGTAGGATTATGAAAAGATGGAATAGTGTATAGAATATTTTGCTGAGATTTTTGCGTTTGATTTAAAATTGACTTTGTTATTATGCCCTCATTATCTATGGGTAATCCTGAAAAATCCATACCGGCAGATTGAAATAGATGTAAGAAATAAAGGTAAGATGGCCTTTCAAGTAAAGCTGTCGATCCAGGTTTCAATAAACCTACAGATATAAGATCTAGAGCTTGTAGAGCACCTGAAACGATAAGAATAGAATTAGGTGATGCTTTTATGCCATGAGATTTTAAGTATGTACTAATAGATTGACGTAGTGGCAAAAAAACTTTTGGTTCTTCATATCCAAACGCTTCTATTTCATTAGCTAACCCTTGTATACTTTGTTTCATTTGCAATAGGGGAAATTACTAAGTTGTATTAGAACAGAGTTCGACTTAGCTTCGTTGATCTGCTGTACCATTATTCGACTCGGCTGATGAAACCCGGTGTTTACATGATTATTCCAGGATTCTTACCGTAAACTAAATACGTGATATCTGTAAGAAGTGTTTTCCCTGGGGTATTTTGTTTGAATTCCCGATTTAATTGATTCGGTACTATTCGATGTTCTTTTGTAGCTTTAAGCATTCTTTTATAAGGATTCGCTTTGCGAACCGGACAGACAATCTCGTATTTCTTCATAATTCTACGGATACGCTTTAAATTGTAGACAACTTGAAACTGACCCGCCAATGTCATCTTTATCTGACAAGCCCCCTTCTTTCTATTTCTAAATCGAAGTGCTTTTAATATGGTTTCTTTCAAGATTTCATCTCGATCACTCTTTTGTTTCCGTTGTTCTTGAGATGAAACTGAAAAGTAATTATAGTATCCCGAACGGGATACACCAGCTACTTTACACAAATGACTGACCATATTCCTTAAGTTGTATTTCATGATGTCAGAACGAATCAAGATGAATTTCTGACTAGGTGGTAGTGTTATTTCCTTCTCATCCTCCCTTCCATAAGTTTGATTTTTTTAGCAATTCGTTTTCCGCCTTTAGTAAGTTTCGTTCAGCTTCTAAACGGGCATACTTTTCTTCTAACGTAAGCTCTCTCTCAAGTGTTTCTTCCAGCGTTTTCAATACGTGTATCCCTTAAACCCAATACACCATTTTTTCTATAAGCAGCACGCCATCTACTTCCCGATGACATAACTCGTTTCATTCCAATCATTTCTATATCAAAACCACATTCTTCAAAAATATTTCGAGGTAGCTTTCCTTTTTCATTTTCCTCAATAAAAATATGCTTAAATTCTTCTGTATAAGTGATACCTTTCTGACTTACAGATTTTACGTATAGGTTATTTGATAGAATTTGAATTTCTCTTTCTGTAAATAGTTTTTTTGTCATTTTCAACATTCTACGATCCCAATTTCTCTTTTATTATACAAGAAATACCCTATAGAATAGACTTTTTTCAAGTGTCTATTCTATAGGGTACATTTTAATTAACTAATGTTTGTTTTTTTTCAACACCTTTAATTTTGTTGATATGATCAATTTTTACTAAAGATGGAGAAGTATTTATTTCAGTAGTATGCATGTTAATTATTATTTCTTACCATATTAATTTTGGAAAAGAGGAAAGTGCATAAATTTTTAAATATCAGTTATAAAGTAAAAAACTAATATGTATACAACATATTAGTTTTTTTGTTTTTTTAATATATAATATTCGTCCTATACTTAAAGTGAAATTTTTGGGTTACTAAAAAACTGATTTTATAGAAATATATAGAATTTCAAATGATTGTAATAGATGAATTGATTGTAAAATATATACATTTATAGTTGGTCATATTATCATTGTTATAAATATTGGAAATAGAGGGTGATAGATGGAAAAGTAGAGGTCTGAAAAATAAATAGTATACACTTATAGTTTTGAGGGAAGTAGAAATATTAAAATTAGGAGGATTAATTCACTATGTTAAAGAAACTGATGTTTATGTTAATGGCTCTTACCCTAGTTTTTGTTCCAACTCTCGCTTCAGCTGCAACTATACAAGATGGAAAACAAAATAAGGCTACACCTGAAGAGTTAGAAGCTCAAGTTAAAGAATTAGAATATATATTTTCGGTATTAATGGTAAAAGATGAAGAAACAGGTAAGTATGTTCTTAATAAAGAAGAATTAGCGAAATCTTCATATAACAATGAAGATAAAGCAGCTATTATTGCTGGTGTTTATGTAATGAATGATGAGGAAATTCCATCTAATATGTACTCAAGTAATGTTTGGGAAAGATGTTGGCAGGATGCATTAGGTATTAGTAAATCATATTTTAATCAAATAAAATCGTATCTTAAGAAAGAGGATTACTGGGGAGCATTGGGAATGCTTTCATTGCTTGGGCTACCATATAAGCCTGCGTTGTTATTTGCTTTTGCAGTAACTTGCGGGCCAGCTCCAGCTTATATTGCACCTAACCCTCATGAATAATAAGCCTGATATCTTATAAGTAAATGAACTAAAATTAGAATCTCTTTTGTGAATCTATTGATGCAAAAGAGATTCTTTTATCTTTTTAAACAAGTATTTCTGTTAAATATGAAAATATTAAGTATATTCTGTTGAAAAAAAGTAGATTTGAAGTAAGTAAAACTTTCATATGATATGCTTATTCTATACTAACTAATTTTCAGGTGAGGAGTTGATCGGTTATTACTAGTATAGAGAATATATATAATGCTTCTGTATTCTTAATGCTTTTATCTACTTTTTGTTTTTATCTGTATTTACGAAAAATAAAAAGAGAAAGAAAGCTCACTGGTTTCGAATTTACAATGTATATCATAACACAAGTTAGTTACATTCTTTGGGGAATCTATATTATATATATAAATTTCGGATAATTTCCAAGTCATTACTATGAATGTAAGCTGAATAATACAAAAAGAATCCTTTATAATAAAGGATTTCTTTTGTATTATTGTACAGTATTTTATTACAATTAAATACCGAGGTAAATATTAAAATATTTAGTATAAGGTATTTTTTTAAAAGATATACTTTATGAAAGTTGCTAAAATCAGTCCTAACAGATAAAAAGTGTTTGGAGGAATAGATTTGTTAGAATGTAAATTCTGCTTTGCAGAAGGAACTGTAAATGATGGCGACTTTGATTTAGATCAGCATGATATAGGATATTGGTGTAATACATGTGAAGGTTTTAATTATATTAATGAAGATCAAGAAAAGTATAAATTTATTCTTATTATGGAAGATAAATTTAAAGATAAAACCAATATTAATAAACCTAAAATAAAATTCAATAAACGCTTATCAGTTTACCGTTATCCAGGAGGAAAAAGTAAGCTGATAGAATATTTATATTCATTCATACAAAAAAGCAAAGAAACTTATATCTCCATATTCGGGGGGAGCCAGCTTTGAGTTAGCTCTGTTAGAAGCGGGTATTGTTGAAACTATACATTTAAACGATTTAGATACAGGAATGTTCTCATTCTGGGGGCTTGTAAAACACATGCCATTTGCACTAATTCATCGTTTAGAATCTACAGTTCCCACACATAAACAATATTTTGAAGCTCAGAATTTAAATAAATCCTACTATGGGGGAGCAGATTTAGTTGAGGCTGCATGGGCATCTTTGTTAGTAAATAGACTATCCTATAGCAGTATATGTAAAGCAAATCCACTTGGAGGACGGAATGGAAATACTAAGAGCTTACTTTCACGTTGGAATACTGAAAACTTAATAGAGAGAATTAAATATATTCATTCATTATCGGATAAAATTACAATAACGCAGAAAAATGCCCTAACTTTAATTGAAAGAGAGTATTGGGAGGATGGAATTTTGTTTATTGATCCGCCTTACTACACAAAAGGAAAAGATTTGTACCATTGCTATTATAATGAGCAAGATCATATTGATTTAAGCATCTTACTTCAAAATTTACATATGTGTTTTCCAGGTAGTGATATAATTATGATATATGATTATAACAAATTTATAAATAATTTATATGAACATCCTGATAAGAGGATAATTGGTCGAAATTACTCTGCTTAAACAACTTATAATCTATATATTAATGTTATAAAAAAAATAATAATTTATTTTTCATTTATGCTATGTATTTTTAATGAAATAAGGAGTTTATACATGTAATTTTGCATACATAAGCACAATTTTTAAAAATCCGTATATCATAATAGATGGTTTAATTTAAAGTAATTTAGATAATTGGTTAATTATTTATCTAAAACTAATAAAGGATTGATATAAAATGTCAAGAATTAGCAAATGTAAAAAGACATGAAAGTTTAAACTAAAATCACATGAACAATTACTGATAAATAGCCATTACCATAAATTTTGTATGTACTTTTATGTCTCAATAACAGGACATGAAAGTCTAAACATTTTGAATATAGGACAAGAAACTCTAAACTACTTAGCTTATAATAAAATACCCACGAAAGTATTTCACTTATACAAAAAACAAGAAGCTTCTTAATTATAAGAAACTTCTTGTTTTAGCTTTAGAAAAAGCAAATTTATATCGATTTTTAAATAAATAACACAGTCATAGATGTTAGTTCAATAGCATCTATATACTTATTGGTATGGGGCTTTTCCCATTTGAAACCCATTGCTTATTTTTCCACCTTTTCGACGATAGGAGCTTTAGCGGATAATTCACCGGTTGCCATATTATTCATAAAATATGTCCCGTAAATAGTAACAGTATCTCCAATATTTATATCTTGTAAAATTTCAGGAGAAATGATAGCACTAACAGTCGAATCCTCATTAGAAATTTCAATAGCGTCATTTGATTTATTGATTACATTTCCAGTGTGCATTTTATATTGTTTTTTTAGCACGTTTTCTTCATTTTCTTTTTGAACAATTGCATATTTAGCTGTATCGGGCTGGCCAAATACAAGACCATCTATAAAAATAGGTGCATAAATAGTAACGGTATCTCCAATTTGAATATCTTTAAGGATTTCAGGGGAAGAAACCATAGCATCTAAACTTGTATTTCCATCAGAAATAATTAAAGACTTTTCTGTTTTAGCAGTTACTTTACCAGAACGTTTTTTGTGTTGTTTTAGTAAAGCTTTTTCTTTTTTATCGACTTCTGATATCGACTTCGATTTATCCATACCTGTATTAGGAGTAACTGTCTTACTTGCCAACTTTTCGATGATAGGAGCTTTAGCGGATAATTCACCAGTTGCCATATTATTCATAAAATATGCCCCATAAATAGTAACGGTATCTCCAATATTTATATCCTGTAAGATTTCAGGGGAAACGATAGCACTAACAGTCGAACCTTCACTAGAAATACTAATTGAGTTATTTGTTTTATTAATTACATTCCCAGTATGCTTTTGGTATTGGTCTTCTAGAACATTTTCCTCATTTTCCTTTTGAACAATAGCATATTTAGCTGTGTCGGGTTGACCAAATACAAGACCATCTATAAAAATAGGTGTATAAATAGTAACGGTATCTCCAATTTGAATATCTTTAAGGATTTCAGGGGAAGAAACCATAGCATCTAAACTTGTATTTCCATCAGAAATAATTAAAGACTTTTCTGTTTTAGCAGTTACTTTACCAGAACGTTTTTTGTGTTGTTTTAGTAGAGTTTGTTCTTTATTATTTTGTGTCGAAACAGCTGTCTCAGTAGTTAAAGATCGATTTTCTATTGAAATTGACTCAACCTCTTTACTATTGACATCCTTATCTTTACTGCTGACTTTTTCTCTCAATTCACCTTTTATTTCTTTCGAAAGCATATCCGTTTTAGCAGTAAGTTGAGCGGCTTCAGCCCGTGTTATGAATCTATTTGGTTGCCAGCCGTTATCCGTACCAATGGAAATTTTTAAGTCAATTAAGATATTGGCATATTTTTCTCCCCAATGTCCTTTTAAATCCTCAAATTTACTTTGGCCATTTTCATGTGCTGTACTTTGCAGTTTATAAGCATTTACTAGCATCGTTGCCATGGCAGCACGTGTAACTTTTCCGGATGGATTAAAGATGCCATTTCCTTCTCCTTTAATGATGCCAGCTTTTTCAGCAGCAGCAATATAGGGAGTAGCCCAGTGGTATTGGGTATCTGTAAAAGAAGGTTTGACTTTTGTATCAATTTTTATCCCTAAAGCTTTTGTTATAATTGTTGCGGCGGAAGCTCGATCTAACGTAGCGTTTGAGCCAAAGGTACCATCTGGTAAACCTGATATAGCTTGTTTTTCCAATAAATAATTAACAGATTGCTCTGCCCACTTTGGAACATCAGGAAACTTTTGAGTATCCGCAAAAATACTAGAAGAATAGGATAATATAGCCCCCGCGAGGAGACCTGTTGTGATTAATTTGCGCTTCATAAAAATATACACCTCTACCAATCTATTGTATTACCAAATTGAGATTTTTTATTTTTATATTTATATGTTTGTGATGATGTTGACATCTATTCAACTTGGTGTAACGATTATAGTTACTTATATACATAAGTGTCAATGAATAAATTTAACAAAAAAGTTTAATATTTACATAAAAAAATAAATATAAATTAATTTTATTTACTAAAAATTAATAATGTGTTGACGTATTAATATATACTTAATTATAATTAATCGAGATTAATTGAGATTGATTTTCAAGTTTGTTTACTAGTTTAACAAATATACAAACTTGAATTTAATTAAAAAAGTTGAATATAAACTTATATTTGTTCATTGGCACTTATATACAGGTAACTAAAATCGTTGAACCAAATGTATGTTATGCTTAAAAATTTTTAAAAGATACATATTGATAGAAAATCTATTCTCTAGGTACCCTGTTGATAAAAATCCTTTATATATTCGTATATAATCCATTAACAATATAGTTAATTATTCAATAAACTCGCCAACATTTATTGCAATTTTTTATTATTATTTCTCAATAAAGGAATATTGTAATTTATATGTATGAAAATGGATATAAATTAAGATTTAGAGGGAGAATATTTTATGAAATCCAAGTTAATTGCTACGGGAATTATTGCAGGAAGTCTACTATCCTACTCATCTAATATATTTGCAGATACTCAAAAATTTCCTGATGTTCCAAAGTGGGCAGAGCAGTCTGTAAATTATTTAGTAGATAAACAAGTATTAAGTGGCTACCCAGATGGGATTTTTGGATCAAATGATTCATTAGACAGGGCTTCTGCGGCGACTATTATGACAAGGGTTTTGGGTATGCAAATTGACTTCAATGCCAAACCTTCCTTTACAGATTCTCAAGACCACTGGGCTACTCCCTATATTGCTGCCGCTGAAAAAGCTGGCATCATTAAAGGAGAAGGAAATGGCATCTTCAATCCATCCGGAAAAGTTACACGTGCTGCTATGGCGACCATGCTAGTAAATGCTTATAAACTGCAAAGTACAGCACATGATAATGGCCAAAGTAAATTTGAGGATTTAAAAGGACATTGGGGAGAAAAATATGCCAATATCTTAATTGACTTAAAAATCTCAATTGGAACTGATAACGGTTGGCAACCAAATAGATTTATAACACGTGCCGAGGCCGCTCAACTTACGGCAAAAACAGATATGTTGCAAATAAATCAAAAAGATGTGTTAGAAGATAAAGAAATTATTACTGCTACCTCATATGAAGATTTAAATTTAACAGTGGCTTCGAAAATTACAGCCCAAGAGATTGATAGTTTTATTGCACAATACCATTCAGATAGTCCATTAATGGGACAAGGACAAGATTTTATTAATGCGCAAAATAAATATGGTGTGAATGCACAGTATTTAGCGGCGCATGCAATTTTAGAGTCTGGATATGGAAAATCAGAAATTGCATACCGAAAACACAATTTATTTGGGTTACGTGCGTATGATAAGGATCCGTTTAAATATGCTAAATATTTACCAACCTACGGCGACAGTATTGCTTATAATGCCAATTATGTACGAGAAAGATATTTAGAAAAAGATGGCATGCATTATAACGGACCAACATTAGATGGTATGAACGTAAAATATGCATCAGACAAAGGCTGGGCTGGAAAAATCGCAAATATTATGGAACGTATTAAACCATTCCGTGTGAAAGACTATACATCTGCAAAAAAATTACCGAAAAATCCCGATACATTAGATGTTGAAGCGTTATCTAATAACATTCCATATAACATGTATGAAGGTGGGACAACAGCAAATGTTGTATCAACAGCTGCTTATTACCATGTACCGTATCCATTTAACTTAAAAATTAAAAGTAAATCAGATGTAGCAGTCGAGGAAAATAAAGTTGGTACAGTAACCCGTGGAACAAACATCTTTATTTATCGTGAAGATCCAAATGGATGGGTAGAATTTTCTTTTGACACTAATGGAGAAAAATACTGGACATTAAAAAGTAAATTAAGTATGTAATTAGAACAGTCTCTAACTACTCTTAATCTTTTAGATTTTAATCTCAAATAATTATGAGACAAGTTTTTTACTTTTTTTAATATAGTTATGTATACAAAAAAAGTTAGAGAATTATTTTCTCTAACTTTTATGCGCTAATATATATAATTAAAAAGATGGTGGGGTTACTCCAAATATTACAGTGACGTTGTGCAAAGAAGTGTTTTCCCATTTATGTTTTGCGTATGGTGGGATTTTAACACTATCACCTGAATTAAGAAGTAGAACCTCATCATTTAGATATAGTTTTACTTGTCCATCCATAATAAATGCTATCTCTTCACCTTTATGTGCCACAGGCTCTATAGATGAAGCGGTTTGAGGTAACAGATTCATTAAAGCTAATTCCAGTGATCCATCTAAATTAGGAGATAATAATTCATATGAAACGTTACCGCTTTCAGGAAAAGTTATCTTTTTTCTTTGATTAGCTCTTACAACTAACTCTTCCGTATTGGTATCTTCTAAGAAAAAATTAAATAATGGAATATTTAATGCTACAGAAATTAGTTTTAGTGTTTGTAATGATGGATTCGTGATTCCTTTCTCAATCTGACTTAACATGGAAGGTGTTATATCAGCTAATTCAGCTAACCGTTTACTAGTTAATCCCGCACCTTTTCTAAATACCATAATTTTTTCACCAATATTAATATTGTTCATATGTGTAATCCCCTTTAAATAAGTAAATAAAATTAAAATTAATTTTATTCATTTATACTAAACATGTTGTTAATATATACTTAATTATAATAAATTATGATTAATATTCAAGCACCTGCATAGTTGTGAGAATAGTAAATAAGACGAGAAATGATTGATACTTATTCTTCCATGTGAACTATTAAGTATGATGACCTGATTATAGGATTGAATTTCTGTATAAGATTTTGGGATTGACAATAATGCAATAGCGGATGGACTGGCACTTGGAATAGAATCTGGGTTTTTAGGGAAAGCAATAGAACCATTTATAAGTGGGGCATATACAGTTAGTGATAAACATTTATATAAGCTATTAAAAGAATTAGTAGGTAAAGAGGATATCCGCTAGAACCATTATCAGGAATGATAAGACCTATTAAATTGCATAAAGGGGGGAGAGGCAATTTACAAAATAATGATTTAAAACATAAATTGTATAGGGAACAGGAGGAAGTATGATTCCAAAAAAGTAATGGAGGAATACTATCAAACAGGTTCTCATTTAATTAAAACGAAGTTCTAATAAGTAAATGACAACATATGAGTAAACACCAATGCTGTATTGTAAAATTTTTAAGGAAGTGAAAATAGTATGAAATCAGCTTTAAATAGTATTATGATCTCCTCGATTTTTGCAGTAGGAGGGATCCTTTCGCTTTTGTTTAATTTAATGGGGGATCAAGATTGGATCTGGAATTGGGTAGGGCTATTACTGGCATATCTATCTTTGGGCATTTTAATAGGTTTATATAATGAAACTGTTGATCACAAAACATTTCCTAAAATACTAAAAAGAACTTTGTTTATTTCCTTTAATGCTACTATATTAGGGATAATAATAGGGGTAACATACCAAGTTTTAGGAAAGTGGAATCTTACTATAATGATGTATTATTGGTTGATAATTTTATTACTACATTTAATTACTATAATAACATTATTCATCCTAGTATTCGAAAACAGTAATAGTAAAAATTATAGCTTACTATATAAATTTATTATACTTTTAAACATTTTCCTTACCTTAGGACCAGTATTATTTCCAGTAATTCTAACTATTATAGGAAATGCCATGAACGCTAGTGCAGGACACTAATTTTTACCTATACAGATTATTAATACGATAGAAAGAAGTTTATAATATGAAAATTAAGCTTAAGAAAAAAAGAATTATAAGTGTATTGTTGGCCATTACATTAGTAGCAATAGGGTATTACATGTTTCAATCTATTACGAATCCTAAGCTGGTAAATGCGGAAGAGGCAAACAGTGTTCAACAAGTGAGCAGTCTACCTAAAAATGAATTGAAAAAATCGATACCTAATCGTTTTGATGGTAAAGAAAGAAAAGTTGTATATTTAACTTTTGATGATGGACCAGGAAAATATACAGCTAATCTATTAGAGGTATTAAAGAAAAATGATGTGAAAGCAACATTCTTTTTAATTGGCGATAATGTGAAAAGGTTCCCAGATTTAGTGAAACGAGAACATGTAGAGAGCCATTATGTGGGCATGCATAGTATGACACATGATTTTAAAAAGTTATATACCAATCAGGAATATGTTAAGGAAATGAAAGAGGATCAATCTTTAATTAAAAATGTTATTGGAAACTCACCGAAATTAACACGGCCACCATATGGATCAATGCCTGGCTTAAATGAATCACTTCGAAATCAAGTGGTCGGAAATGATTTAAAAGTATGGGATTGGACAATTGATTCTTTAGATTGGAAATACAATAAATTAGCCGTTGATGTAGCAGCTGCAAAAATTGTGCAAAATGTATTGGCAGGTGCGACATCTTCAAAAGAAATTGTTTTAATGCATGATATTCATCCCCAATCTGTCGCGGCAGTTCCAGCAATTATAAAAGGATTAAAAGAAAAAGGTTATGAATTTGAAGCTTATAATGAGAATGACCATTTTCCAATAAACTTTTGGCATGATAATCGTATATAAAAAGATATGTATTAGTAAAAAGGAAATCAGAATGGAATAAGCAATTACTATAGGGTTTAAATATTAGCAGGAGCGTGTTTAGATAAATAGATGAAAACACGCTCTTTTTACCGGACTATATTTAAATTTAGATTTAAATATGAACTTTCTTATTTTAGAAAACTTTATACGGTTTTTTAATAGATATAAACAATTAAATGTCTTTTATTTATGCAAATAAAATTATTCAATCATAATATAACAATGGAGTGAAGTTAATTGTCGTTTTTTAAAAACAGTAAAATTGGTACAACATTAAATGTATTAGTAATTATAGCAAGTGTGGCTTGTATAATATTATCTATACTAGGATTTTTGGGTCTGAAAAAGGGGGAGCATGCATCTAATACGATGTATGAAGATAGTTTATTACCAATTCAGTGGATAGGAGCTATAGAGTCTAATTTTTATCTAATCAATATGAATGTAAAGGAAACTATTCTATCAAAAGATCAGAAAAGAATAAAGGAGCTTTTGGCAGAAATAGATGTAGCTCGTACAGAAACTGA
Organism: Bacillus basilensis; assembly: GCF_050630465.1. NCBI lineage: Bacteria > Bacillati > Bacillota > Bacilli > Caryophanales > Bacillaceae > Bacillus > Bacillus basilensis. Next base: position 87,963 of record NZ_JBNTQO010000007.1, on the reverse strand, counting down.
TCAGTTAATAAAGAAGTTTGAGTCTAGAGTTAGTTCTAATAAAGAAAAAGAATTGTATACAACATTTCATGAAGTATTTAATGAATTAAGAACACAACTGAGGAAAGTACAAGATTTGGGACAATCTAATAATGAAGAAGCATATGCTTATTATCTGAAAGAAGTTGACCCTAATATGAAAAAGGCAGTGCAGGCTATTCGTGAGCTCATTCAGGTTAATAATAATAATGCAGATCAATTACAAAAAAATAATACAGCCAGTGCAACAAATACTATAATGCTGTTTGTCAGTATCTCTATTATAGCAATCGCAATCGTTATTTTTATTGGATATATCATTAAAAGTACAATTAGACAACCGATTGTATTATTAGAAAGAGATATGGAAAAGGTATCTGCAGGTGATTTAACGATACGTACTTCTTATAAATCGGATAATGAATTAGGAAGTATTGTAAGGTCTTTTAATAGTATGCTGGATAACTTACAACAATTAATTGGAGAAGTAAAAATCACAACTCAAGAGGTCATTTCTTCTACCAATGGAATGTTACAAGATACTAAACGAGCATCTCATATATCAAGAGAGGTAGTTCAAACTATATCCGAGGTTGATAAAAAAATAGAAGGACAAGTTACTAGTATTCAAGAAAGCTCTTCATCAATGGAAGAAATTGCGACTGGCGTTCAAACTGTAGCTGAGTCTTCAGCAACGGTTACAGAAGTGGCGGTCACAACAACAGAACAAGTCAATTCTGGTAGTGAAGTAATCAAACAATCTATACTTCAAATGAATAGTATTCATGAGGTTGTTGAAGAAACATCCAAAGTAATAGAGAGACTCGTTATGCGTACACAGCAAATTGATAAAGCTCTAGATGCGATTACTAATATTGCTGAACAAACAAACCTCCTTGCCTTAAATGCTTCAATTGAAGCTGCACGTGCCGGAGAAAATGGAAAAGGATTCGCAGTGGTAGCAGCAGAAGTAGGGAATTTAGCTGAACAGTCTAAAGTATCTGCAGATGAAATCAATCATTTAATACTAGCCATTCAACAAGATACAAAAGATACAGTTGACGCAATGCAAAAAGGTCAACAAAAAGCGTCGGAAGGAAAAGAAACAGCTAATAAAGCGGATCAAGCATTCTCATCTATTATGGTAGCTATTAATAAAATCACTAGTCAAATTCAAGAAGTATCTGCAGCGACAGAAGAAATGTCTGCCGGCACAGAAGAAGTAAACGCCTCTATGTCGAGTGTTTCTGAAACCGCAACGCAAGTAGCTAAGGAAACAACTCAAACGGTACAGTCAATCCAATCACAGGCAGTCTCAATTGAAGAAATCTCGAATCAATCTAACAAAATAAAAGAAAAAGTAGAAGCATTATCAGAATTAGTTTCGAAATTTATTATTGAGAAACAAGGCAAAGAGAAATAAATATAATAAATATGATATAAGAGTAATAAAAAAGACCATTGTAACTTTTATAAATACAGTGGTCTTTTTTACTTTTATTATCTATTCCCCCTGGATACTCATGGCAGAATTTAATAGAGATTGATTGAATGTTATACATAAATCATTTTATAAATATCCACATTAATTTTCTTGGAAATCATTATTGAAGTTTTTCCATAGAATAACACAGCCATAGCTTTAACCTATATAACTAAATTGAAATTTTATGTATTTAAAAGGTAGGAAAGGAATGAAAATTGTGAAATGCAGATTGAAGCAATTACTATAGAGGAGATTTATCAGGAGATATTAGATGGAAAAAGAAATAGATTCCCAAGAAACACTTGGAACTCAGATGAAAACAATGATATGGCTAAAAGAGTAACAAGGTATTTAGTAACAAATATTTTAAAGTGGAACGAAGAAGAGATTAAACTGCATTGGGGTAACGCATTAATTGTGAAGTACCGACTACATGGCTTATTGAAGCTTAAATATGAAAATAGTCCGTATGCGATGATTAATGATGTATATCCGAACCGATTTAAGGAATGGGAATTTAAAATGACACCATTAAATTTTTGGACGAAAGAAAAAGCCTTACAATTATTAAGATGGATAATTGAAGAAGAGGAAAAACTATCTCCACAAAAACTTTTGCAAATTTATGGGCAAAAATGGTTAAGTGAACGGCGACTAAGTGCACCTTTACGGGTGATTTGGGATGGAAGCCCATACGCGATGATTAATGACTTATACCCAAAACGATTTAAAGAATGGGAATTTACTAAGGCGCCTAATAATTTTTGGACGAAAGAAAAGGCGTTACAAGCACTGAAATGGACAATTGAAGAAAAAGAAAAGTTAAATCAGGAACAATTGAAAGATATTTACGAAAAAAAATGGTTAACGCAATTGGGATTAAGAGGGGCCCTACAATTGTATTGGAATGATAGTCCATATGCAATGATCAATGATTTGTATCCAAATAAATTTAAAGAATGGGAATTTACTAAGGCGCCTAATAATTTTTGGACAAAAGAAAAAGCGCTTGATGCATTACGATGGACAATTGAGGAAAAAGAAAAGCTGGCAGATAATCAATTATTACAGAAATATACAATGAATTGGCTGAAAAGGCATAGATTATGGACTCCATTAATAAGATACTGGAATGGTAGTCCATATGCAATGATTAATGATTTATATCCAAATAAATATGAAAAGCATTCATTTAGAGGTTATACAAATAAATATTAATAAATAATTATATATCCTTGTATTCCCTATTTATAGTCATTGTTAGAAATAACTACCTGGACCTGTATCAATATGAAGGAATTGTCATTTTGATAAATTATACTTAGGCTGTATCTTTACTCCAGTTTTATGGCTGCATCCTCCCGTACCAGGATAAATTGATGAAAATATAATAGGAAGTTGAAATACTGTTGAATCTAAAATACGAATACATATAAATTTACCTTAATAGAAATGTGTGATTATTTCCAAAAAGTATAGTAATTAATATGTTTTGATTAGAATTCTCCTATAAAAATAGTTGAAAATGTAAATTTAGTCGAATTTTGAACAAGGTTTTTCAAATTTGTTATTTTGTAGCTTTCTATTCCTTTTATCAAAGGTTTATAAGGAAATATTATTATTATAATATAGTTTTCGATATAAATAAAATTAGTTTTCTATTAATTATTAAAAATAATTTAGAGTTATCGTCACTACATAATAATATTTAGGGTTCTGGTGCAAAGATAAAATAAAAGAGAATATAGCGCATATATTTCGAGCGGAATTGTATTTTATGCTGTTAGCCCAAACAATTGATGGATGAATTCTTTCTGATTTTGGACAGACTGGTCCCGTAAATCAATCTGTTCTTTTTTAATCATATGCATGGCTTCAACACCACTCAATATAGAATTTGCAGTTTTAAATGACTTAAACCCCAACATAGGATGCACACGTTTCTTAATAAAACGATGATCTTGTTCCACTATATTATTGAGATATCTAACTTGTCTTAGCTTTATGCCTTCAGGCATATGTTTTTCTTCTTTCAACGCTTGAATTGCTACAGGATAGGCAGGGTTCTTATCTATTGTTATCACGCGAGGTTTAGAAACGTACGATAAAGTCAGGGCTTTCTTGAAAAAACACTTGGCGGCTTGTTTATCTCTTGATTTACTTAGATAAAAATCAATGGTATTCCCTTCTGAATCAACGGCACGATATAAATACATCCATTGCCCTTTTACTTTAATATAGGTTTCATCGACTCTCCATGAATCATTTGTTGATTTTAGATGATGTCGTACTTTCTCTTCTAGTTGAGGTCCATATTGATGAACCCAGCGCATAATCGTTGTGTGAGCAATGGATAATCCTCTTTCCTCCATCATTTCCACCAGGTTACGGAAGCTCAAATTGTACCTTAGGTACCACCTTACTGTTAATAAGATTAGTTCCGGCTGATAATGCTTCCATTTGAACAAATTTCTCTTTTCCATACCGATCACACACCTTTTTTAGAGTAATACTATCAGTATGTCCAAGTTTAGGAGATTACTGGCAAGAGCTTTAGAGTTTTTGCACCAGAACCGCATTTAGTGTGCTTGATAAGATAGGGTTATTCTGCTGTAAATTTCATAACCAAAACATTCGGGTTCAACAAATAGACTTCCATAAGTGGTACAAAGAAATTGAATTAGATGTAGCATTAAGAAGTTCGTTTAACGCCTTGTATTGGTTAAGTAAGGATTTAGATTTTAAGAATGGCGATATGAGAGTGATTCGGCTATTGCGTAACTGCATTGAACATAGATACATTAGGGTTCTTGAATCATACGATATACCTTTTAGCGAAAAATTAGCAGATAATAGTAAGTATGAGTATATAGTAAGCTATTCAGACTTAGAATGTGCTACTTATGAAACATTAAGGCTTGTAAGAAGAGCCATATTCTATATGGCAAATGGTTTTAATGTGGAATATAACAGAGTTTATTATGGAGATAGTCAGGATGGACTGTATATACCTCTTTTACTCGATACTTATGATGATAGATGGAAAAATTAAAAAAGAAAAAATACGAAAAAACATACTAAAATCGATATGAGGGAGTGGGATCATTTTAATGGTTTTGCTCTTTTTTATTTCCACAATTTTGTAGGGAGATGGGCGATAAGGGGAATGGTCGGCTGAAATCATTTGATATTACTAGCTATGCTATCATTCATAGTTATAATGGTATTGCAATTTAATGCATCACTTTCATTTATCATTAGTACTACCGGTAATTCAATGTGGTAGTGGAAAACAATGAATCAACTATAAAACACCTATCAAAAGGTATAATATTTCAGTGTAGACTTTCTTATCCCAACCAATATCTAAAAGCGGAATTTTAGACTTTCTTGTCTAAATAGTTTAGAGTTTCATGTCTTTTACTGTATAAAGACATAAAACTGGATATTTTTTAAAAAGGAGACACCAAAATGGATACTTTGTGTCTTTTATAGATTATTTTTTCAACTACACTAGCCGGTGAAAAAACATATATATAATTCGAGATTATCTCTGCATTTTATCTTTATACCAGTATGGTATTATCTCCATATAATTATGTTACATTTAGTAGAGATGGAATAGTGAAAAGTTTTTAAATGGTTAAAATATGAAATGAACTATTTCTTTATAAAAATAATAAGAATCGTGGGGAAGATAAAATATGCAAAGAACAATTTTAATTGTAGAAGATGAAGATATTTTGCGTGAAATTATGAAGGATTATCTACTAAACGCAGGATATAAGGTGGTAGAAGCAATTGACGGGAAAAAAGCATTATCTATATTTGAAGAACATGAGGTGCATTTAATTATTCTTGATATAATGTTACCAGAATTAGATGGTTGGTCAGTTTGTCGAAGAATTCGTAAAAAATCTAATGTACCTATTATCATGCTAACGGCTCGAGTGGATGAGGACGATACCTTACTCGGGTTTGAACTGGGAGCGGATGATTATGTTACAAAACCATACAGTCCGCCTATTTTATTAGCAAGAGCAAAACGATTAATTGAAAGTCGCTATTCTTCTGCAGTTAATGTAGCTAATGAAGCTAATAAAGACACCTTGACTAGTAGTGGTATCCATGTGCATTTTCCTTCCCGTACTGTAACTGTAGATGGGGAAGACATAAGTATGACACATACAGAATTTGAAATATTAACGTATTTAATGCAAAATCAAGGGATTGTGATTACGAGAGAACAACTAATCACTAAAATTTGGAGTTATGAATTTGCTGGGGATGATCGTACTGTTAATAGCCATATCCGTAATTTGCGTCATAAATTAGGGCAAAAAGCATCTTGTATTGTAACTGTTGTGAGAACTGGTTATAAATTTGAGGCACAGGTATGAAAAAAGGAATTGTATTAAAGTTATTTATATTAACAACGGCATTATGCTCACTTATTTTATTAACTATTTTTATTGGACAAACTATATTTTTTAAGCAATACTACGCAAATCGAAAAGTTAATGATATTAAAAATAATATTGAATCCTTTGAAAAAGCATATGTAAAAGCTGGAGATGACGCAAAGATAATTCAAGAGTTGGAACAGAAGTTTTATCAAGAGAATGCCACATGGATTACAACGCTAGACAGTGTAGGGAATATAAAATATGCAAATGATTTTTCTTTAGAAATTCAATTGGATCCTAACAAAAATAAGATTTTTTCTGAACGTTTAATTCAAATACCTTTGTATAACTTTGTTAATTTAGATGATATACAACGAATAAAAGATAGTTTAGAACAGGAGAATTACATTATTATTGATGGGGTAAAGGAAGGAGATACAGTAGTCCCCGCGATGTTAACAATAAAAGATAAGAATGTTGCTCTGGAGAACAAGCAACTGTCAGAAAGGTTATATGGTCCAAAAGCCACATCTTCAAAAGAAAATTCACAATTATACTTAGCAGGAAGTATTAAAAACGTGTACTTACCGGAAGGGAATTTAGGAACTAACACTATTTATGGAAATCGTGTGCTTATAGATAGAATAAAACAATTTCAGGTTGATTTAATATTAAATCAACAATCAAATAATCTCACTTCTACAGAAATAATGGATTATGAAGAAAATGATATTAAATATAAATTATTAATCAAACCAACAAAAGGTACAAATGGTAAGACAAACTATATTTTTGCTATGACATCATTGCAACCAGTTAATGAAGCTGTGCAAATGATAGAGGATTATTACGTATATTTAATTATATTTGTATTGATTTTAATCGTTTTAATATCGTTCTATTATTCAAAAAAAATCGCCAAACCACTATTACAAATAAACGATACTACAAAAAAAATTGCAGACTTAGATTTCTCTGAAACAATACCTATTACTACAAAGGATGAAATAGGAGCTTTATCACAAAATATCAATACGCTTTCTAAGGCTTTGCATTCGTATATTAATCAATTACAACAAGATATAGAGAAAGAAAAGCAATTAGAAAATACACGTAAAGAATTCATCGCTGGTGTTTCACATGAGTTAAAAACACCTTTAAGTATTATGAAAAGCTGTATTTCAATTTTGGAGGATGGTGTAGCTAGTAATAAAAAAGATTATTACTTTAAAGCAATGTCAAAAGAAGTAGATAAAATGGATATGCTTATTATTGATATGCTGGAGTTAGCAAAATTCGAGTCTGGTACGTATAAAATGGAAATGGGTGTTTTCCATATTGATGAGATGATTGATTATATATGCGAGCAATTAGCTTCGGATATAACAGCTAAGCAATTACATGTCCATAAACAACTTTCTAAAATTGAGGTAGTTGCCAATCCACATCGAATAGAACAGGTTATAACTAACTTTATTACGAATGCGATTCGTTACACACCAGAACATGAGAATATTATTATTTCTACAATAGAAGAAAATAAACGTGTAAAAGTATGTGTAGAAAACAAAGGGGCTCATATTGCTCTAGAACATTTAGAAAAAATATGGGATCGTTTTTATCGAGGAGATACGTCTCGTCAACGCTCTAAAGGTGGAACAGGATTGGGCCTTGCTATTTCAAAGAATATATTAGAGCTGCATGGCGTAGAATACGGTGTTTCCAATACAGAAGATGGAGTATTATTTTACTTCTACTTAAATAAAAACGTGTAGAATTTTTGTTCTACACGTTTTTATCATTTTTAAACAAAATCGACATTATCTGCATTTTATCTTTATCAGCATTCATTAATATTTTCATTAGAAACTGAATTAAAAGCTGATAAGGAGATAGTTAAAATGAAAAAAAGAGTGACATTGCTTTTATTTATTATATTAATAATAGGTACAGGCTTCGGTTTAATACATGCTAAAGGACATAAAAATATATCAAAAGAAGATTTACGCTTAAGAGGAAAAACAATTGTAATTGATCCGGGGCATGGTGGAGGAGATAGAGGGACGAAAGGAAAGAACTTTGGAACGATTGAAAAAGATCTTAATTTAAAAGTAGCACAAAATATAAAAAAAGAATTAGAAGAAAGAACGGATGCAAAAGTTATATTAACACGTGAAAAAGATACTAGTTTACTTCCAGAAACAAAGCAAAAGAAAGAATTACAGACACGTGTCAAAGTAGCTAAAGAGCAGTCGGCGGATCTTTATATCAGCATTCATCACGATGCTTTTGAGGATACAAATGTAAAAGGAATAACAACTCATTATGGAGTTAATAAAAGAAAAGATAAAAAGTTAGCCAAGATTGTACAAGAAGCTATTTTTGAGCAAAATATAGATACTCGAGATAGAGGTATTCGTAAAAGTGATTTTCTTGTCTTACGAGAAAATCCTGCACCAGCTATCTTAATTGAATTAGGGTTTACGTCTAATAAAAGCGATGAGAAAAGAATGAATTCAGAAGAATTCCAGGAGAAATCAAAAAAAGGTATTGTAGATGGTGTTATTACTTATTTTACCATCTAGCAAAATAAGTAAATTGAAAAATACTATTCTTTCTAAGTCTTAATCAGGAAGAATAGTATTTTTTATTTTGGGTATATGTAAGGTTATTTTTTGATGAATGTTCATTTTTCTAATTTAAGAATTAACTTAAATGTATTAGAGTGATAAATATTTTCCTAAAGAATAAATACACTATATTATTCTTTAACTGATTTCGACATTATCTGCATTTTATCTTTATCTGTTTCTATTAATCTATTTATTGTAAATATCGGTTGAAACTAATAATTCAGTCAAGGATCAGTTTTATAAATAATTAATATGAAAATCAATAGCGAAAGGATTGAAAAATAATGAAAGAATCACAGAATAAGAATAAAGCAAGTGTATTAACTAAAGCAATAATATCTCTAGGAGTTGTTCTAGCAACGACCTTTTTCATGTTCTTTTTAATTGGGAAATGGAACTCTACCCCAGCGAGAGGAGTAGCTAATGAAAGTATTAAACAGGTCAATACGCAACAACAAGAAAAGAAAAATGAAACATCACCGATAAAACAAAAAAGACCTGACGGAAAACCAGTAGGAAAAGTTGTTTATTTAACATTTGATGACGGTCCTAGCACATTAACGGGACAATTTTTAGATGTGCTGAAAGCACAAAATATCAAAGCAACATTTTTTATGCAAGGTAGCAATTTACAAAATACAGGTTTTCAGGAAAATGTAAAACGAGCAGTAAAAGAAAAACATTATATTGGTGCACATAGTATGACACACAATAGTGATAAGTTATATAAAAAAGGACAATTTGTACCAGAGATGAAAGAAACGTTGGCTCTTATTCATGATATTACAGGTACAACTCCTAAGCTAGTTCGTCCACCGTATGGTTCCGCACCAGGATTAAAGAGTGAAGAAATTCGTAATCAAATTGTAGGAGCAGGAATAAAGGTATGGGATTGGACAATAGACTCAAATGATTGGAAATTACAAGATAATCCAACTCAGATTATAGAAAATGTAAAGAAACAGACAACTGAAGATGTAGAAGTTGTTTTAATGCATGAAAAGGCGCAAACATTACAAGCTCTTCCTGAAATTATTAAATTTTATAAAGAGCAAGGTTATGAATTTGGGATATACAATGATGTAGATCATTTTCGTCTAAATTTCCAAAAGGATCAACGTCTATAGTATAAACATAGTTATACTTAAAAATTAATTTTTCTCATTAAAATTCTATCTAATTTTACTAATAAGAGCACTGTAAGAAAGGAAATTTATATGATTAAAAAAATAATTACAATTCCATTGATAGGTATCATTGCCTTGTCAGCTTGCGGAAATCCAGATAGTAAAAAAGATATTGCTAGTCCAATCTCTAAAATAGACTCTTCTTCTCAAACTGTTGAAAAAGAGCACATCTCTTCGTCAAAAATAGATACTTCAACATTTAAATCTATTTTTAAATCAAGTGTATTTTTAGGAGATTCCATTACAGATGGCCTACATGATATTGATGTATTAGACGAAAAAAACATTGTAAGTAGTATAGGGAAATCAATTGGAGATGCCCAAACAGATATAGAGCAAGTAGCTAATCAAAAACCAAAAAATATATTTATCTTACTTGGTTTATGTAATCTTAGTGAAACAAAAGAATCTACAATAATCCAATATTCTCAACTGATTCAAAAAATAAAAGAAAAATTACCTAATACAAAAATAAATATCCTATCAATTACACCAGTTACACCAGAACGTATACAAAAAGAAGAACGTTATAAAAATATTAATGATTTTAACGAAGGATTTAAAATGTTAGCAAAAAAAGAACAAGTGAATTTTATCGACTTGTCTCCGATATTTAAAGATAATCCAGATCTCTATGTTAAGGACGGCATACATTTTAAGCCTGAATTTTATCCAATTTGGTTAGAATATTTAAAAAAGCAGTTAAATTAAATGAAAACATATTTGTATTATTAAATTACTACTTTTAATGTGTGTAAAGTTTATATAAGGTGAATATAAAAAGGAAGTGAACTATATTGCAACTAGCAACAGTTCGCTTCCTTTTTTATTTAAACCAACGCATATTTCCTATCTTAAAATCAACCATTACCAAACCTTTTCATCGATTATTAAATGCATTTTCTTCAATCAAACCTCCTATTCAACCTCAAAAATATAAGTATTAAACTATTCTTCTGTTAAGTTATTTAATAAATCATTTTCAAACTGTGGATTCTTTAAATTATTTCTATCTTATCTGCATTTTATCTTTACCTATAAAGATTAATCTATATTTTGTAAACGAAAGGTTCGTATTGAAATCAAAAATAACATTGCTATATACACCATCGCTTACGCAATAATGAACTGAGAGGAAGATAGAAATGTTAAAGAAAGTATGTGTTTGTCTACTTACGGGGGCCATTGTATTGTCCTCCGCAGCCTGTGTAAATAACGGGACTGAAAAAACATCAAATGAGGTTACTCAAAATGCTACGCATGAAAAAAAATCGAAAGATAGTGCGTATCAACCTATTTTTAAAAATAGTTTATTTTTTGGAGATTCCATTACTGAAGGAATGATTGATCAAGAATTAGTCGACGATCAAAACATTATTGCTGACAAAGGGAAAGTGACGGCCATGGCAATAGAGGAAGATGTTGACAAAATACTAGAAAAAAAACCTGAACATATTTTTATGAGCTTTGGAACGAATGATTTACTGATGCCCATGGATCTCGAAGGAAAACCTATTGAAAATCCAGTCAAGTTCTCAATAGATAACTATTCCAAATTAATACAAAAAATAAAAGAAAAACTTCCCAATGTAAATATACACCTTTTATCTGTTACACCAGTTAAAGATGAGGTATTACAGGAATACCAACAGTATAAGCATATTGATGAATATAACGCGAAACTTAAGGAATTAGCAAAAGCTAAGAAAGCAGAGTACATTAATCTATCTCCAATCTTTGAAAAAAACAAAGATTTACACGATCAAGATGGTGTACATTTTAAAGCTGATTATTACAAGCTTTTACTTGAACAATTAAAGGGTTCTGTTAAGTAGTATCTATACTAAAAATTTACAGTTCTTATGTAAGAACTGTAAATTTTCAAGAAAAAACACAGATAAAACAATTGTAGGAGGTGAAAGAACAATGGTGTTCAGTAGTTTAATTTTTCTTTTCATGTTCTTACCATTAGCACTTATTATTTATTACGTATCACCTAAAGTTCTTCGAAATTTTATATTATTTATCGTCAGTCTTATTTTTTATGCATGGGGTGAGCCGGTGTATATAGTCATTATGATATTCTCTACCATTTTTGACTATGTGAATGGCTTATTTATAGATAAATATAGGGATCGTAAGGGTATTACAAAAGCGATATTTATTAATTCCATAGTAATCAATTTAGGAATACTTGGTTTCTTCAAATATTATGGTTTTGTGGTGGATAATATCAATACGATTTTCGGCTTAAATATTCCGGTCGAGGCCCTTCCTCTTCCAGTGGGAATTTCTTTTTATACTTTTCAAACTATGTCTTATGTAATTGATGTCTATTTAGGGAAAGTACAAGCACAAAAAAACATTGTTTCTTTTGGAACTTATGTAACGATGTTTCCCCAACTTGTTGCAGGACCTATTGTAAAATACAGTGATATTGATAAACAATTACAAGACAGAAAAGTAACACTAGATCGTTTTGGTGAAGGAATGGAATTATTTATTAGAGGACTTGCGTTAAAAGTACTTTTAGCCAATAATATAGGACTTCTTTGGACAAGTGTAAAAGCAACTTCTATATCAGAACTTACAATCCTTACAGCGTGGATTGGGATTATTGCTTTTGCTTTCCAAATTTATTTTGATTTTAGAGGATATTCAGCTATGGCTCAAGGACTCGGTAAAATGTTTGGGTTTGATTTTCCAGACAACTTTAACTATCCCTATATCTCAAAAAGTGTAACCGAGTTTTGGCGTAGATGGCACATATCTTTGGGTTCATGGTTTAGAGAGTATGTATATATTCCTCTCGGCGGAAATCGGACCGGATTAATCAAGCAGCTTAGAAATTTGTTTATCGTTTGGTTCTTAACAGGATTGTGGCATGGAGCGAACTGGAATTTTATTGTTTGGGGATTGTATTTTGGATTATTTGTAACATTAGAAAAGCTATTTCTTTTAAAATGGCTTAAAAAGAGAATGAGCTTTATCGGACATATGTATACACTTATCATTGTTTTAATTGGATGGGTATTTTTTGAATTTGAAAGCTTATCAGTAGCAATGAATTTCATAGGAACAATGTTTGGCTTTAATCAATCTGTTTTGTTAGATAATAAAACTCTATATTATCTAACAACTAATTTCATGCTATTTGTTGTCCTAGCAATATGCTCGACACCATTCCCTAAAAGAGTGTTTGTATATATTAGAGAAAAGTTGAAATTACCAAGTGCCGTTGGAATTCCAGTGTTTTATGTAGTATTAGTAATTCTTTCAACTGCTTATTTAGTGAATGAAACATATAATCCATTCTTATATTTTAGGTTTTAATAATAATCTATAGAACAATGATGTTGTATTTAGTTTGAAAGAGGTGAGTTACTTGAATAGGTATGAAAAAATATACAAATGTACTATGGCAGGATTATTGTCCATCTTTATAGGGGGAATGTTTAGCATAAATTTATTAACTCCTAATAAAATATTTTCAGATACAGAGAATAGAAAGCTAGAGCAGTTACCAAAGTTCTCTTTTCAAAATCTAATAGAAAAAAAGTTCACTTCTAACTACGAAAAATATATTTCTGATCAGTTTGCATTTAGGGACTTTTGGATAGGCGTGAAATCTGATATGGAACTAACAATAGGAAAGAAAGAAAATAATGGCGTGTATATAGGTAAAGATGGTTTTTTGCTTCAAAAATTCAGTAAGCCGGAGGAACAAGAGGTAAAAAGTAAAATAGAAGCAATAAATGATTTTCATATTGCAAATCCTAATGTGAAAATGCAAGTTATGTTAGTACCAACAGCAATTAGTATTTTAGAAGATAAACTCCCAAACTATGTCTCTCATAGTAAGGAGCTTACGTATATTAATAAAGTAAAAAAATCGTTAGATAAGGATATAAACTTTATTGATGTATATCCTATATTGAGTTCTAAAAAGAATGAATATATATACTATAAAACCGATCATCATTGGACCACCAAAGGTGCATATTATGCTTATCAAGAGCTAGGAAAGAATATGGAATTTACACCTAATAAAAAAGATTCATTCAACATAAAAAAAATTACAAATGGCTTTTATGGCTCCCTATATTCAAAAGCAGGCTTTAGAAATATAGATCCTGATAGTATTGAATTATATGAACCAAAGAAAGTTAACAAATATAAAGTAGAGTATATTGATGAAAGAAAGACTTCAACTTCTCTTTATGAAATGGAGAACATTAAGAAAAAAGACAAATATACTGTGTTTTTCAATGGGAATCATCCATTAATAAAAATAAAAACCGATAATACGAATGGAAAAAAATTATTAGTTGTCAAAGATTCTTATGCAAATTCTTTACTGCCTTTTTTACTACCACATTTTAGTGAAATCCATATAGTCGACCTTAGATACTATAAAGATAGTCTAAATATGTTGGTACAGAAAAATAAAATTAATGATATGTTAGTGCTTTATAATGGAAATACTTTCTTTGAAGATTCATCTATAACCGATTTATCCGAATAAAATAATTCAATGAATTTAATATATGCTCTATCTATAAAAATCATTATTCCTGTCTTTAATCAATCTATGTTTATGGTGATATTCATTAAATATGAAGCATTAGGATTCTTGTTTAACTCTAAAAAATTTGAAACAACTAAATGAATAGGAGAATTAAAACTAATGATAAAATTGTTGAAACTTTTTAATAAAAAATTTGTTATTACTATTATTGCTTGTACGATTACTTTAGGATCTTTAAGTGGTTGTTTTGGAAAAAAAGAAAACGTTAATAGTCTATCAGCAACCGAAATAGGAGAGAAAATTGAACATGTTACTAACCTAGAAGAAATGAAGGTAGGGGATAGTAAAAAGCTTCAAAAGCTATATAACATAAATACTGATGAAGTCGAAAGCTTTGTGTTATATACTGCTCCTACGAATATTAAAGCTGATGAAATTGCTGTGATTAAAGTAAAAGATAAAAAAAATGTAGAAAACATTAAAAATAAAATTTCAAATAGGGTCGAAAAGAAATCAAAAAGCTTTAAAGACTACCTTCCAAACGAATATTTCTTAATAGAAAAACACGTCTTGAAAACAAAAGATAACTATATTTTGTTAGCCATATCAAAGGATGCTGATAAAGCAGAAAAAACATTTGATGAAATTTTTAAGTAATCCAAATCTAAATCAATAACTAAGTCCAAAGCTGATTTTCTATACGATAAAGAAATCAGCTTTTAATTTTAAAAATTTTTATTAACAAAGGAAAATGGATTCCTTATTTTCTATAAAGTGTATTTCTTGTTCTTAAACAACGATAGGGATAGAAGTATCTACTTTCTTGTCTAAAAAGTATCCATTTTCATGTCTTTCTACATTTACAGCAAAAGGGGAGGCACAAAAACTTTCACTATAAATTTTATCTTCGCGTTAAATACTTATTTAACGTAAACAATAATTTTAGGAATTTAAAACTGTTATTTAATATCCTATTAAGAGAGAGTTTAAATTCTAATTAAAGTAGAATTTAAACTCTATATTTTTTATATAATAAATTTCGAAATTAAGTAAATTTATCATAGATTTTAAATCCTCTCTCTTATCAAGAAAAATAATAAAGGTTCAGCAATGCAAAATTGCTGAACCTTTATTATTTATTCTTTCCTATTCTTCCTAGACTATCTTTAATAGTTGTTTCCCCAAGTTGAGTGTATAACAAAGCTGTATCTTGACTGGTATGCCCAAGTTGCTGCATTACTTGTAATGAATCTTTTTCTTCCATATATAATTTATTTGCCAATGTATGTCTTAATTTATGAGGAGACATTCTTTTTCCATAGGCCTTAGTATATTTTTCTACTATATCTTGGATAGCTCTAACTGAAAGAGGTTGTGCAGTATGTTTATATTTCGATAAAAACACATTTTTCAATTCTTTCCCTGGAGCATATTTGTTATCTCTGATTTCCATATACTTTTCAAGATCATTCAATGCAATGGGGGTAATCCATACAGAATCTTCTTTGTTTCCTTTTCGGATTACATCAATCAGTCTTTCTTTTAAGTTTATATCTTCCATACGAAGATCGGCCAATTCACTTACTCGAATACCACTACCAAGAAAGAGGGAGAGGATAGCTACATCACGATCTTTGTCTCTTAGGAAATAGAACAACTGATGTTTTGTTAAAGATTTTTCATGTTCATATTTAACGTAATTCAAAAATTCTTGATCGTCATCATTATGGAATATTTTAGATCTCATACGCTTTGCACGAGCATTTAATGTTTCTTTATCCTTATGTATTTCTATTTTAGCCATTACATTTCTATAAAAATAACATTCTCCATCTTCATTCTCTGATAGAGAGGTAAGGTACTTAAATAAGGACTTTAAGGCCGAAATTTTTCTGTTAACAGAGGAATTCTGCATGTTTTGTTGTAATTTTAAGAATCTCATAAAGTTCTCAACATCTTTTTTCTTTAAATTCTCCAGATCAGAGAAGGATATGTCTTTAATAGGTTTTAATTCAATAATTTGTTCGGATAATAACCAATTAAAGAAGACTCTAAAATCATATACATAATTCAGTAGGGTGGAGGGAGAGGCATCATGCAATTCTTTGTATTCCACAAATTCTTCTATGTAAAAGGGCATTTCATTTAGATTCTCGTATAATTTTTTACGATGTACGGATTTTTGACGTTGCTTGCTGTAATCCATAAAAATCACCTCATATATACTATAACAGAAAAAATGTGCGAACACAAGTTCGCGTAAAATTCAATTTTTACACAAACTTATTTACATAATTAAATTATGAGATGCTAAAAATACTCAATAGTGAATGGAATAATGTATTTACTCAAGTAAAAATTATAGATAATTAAGCGAGAAATTTGTATTTGACCATAAAAATTAGTGCAAAAACTAGATATAAATGTATGGAAAATAAAACAAATTTGCTATAAAAATTCATACAAAAGATTAATACATGAATATAGTTTAAAAGTCTTTATAAAAATATAAATTGGTTTATATAAACATAATTATGGGGGGTTAATTAGATCAACGTGAGAAAAAATCTTATAAAGTAAAATGTAATTTGCTATAAAAATTAGTAATGAGTTATTCATAATTTAATAATTTCTATATAAAACATGAATTATATTAATACATAACAATATACGGATACTCATGTTACTGAGCTCGAAATCCCTAAATACTGTATTAGATTTTTATTTATCCATCTTATTGTTCGTAAAATTGGTATTTCGTGCGAACTTGTTATTTGTTTTTTTAGATTAAATAATCACACCCTTCTATTTACAAACTTCACTGTATTCATTTTGTAAAAATTTAAACACTCCATAATGTTCTATTATTAACTAATGGCTTGGAGTGTTTACTATATCAGTACATTTTTATAACTTAAGCTTATCACTTAACCTTTCCTAGTATTATTCATACGTTAATTTTGAAAAGCTCATTATTTGCACAAAAAGTTTATTTCAGAAACAACCAACTTTTTTTTAAAAATACCCTATAGAATAATCTATTCTATAGGGTATTTTTTCATATGAATTCTCTTATCTCATATTGATTCTGCCTTATACGAAAGAAAAAACATTTATATAGTATAAATTCTTTTTTATTAAGATATTTTATTAAAGATCGCCATTAGTTCTAACTAGTTTGTCTTCAGCGATTCTAACCATTGAACCATTTGCAACTTCATTTCTTATGTGACTACTATATTGATTAATGCTCCATGAATAATTGTTATAAGCAATCATTCTACCAACTTCATTATTATACAGGTCCATTTCCTTATCAACGCCACTAGAATATTGCTCATGGGCATCTGTCCAAACTTTTGCTCTTGCAACACCCACATCACGACCTTTAATAGCACCTAATTCTTTAGAAAGGACTGCATTCCAAAAAGAGTGCCTAAAAGCATCACCATTTCCTTGATAAAGTGTTGAGTTGCTGTAGTATTTCTCTGAAGTTGTTTTCGCTAAAACGGAGCAAGCCCCATAAGTTACAAATTCGAATGGATTTTTCTTGGCCAAATCAACTTCAGCATCAGTTAATGTTCCAAATCCAGGTATTTGAAATGAATATGCGGAGCGAAGTGATACTGATTGATTACTTTTAATCTTTTCAGCTACAATTCGATTTAGTTCGTCTTCGGATTTGCTGACAGTAATGTTTTTCACTTCTTGATATATAGCATTTAAAGTAGATAGATTAATTGATTTAACTTCCTTATCAGTCAGAAATTCATTACTTTCTTTGGCATCAATATAATTCAATACTCGTCCTTCTGTAGGTTTGTTAGACGAAATTGATTGTACTTGAGTAATATCCCCTTCATCTGCATAAGAATTACTTGGTAGAATCCCTGCACCTAATAATCCCATAGTTAATGCCGTGACTCCTAAACGTTTTAAGCTTTGATTTTTTCTCATATTATCCCCAAAACCTTCCTTACATTCAGATTCATATAAATTCTAATAATGACCTGAAAATATTAATATTTTTATGTAAAACTTTATTTAAAAAGTTACACATTTAAGCAAGAAAAAAATAAAAGAATTATACATTTCGAGGAATCCTTTCATTCTTATATCTTATTTTAACATTTATACAACTTGTTTCCAAATGTAATTTTGTAATTTTTAAAATATTGAAGATAAATAGGATTTCTATAACAACTTTTAGAACTTTTCTTTATTTTTGATGTGCATATGCTATAGAAAACAATTTCAAATGGAATTTCCCAGTTTCCTAGTCTTATTGTTGTTTCACAATTCTATTCAAAGTGTTAAATCGTGCAACGATTAATAAAAAACCCCTAATTATCCCACCCAAACATCTTTAACATAATAATGCTCTTCTTCTAATCTTTGTAGCCATGCACGTGCTTCTGACTCACTCACATTGTAAATATCAGAGTAACTTTTTATAAGCGTATTTTCTACATCAGGCGCCATCTTTCGTCCATCACCGCATATATAGATGTGAGCACCTTGATTAAGTAAATTAATCACCTTTTCAGCAGCTTGTTTTATTAAGTGTTGAACGTATATTTTCTGCTGATTGTTCATTCGAGAAAAAGCTGTGTGCAGAACCACGATTCCTTCTTTCTATGTTTGCTCAAGTTCTTTTTAATATAGGTAATCTTCTTTAGGTGAACGACACCCAAAACAGGGATGCGCTTCACCTAAAGATTCACCATTAATTTTCATTGACTTTCGAGCTTGCAGAAAATCTCTAAACGGGGCAATTTCTGTTCCTGGCCCCACCATAATAATCGGGGTTTTTGGATTTTTCGGAAGTTTGAAGCCAGCCTGTGAATTTGAAATTAAACATGTAATCGAATCACCTTCTTTAAGCTGGGCTAAATAGGTAGAAGCAATACCTTTGTACGTTCCTTTCCCACTCCATGCATTGTCTGCAACAACACTAACTGTAATACTTACTTTTTTATCCTTAAATCTCGACGAAGAAGAAATCGAATAATAACATGGACGCAATGCAGGAAGTAATTCTATAAAATTACTAAATTCCATTTCACATAGATGTTCATATAATTCTTCAGCGACTAATTAATCATTAAGGAGACTATCTCTATGCACAAGCAAGAAGATAGTCTTTTTTGAGAAAATTAAGTAACTGAGAAATAACGAAAAAACAAACTGTCACTGCAATTGGGATTATTTCCTCTCGTGCAGATTTTACCTCTGATACGCTAAGCTAATTTAAAAGTACCCGGCATTTACGGTCCAGCATAAGAGAAATGAACTACTTTAGGTATGAAAGCACCAAAGTACAATTTCAATTATGATTTAGATTTAAATAATGAGCTCTGAGACACTACTCTTCTTCTAAAATAGCGTAATAATATTCATCCCACCATTCTTTTCCATGCGGTATACACTTCCTGAAATAGCCCTCTCTTCTCACTCCAATTTTCTCCATCAATCGATATTAAGGAGTATTTCGTGGCTGACATGTATCTATAATTCTATGTAATCTCATTTCCTTAAACCCATATTTCAATGTAGCTTGTGCTGCTTCAGAAGCATATCCTTTATTATAATATTTAGGATTGAATATCCAACGGATCTCATAAGTATGATCAGTTGGATTTGTTTTCTACAATTCATCTTAGTTTTAAAAACCTTACAACAGAACCAATACAATTGTAATCTAATCATCACTCCTCGATTCATAACCTTGCAATTCCTTAATAAAGCGCTCAAACCCCACTCTTCCCTCTTTATTCACCTTATAAACACCAGCATCTTCTAAGACACGTTCAAATTTCTTTGCAACTTCAGTTTGAAGAAATCTTTGGATGTTTGCCTTTGTATATCCACCTTGTTTTTTTAATTCATCTGCCCATTTTTGATGGATTTCTGAAACGTATTTCCCCTTATCTAACAAGTACAGCTCAATTTCATGAAGTTCCTTAATCAAACGTGGCGGGAGAATCGCAAGTCCCATGACTTCAATAAGTCCGATATTTTCTTTCTTAATATGCTGTACATCTTGATGTGGATGAAAAATTCCATCAGGATATTCTTCACTCACATTATTATCACGAAGTACAAGATCAATTTCATATTTCTCTTCACGGCGCCTTACAATTGGTGTAATCGTATGATGTCTTGTTCCATCTTTTGATTGTGCACAAATTTGTAAGGATTCATCCGAATAATTCTTCCAACTTTCATGGATATAGGTACTGGCATTAATGAGTTCTTCTTTATTTAGGGAAGAGAGACGAATCACACTCATTGGCCAGTTGACAATACCACAAGAAGTATTTGGATAAGCAGGTAATTCGAATGTTTTAAGAACGTTCGCCTTTGCCATTGGAAAGATATGGCGTCCGGCTTGATAATGATCATGGCTTAAGATAGAACCTCCTACAATAGGTAAATCCGCATTTGAACCAATGAAGTAATGTGGCATTGTTTCTACAAAACTGAACAAACGAGAAAATGTCTCACGAGAAATTTTCATTGGACGATGCTTTTTAGATAATACGATGGAGTGTTCGTTAAAGTATGCATATGGTGAATATTGAAACCCCCACTCTTCTCCATCTAGCTCAATATCAATGATTCGGTGATTACTTCTACCTGGATGGTTCAAACGACCGAAATACCCTTCATTTTCAATACAAAGTAAACATTTTGGATAATTACTCGTCGATATATTTCTAGCTGCCATGATCTCTTTAGGGTCTTTCTCTGGCTTGGATAAATTAATGGTAATCTCCAGTTCGCCATATTTTGATTCTGCTACGTATTGTATATTTTTTTCAATTGCACGTGTCTTTATGTAATCATTTCGTTTACTAAGTTCAAAGAAATAATCCGTTGCTTGTTTAGGACTTTTAAGATATGCCTTCTGAAAATTCGCATTAACTTTAGATGGAAGTGGTGTAATTACATCCATTAAAAGCGCTTCAAACATATCACGATTAACTTGATTTTGAGAGATACTTAGATTTTCCATCGCAATACCTAAAAGCGTATTTAACAGCACATGTGGGTTCGTTTCGACTACGCTAGTAATCTCACCCATGTCCGATTCTCCAATCAAACGTAATAGTTGATTGTGGGTATAAATTCGATCAACTTCCTCAATAGCTCCATTATTAATTGCAAGTGTAGTAAAATCATATATTGCTTGGCTTGTTTTCATCTTTTTCACCCCATTCATCATCCAATTACAGTAGTTCCACTACCAATGTGTGCTACATAAAAGTCAGGTGCATATCCTATAACTTTAAGATATTCATCATAAACCTTGTTTTTAAAAGCATGGATTTCACTTTCTTTTACTAATGCGATGGCACATCCACCAAATCCAGCCCCAGTCATACGTGCCCCAAGAACCCCCTCTTGTTTTTGAGCAGCGGCTACCAATGTATCTAATTCCAGCCCAGTAACTTCATAATCATCTCTTAAAGATGCATGAGAAGCGTTCAATAGCTTTCCGAATTCTTCTAAATCATTTACAATAAGAGCTTCTTTTGCTTTTTTTGTGCGCTCATTTTCATAAACTGCATGCTTAGCGCGTTTAATTAAGATTTCATCCCCTATAAGAATTTGATTTGCATCAAATTCTGCTTTGCTTAGTTCTCCAAGTGCCTTGATTTCTAACTTTGTTTGGAGACATGCGAGTGCTTCTTCACATTCAGCACGGCGTTCATTATATTTTGAATCTGCTAGTTCACGGCGCTTATTAGTATTCATAATTACAATAGCATAGGCATTCAAAACCACTGGTACCATTTCATACTCTAACGTATTGGTATCTAGGAGAATTGCTTTGTCTTCTTGACCAAATCCAATGGCAAACTGATCCATGATGCCAGAGTTCACGCCAATAAATTCATTCTCAACTGTTTTACCCATTTTCACTAATTCAAGTCGCGTCACATCTAATTTGAACAGGTCTTCTAATACTACGCCTACAAGTAATTCAAGTGAAGCACTACTTGAAAGACCCGCTCCATTTGGAATCGTCCCTTCAACTAATAATTCAAAACCAGAGTCTATTTTATGACCAGCTTCTTTCAACGTTAAAAGAATCCCTTTTACATAATTTGCCCAATTGTCATTTTTATCGTAATTTAGTTCTTTCACGGTAAACTCAATCACTCCAAGTTTCTCAAAGTTCGTGGAATAAACTAATACTCTCTCATCCTCACGACGCCTAGCCACTCCATAAGTCCCATATGTAATAGAAGCTGGGAATACATATCCACCATTGTAGTCTGTATGTTCCCCGATTAAGTTGATACGTCCTGGAGAAAAATATTGAGTTGTTTCTTGATTTCCAAATATCTCAGCAAATTTTAAAGCCAGCTCACGTTTCTTTTCCATAAATATAAACCTCCCTGTTGCATTCGTTTTAAATATAGAAATCATCCCGTTATTCATTCGACTACTTCTAACAGTTCAACATTATTTCTAGACACTACATCGTATTTTAAGTAAGTTGCGATAGCGGTATCTAATCCTTCTATACATGAGACTATCAAAAATATGCTCTCAAATAATATGAAATTCTGTCACCGTTTGATAAGTTGAATTCGCCCTAAGTACCATATCTCCAAAACCAGAAAACTGTTCAGCCCCTGGACAAACCTGTGTTTCAAAAGTAATTCCTCCATGATTTGCAAGTTGCTTACCATGCATAAGCGGTGTATTTTCACCGAAATTTGCTGTAAAGATGACGACGCTGGGTTCTTTTGTGGCTACTTCAATAGAAACCACTTCATCCGGGCTAGTGAGTTTTACTGAACTATGTGATAGTTCGGGTCGATTCAAGAAGAATGGATGATCAATTCCATCCACTAATTCCTTTTGAACAAAATTACTACTGAAGGTTTCTTTGAGTTTCACTGGCTTTCTAAAATCAAATGCAGTCCCTTCTACAGGTAACTTCACACCAATTGGAACACTTTCCAAATCTAATGGTGCAAATTGATCACTATCCACCCACAATGTGTGTTCATTTACGGGTTGTGCTACATCACCAGTTAAGTTGAAATATACGTGATTTGTTGGATTGAATAATGTATCTTTGTCACTTGTTGCTCTAGTTTCCACTTTCCAAACATTGGTGTTAGTCAATGTATAACATATCTCAATATCAAGGTTCCCCGGAAAACCATTTTCACCATGTGGACTCACCATATGAAATATCACTGAGGCCTCATCATTATTCTCGACAACACAATATTGCCACTTTTTACTTTCAAACCCTGGGGTACCACCATGTAAAGTGTTCCCAGTTTTCTCATCAACTTGTACTTTATAGATTTCCCCATCGATTTGAAAAGTTCCATTTCGAATTCGTCCAGCTACACGTCCGATTGAGGCACCAATATATAAATCCTTTTCAAGGTATTCCTTTGCTGTATCAAAACCAAGTATAAGCTCACGTAAACCATGTGTTGTTGGTACCTTTAAACTTGTAATACGAGCTCCTAGATCGGAAACTGTCAATTGAAGGCCGTTCAGATTGGTAATAGTGATACTCGTATAACCAGCACCGAAATCTTTTGTTGTAATGTTCATTTTAGATATCCCCTACTCCTTTATTTAGAATGAGCATGAGCATGTACAGTACTAGAATTAAAACCTTCTGCTGCTTTCTCACCATGATTTAGCCTTGCTTCTAATTCTTTGACAATTTGTACATGTTTTTTCTCTGTCAATGTGATCTTCCATGCGAAAATTATAGCGGAAAATATCATGAGTACTGCTGGAAGATAAAACGCATAAAGATGGAATGTCGAAACACCATTAGCAGTAATATCTGCTGCTGTAGCATTGCCAGTCATCCCAGAAGCAACAGCTACAAACCCAACGATTCCGTTTGATAAAGCTCCCGCAATTTTATCGAGTAATGGACGAATTGATAGTGTCACAGCTTCATTACGAGTACCATTTTTCCATTGTCCATATTCAACTGAGTCAGTAATAGTCATTAAAGCGGAAAGGAAAATTAGCTGCTGAGGAAAATAGAAGAGCACCAATCCCACAATGACTACCAGTAAACTTGTTCCAGCTAAAGTGAAACATACGTATGCAAGAAGCATCATTACAATTCCGCCAATATATACAAACCTTCTTGAAATTAACTTCGTGAGTGTTGGAAAAAGCGGAACAGCAATTACACCTAGTACAGCTGCAATTAATCCCACAATCCAGAACTCACCTGAATTTCCTAAAATATATTTGAAATAGAAGAATAACACGGCAGTAGTTGCAACATTCGCAATGGCATATGCAATATATGATAATGCTAACCACATCAACTGATCGTTTTTCGCAACAGCTTTAAAAATATCTTTAAGGGTTGCTTTTTCTTGTTGCTGACGAATTACACTTTCATTTTCTTTTGTGCCAAATGCTGCAATAATGGCTGTCCCTCCAGAAATGACAGCTGCAATTACGCCGAACCAAAACCAACCAGAAGCGCCTTGAGAATGTTCGCCAGTCATCAAGAAAGTAAAGAAGGTGACGATTGGTACAACTGCGAGTGTAGTCCCATTCGCACCAAGTGATGAGCCAAGTCGTGCAAATGTTGCTAATTTTTCTCGTTCCTTGGTTTTAGTGCTTAACGCTGGAATCATCGACCAAAAAGCAATATCCTTAAATGAATAAAAACTATCGAGTAAGATATAAACAATTGCAAACAATATGATGAATAACGTAGTATTATGAATTGCAAGACCAAAGAAATTAGTAAATATGCATACAAGAAGAATTGAACTAACTAAGCCACCAACTACTAACCAAGGCTTAAACTTCCCGAATCTCGTTTTTGTATTATCAATTATCCCTCCAATAATCGGATCAAAAATAATTTCTACCAATCGGATTACTACGATTAAACTTGTAACAATCCCAATCATTCTTCCAGCCGTTGCTTTATCAGCTCCAGTGAACATCGCACTTGTAACAAAGACCATAAAATAGGTGCTCAAAGTTACATAAAATATGTCATGACCAAATGCACCTAAAGCATAGGAAACACGTTGTTTTAATTTTTTATCCATTTCCATTCCCCTTTTGTGAAATTCCCCTCCACTTAGTTTTAATAAAAGAGAGAAAACGTTTTCAATGTTGTCCATAAAAAATGAAGAATTACATTAACCTTTCTATGGTTTTCTTTTTCATGTATAGTTTAACAAGAAAGCGTTTTCTGTTTTATATCATTTTGTGACCTTGATTTAACCTTTTGTTGCGTTTCCTGCTTCAAAAGGCATATTGGTTATAGTAATCTCGAAGAAGGGAGAAGCACATGGAACAAGCAGTATTTAAAAAAAAAGAACACCACCACTTCTCGAGCGAACTTTATTTTGATTTTTGCGGTTTTTCAAAAACACTACCTTTTCATGCATTTGGTCCTACTGTACGTAACAGCTACATTATTCATGTCGTGCTAGATGGAAAAGGGAAGTACTATGTAAAAGATAAAAAATATACATTAAAGCAAGGTGATCTTTTTCTTATTCCTCCAGGAGAGTCTACCTTTTATCGTTCAGACGCAGAGGAACCATGGTTGTATGCATGGCTTTCTTTTGGTGGGAAGGTTGCAGAAGAAATTATTAATTTTTCAAATTTTAAAGGTGATAACTACGCTGTTACCTCAACTAATATTCAACAATATTTGGAGATTATCTTGGAGTGTATGAATTGCTCCGACAGTACATTAGAAGATGAATTAAAGTTGAATGAGCTAACCTATCGTTTTTTAAGATTATTTCTTACAGATGTTAGTTCACTCTCACCAGGAGTAAAACAAAAATTTTCACGACTCGCAATAGAAGCCATGATATATATTGGAGAGCATTATATAGAGGAGATTACCGTAAGTGATGTAGCAAACCATCTTGCGGTCAATAGAAGCCATCTTTCTCGGGTATTTCAAAATCATTTTGGGATGAGCATGAAAGACTGGATTATAAGGATGCGTATTAATCACGCAGCATATTTACTTTCAATGACTAATGAATCGGTAGAAAATATATCTTATCAGGTTGGTTTTCATAGTTTAGCAGCCTTTAGCCGTATATTTAAAAAAGTGACTAAGGAAACTCCTACGCACTACCGAAAACGTATGTCAAAAGATAATTTCCAATCAACCTCTTTATCAAGCTTGAAGTTATTACTTGATAAACAAGATATTATTTCACGAGCCACCTAGGAAAATTGAAAATAAATTTTTTAAAATCCAAAACAAGATACGTATTTTGTAAACTGTTACTCATTAAATATTCAAGATATATTTCCGTGTATATTTTGCTATCATTTAGTCTTGCACCAGAATCATTAGTTGCGAGCATAATAAAAGTCAAGGCTATCAATATAGCACTTGACTTTTATTTATGTTTTATATGGGAGCTATTACACAATCTGCACATCAAAATGTATTTTGTAACCTTTACTATTCAAAATACACTTGAGAACTTTTCCCACTTTTATCCGAACTATCCATTTCTATTATCCAAGAGTTTGCATCTTCCTTAACAGTTATCTCATCGTCCTTTTCTGCTACCTTGTAACCTATTTTTTTAGGTATAGTAAAGATTACTTTAACTTGCTCTTTCATTGGATCAGCCATCACTACTTTTACACCATTATCTTTATAATCTATTGCAATTGCTCCCCTAGTTTTAGCCTCTACTTCATTCACCTTCCCTATCTCATAAAAGTTTCCCATCCATATATCATCAGCATCATCATAAATCACTTGTTGCGTTGGTGTATTAGAAAGTATCGAAACATCCATTTCTTTTGCGTAAGTAGATGTCTCTTCTTGATTCTTACCAGGAAGAATTACATACACATACTCACCACCTGATGGCGACTTTCCATGAGGTATTGATAGTGTTGCGAACATGTTACTTACCTGATCGCTTGATCCCCCTTTATTTATATCAGACCACTTTCCACTTCGCTCTTTCTTTTCAGCATATATATTTTCAGATTGAGGGAACACATAACCAATATCAGACTGATTGTTTTTTCCTTTAAGGTGGGCCCAAGAAGCTCCCTTAAATAGGATACCTTGATCAAGAGCTACCTCTGTATTCTCCACCTCCAGAAGATTTGAACCATCTTTTTCTAATCTTCTATTCTCAACTAATGTCTCTGTATCAGCATTCTCTTTTGAATTGATCCCTGCAGCCATTGCTACAATTTTATCTTTGAGAAAAAACCAAGATTTTTTTGCTTCTAATGAGCTTCCAGTGACATTCTGCATAGTATAATACATGCTGGCAGAACCAATCTGTCCATCTGAAACGCCTCCTGACCAAGACTTAGGATTATTATAATTTTTCCAATCAATTAAATTCCCTAATTTATGATCTGTTGTTGTGCCAGGAAGTCTTGTCATATCTATAGTTGCCCAATAGTCATTATCGTATTGACCAATGTCATTGTTATATAAATACAACATTCCTGTTCCCATGTAAAATCCCTTCATATTTTCACCATTTCCATATTCAAAAGAACTGATTTGTTTACCAAATAAACTCAATCCAGCTGCAAAGTCCTTCTTTTGATGGGTCATCTGATTCATTGCGCTTAACATATTATTTGTATCTCTCACACCAAAATCTGGTTTAATTGAACTATCACTCATTAAACGTTGAAATGTTTGCGTTTTATGAATGGATAACCCATTATAATAACTTTCCGAATCGTTATGTTGAAATATAGCTTCTTTTACATAACTTGCATATTTCCCCCGATATGATAAGTCTTGATTTTGTGAACTAATTACAAGTATTTCATACAGAATATTTCTCCCTACAATACTAGAGGAGGCATTTTGTCTAGACATACCTCGGCCACGCGTCATATCAAATACTTCACCTTGTTTCATAACTGGTAAGTAGGTAGTTTCAATATACGTATATAGTTTTTTAATTCCTTGTACATTCGTTAGTCTGTCTGTTCCACTAAACAATTCATGAATATCAGCACTTCTCGCAAGTAACACTTCCCCATACCCACCCGTATACGGATTATATGTGTGTTGTATAAATGATCCATCTTTATAAAATCCATCGCCATTTTGAACTATTTTATACACATCATTTGTCGCATCTATTCCTAATTGAATTTTATTATTATTATTGTTCAGGATACCTCTCACCATGACTATAAAACTTTTATCTAGTAAATTAGCTCCCGTTTCTTTAATTCCATTTAATCTTTTTGTTGGATCAGGTACAAAACGATCTACTGCCATTATATATTTGCTTAGCTCCACCTCAGTTAAATCATCAAACATTAATACCAAAATGTTATTGTATGACTGTGGTGTCCCAATCTCCCAATCCCACCAATTTCCATACGTATTTTTAATTTTTTCATTATACATTTGATCATAGAAGTATTCTATTGCGTACATAATGTCTTTTTGTAATGTATCTTTTTGATAGTATATCGAATTAGGTGTTTGATAAAGTACCGCCATTTTCTCGATATTTTTCACTGTTTCTGTGATTTGTGCGGAATTCTGCTTCCAGTCTGGAAGGTTCTTAAATAAGGAAGGACTTTCATTTTCTTTGTTTAGATTGCTTAACACATTATCTTGTAAATCCTTTTCTTTATCCCAAACGATATTTTTTAAAATTACATCATCATTTGTAAAAGGTTCACCAACAAGTACCCTTTTCCAATTTGATATCATTTCAGCGCTTTCTTCCGTTTCTGCGACCGCATTTAAACTGAAAGACCCCATAACAAAACTTAAAACAAATATACATAATATTATCCTTTTCATGAAACCGTTCTCCTTTATCACTTTAATAATGAATCGTTCATTCATTCCGTGTTTAAAGATTTCATTTCAAATAATACCTCTTCAAAAAGTTTGTACATTACGAAAATTCAGTCTGCGAAGCAGCTAAAACCGTAATAATCTACATAAAAATTTTTTAACGTATTCCCCGAAAGAATTCTCCTTCCTCAAGCGTGTGAAGGGCGTAGCCCAATGATAGGTGGGAGATGAATTTCGGTTTGGCATAGCCAAAAACTTTTGATAAACTTGCTATATGAAGTTCTTTGATAACTTGATATAGAAGGATGCAGGAAGAAATTAGAGTGCGAAAACCAAGCCATTCGGTTCCTGCGTAAAATATCAACCGTACCAAAAGAGCATCCATGCGTTGGACTAGGGGTGGAACACCCCGAAGTAACGCTCAGGGAGACGAAAGGTTACTTTCGTCGTGGAACTGAGAAGCTCCCACTTCAAGCTTTGCTAAGTGACGAGTAGTTCACGTCTAAATAAATTGGATTTTCCCTTAAATAAAGTTCTTCCTCATAATTCCCTTCCGTTTCAAAGACAATCAACTTATTCTCTCCCTTGATTAATAAAGGAGCCGGGATATATAAATAACCCGTTGGACCTACATCCCAATACTTTCCTAAATTAAACCCATTCAAAACAACAAATCCTTTTCCCAACTTACTACAGTCTAAAAATGTATCTTTTAATTCTTGTACATTAAATGTGTATTCATAAAAACTAGGTGTATTAGGTTCCCATTGACCGTTGAAATCAATCTCATCAAGACTATCAAATTCAAGTGCATAATGGTCCCAGTTTGATTGTAAATGTATATCAATCATTACACCTGAGGAGATACCTTTTCTTTGCGTTGGGGATAACAATCTTGCCCCATAATTAACACGCCCCATATTTTCTACTAAAATATCCAACGTATTTTCTTCCTTAGTTAAATCCAACGATACCTCTCTACCAATCTCATCCCTATACTGGGTGTCTACTAATTGTTCATTAAGGAACAAATGTACACGATCTCTAGCATCTACTACCTTACATTTTTCTATATTTTTTGGTCCTTTTAAAAATGTTCGATATAAAATATAACCATACTGCTGATCCATATCTTCCATTGTTAATGTATAAGAATTTTGTCTCTTCTTCGCTATTTTCTCTAATGTTGAAAATAGTGATACTTTGCGATTCAATTTAATTTCCCCATAATTTGCACGTGGTAAAATGCGCGGTTCAAATTGGTCTACATCTGAACAAACTTCTTTAATGGCTCTCTGAACAGCATAATATTTTGGCGTTGGCTCTCCCCATTCTGTCAGTAATGCATCATAATCATATGAAGTAATTTGTGGTAAATCCACATTTTCCCTCGATGAACAACCATTCATAAATCCAAAATTAGTACCACCTTGAAACATGTAGAAATTAATACTAGCTCTCTTCAATAGTTCCTTGACTTCTTCTGCTAATTCACTGCTATCACGTCGAATAATTTCCATACCCCACCGATTAAACCAGCCATCCCAAAATTCCATACACATTAATGGCCATTCTTTTTTATTTTCTTTAATGAAACTTTCAAGTGCATTTAAATTTTCATTAGAGCGTGAGCCAAAATTACCCGTTACTAAAACATCATCATCAATCAGGCTCCCTGATTCTAAAGCCTCTTGCCATGCACCATCTGAAGTGAAAAGTGGAACTGTAACGCCTAAATCTCTCATTAATTTTTTTATACTTCTTACATACTCTTTGTCATTGCCAAATGAACCATATTCATTTTCTACTTGCATCATAATAATTGGTCCACCATTCTCTACTTGTAATGAGGTTACCATTGGTAGAAGAACTTTATAAAAGTTTTCCACCTTATTTAGGAACAAGTTCGTATTACTTCGAACTCTTATATCTTTATATTTTAGTAACCAAGCAGGTAATCCACCGAACTCCCATTCTGCACAAATATAAGGAGTAGGACGTAAAATAACCATTAATTCATATTTTTGAGCCAATTGTACATATTTCACAAGATCTGCTATACCTTCAAAATTAAATACCCCTTCTTTTGGTTCATGCATATTCCACGGAACATACGTCTCTACTGTATTACATCCTAGTGCCTTCAAGTTATAAAGACTATGATCCCAGTATTCTGGAACAATCCTGAAATAATGAAGAGCACCTGATATAATCTTTATAGGCTCACCATCTAACATAAAATCTTTCCCAATTTCAAATGATTTCATAGTTTATCCCCCAGTATTTCAAATCATGATACATTAATAACTGTATTTTCATTTATACCTACCAATATGTTACCCACGTTGGATTAAACATACGATACAACGCTTCCAAGTAAAAATAATCCCCCCATAAATTAGGTTCATCAACTCCTTTTCCTTCTGAGTATGCATAAACACCATGTAGTAAAATTCCTTCATTATCCTTATCATTTTTTATTGTGCACTGTTCCCTAAGTACTTGAATCATTCCACGAGCAATGGATGCAGATCCCTCATACATATTACTTGCTTGAGCTTCGAGTAAACCACATGCGGCAATTGCCATTGCAGAACTATCCAACGGCTGATTATCTTCATCTGTAAAAGTAAGATCCCAATATGGAATCAAACCATTCGATAATTTACTAATAAAATAATTTGTAATGTCTTCATATTGTTTTTGGTCAACATGATTAAGCATATAATTAAACCCCATAGGTAAACCTAAAATGGCCCATGCTTGCCCACGTGCCCAACAGGAAGAATTAGTATATCCTTGATGAGTAGCGCCATACGAAGCTTCACCTGTAACAGGATCAAAATAAAATGTATGATACGTGGATGCATCTTCCCTTATAATCGTTTTCGTTACTTGTTGAAAATGTTGTTCTGCTATATGTTTATAACATTGATTACCTGTCAATTTCGTTGCCATAAACAATAAAGGCAGGTTTAATAATGAGTCAATAATCAAACGGTACTCATCAGGATCATTAAGATATCCCCAAGCCTGAATAAAATTCCCTTTGTCATGAAAACGACTTATTAGCTTATCAGCAGCTTGAATAATAATTGGGGTAAAAGATTCATCTAATGTCACCTTATAACCAGCAACAACTGATAAACTGTATAAGAATCCTAGGTCATGATGATCTACAACAAAATTCTTATCTAGTCTATCTTTAAAACTTTCAATGTTTTTTAGTGCTATTGATTTAAAAATGTCTTTTTTTGAATATTCATAGGCAATCCATAGCATCCCTGTCCAAAATCCATTCGTCCAATCATCATTTCCCTTTATTCTATATTTTCCATTTGTTGCACAGGCAGATGGATAGCTTGTCCCAAAGCGTTCTATGTTCTTTTCTAGCTTTTCACATATCCAATCTAATTCTGCTTTTATACTATTTCTATCTAATGTCTTTCCTTTTTCTTTAAATAGCTCTATATTTTTTGATAGTATAGACATGTTAGTCTCCTCCCCAACAATTCAATCTTTACATCTAAACTCTCTTATCCTTTTAACCTCACTATGTGAAAACATCACTCATTTTTCATAAAACGAGTGATGTTTTTAGTTTTTATTTACCCTTACATATTATTCAATTTAAAAATCCCTCAATACTTGCATCAGATTCTTCTGGAACCATCTGTGCAGTAACTTTTACACCTTGGCTTAATAACTGTTGCACAGCTACTTTTTCACTCTCAGTCATACTAATTGATTTTTTAATTTGAGTTGTTCCTGGACGACTAGACATATTACCAATGTTTACCTCTTTTAATGCTAATCCACCATTCAATAATTGCACTAAAATTTCAGGAGTCTTCACAATTAATAACACTCTTTGACCTTTATAATTCCCATTTTTCACATTATTAAGGCCTTTTTCAAAGGTTAAAATGGACGTATTAACACCAGCCGGTGCCGCCATTCTTAAAATTGATTTCTCATCATCATTAACTGCGACTTTATCATCGATAATCATAATACGATTTACTCTTAAACCTGTTGCCCATCTTGTTGCAACTTGCCCATGAATAAGTCTATCATCAACTCTGATATGTACGATTCCTTCCATTACTAAACACTCCCCTTAAACGAAAATTTTTAAATTATAAGCAATAATTCCTATAAAAATCAATAAAAAGATAACACGAGTAGAATTCATTTTCTTTCTACCTAATAACCAATATGTTAAAAAGACTACAAGAGCTGGTGCTAAACCAGGCATAATTTGATTAGCAAGATCCTGTAACTTTAAAGTAACTTCCCCTTTAGTAAACTCATAACCAAAAGTGGCCTTAACTACGGAAGGAATCAATGCTCCTACAACGGTGATTCCCAGTATATTTGCGGATTGAGTTATTTTTTTCAAACGATTCCCTAACTCACCAACAAGTTTTGCTCCTTCTTTATAACCTGTCCATACAAAGAATCTCATAAATCCCAATCTGACACATCCAAATAAGATCCATAAAATCAGAGCAATTGGATTTCCCTCTAATGCTAAATAAGACGCAATGGACCCAACAATAGTGGTAGGAATTACAAAGAATAAGGTATCACCAATTCCTGCTAGCGGTCCCATTAATCCAGTTTTAAGCGACGCTACTGTATCAATAGATTCAATCCCCTTCTCTTTTTCTAAGGCTACATCTAGGCCTAGAATAACGGGAGCTGTAGAGTTATTCGTGTTAAAAAACTGCAATTGATTTATTGCTGCTCTTTTTCTTTCTTCTTCCTCACTATATATGCTTTCTAGCAATGGATAAATGCTATAGTAATAGCCTAAGCCTTGCATTTTTTCATAGTTCCATCCTGTTTGACCGAAGAAATACCAACGCCAAAATACCTTGTTTAAATCTTTATCTACTATATTTTTACTCATCTCCCATTCCTCCATCATCAGTCGCATAATCGCTATCTTTCATAAAGGTTTGGAAATAAATTATTGCCATTGCTAACCCGATTAAAGCAAC
The DNA here is from genome assembly GCF_050630465.1 of Bacillus basilensis. NCBI lineage: Bacteria > Bacillati > Bacillota > Bacilli > Caryophanales > Bacillaceae > Bacillus > Bacillus basilensis. The sequence continues at coordinate 53,878 of NZ_JBNTQO010000007.1, read as the reverse complement.
ACCTAATACAGGTACTTTTAAATAAGCCGCTAAGAAGAAACCAATAATCAAAAAGGCGATATTTTGTTTTATAGGTAAGTATTTCAATAGAATTGCAATACCTAATGCAGGAAGCAATCCCCCAGCTACTTGTAAACCACCCATAAGCCACTTTGGAATATTATCTACAATTGCTTGAACAAATTTGGCACCAAATACTAAAGCTAGAAACACAGGTATCATTCTTGATAAGGAAGTTGGGACAATTCCCCATAGATTCATATAGGATGCCTTTTTAAATTTGCCTTCCGCTACTAATTTTTCAGCTTTATGCTGGAAAAAAGTATTCGTAAAACGAGCCAGAACATCTAATTGCACCATTAGTAGTCCAATGGGAATTGCCAGTGTCGCTCCAAATTTAGCATCTTGCCCACTCATAACTGTAAAAGCTGTTCCCAATAAAGCGCCTGTCATATAATCTGGTATAGAGGCTCCTCCAAAGTTACCTACACCTAAAACCAATAAGTTTAACGTTCCCCCTACAATTAAACCTGTTTGAATGTCCCCTAAAATTAGCCCTGCGAAAAATCCTGCCATTGTTGGCTTTACAAAACCAAACGTTGTATTGTTTCCATCATAAATGGCGAATCCAGAATATAGCGTTATTAAAACAATTTGCCACCATTCAACGCTTACCATTGGCTATTCTCCTCTCTATTCATCTAAAGCATTTACACTACCAATCTCTATTTCTGGTATATCAATTCCATTTTTCGCACCTTCTATTAATTCTTTTGACAGCTCTTCTAATGATTTTTCTTGATTACAATATATTGCTTCTATTACAATTGGTAAATTTACACCACTGATAATACTAATACGCTGATTCAACTTTAATTTTGATGCCCAAAATACAGCCTGATTAAAAGGTGTTCCCCCCTTAAGGTCAGCAAAAATAAGTAACTTATTCGATTGATTTTCACTCCATCTCTCCAAGAATTCTTGTAGTTGATCACTAAAAGAAGTAATTCCATTCTCTTCAGTTAATTCTAGAGCGTGTAAGTTTTTTTGTTCCCCTAAAATCATTTGTGCAGCTTTCTTCAACCCACTTGCAACACCAGCATGTGAAAGAATCAGTATATCCATAAATAACTTCCCTTCTAATCGATTAGTATTTTTTCAAATTCAACACTCATGATAAAGTAATTCTAACCCTTATACTCATCAATATATTCAATTTACCGGCTCTACCCAACATAATGTATGCCCTTTCAAAAAGGTTCCCAACTTATGTTCAGATGTTTCTAACAACCAAAGTATTCTTGAATCGCCCAAAAAATATTTGCTATAGGACTTAAAACTGATTAACGCACTAACCATCCACCATCAACAGCTAGAATATGGCCTGTTACATAATCTGACGCTTTACTTGATAAAAATACAGCCGTACCCATTAAATCGAATGGTACTCCCCATCTTTCAGCTGGGATACGATCTAAAATTTCTTTATTCCGTTGTTCATCCGCACGAATTGGGGCAGTATTAGCTGTTGCTATATAGCCAGGAGCAATTGCGTTTACTTGAATATTATATTTACTTAATTCGTTAGCAAATGCTTTCGTTAATCCTGCCACTCCATGTTTGCTGGCAGTATAAGGCGGTACAAATTTCCCTCCTTGGAAAGATAACATAGAAGCAATATTAATGATTTTTCCACTCTTTTGTTCTGCCATAACACGAGCTACTGCTTGACTTAGTAAATAAACAGTATTCAAGTTAATGCTCATCACGGCATTCCAATCTTCCTTCTTATATTCCAGCAATGGTGCACGACGAATTGTACCTGCATTATTAATTAAAATATCAATTTTCCCGAAATTGTCTAAACAACCTTGCACCACTTTTTCTGCTGCATCATCTTGTGTTAAATCTACTTGAATAAATTCTACTCGTTGTCCACATTCCTCAATCAATTGACGAGTTTCATCCCAATTGTCACCAGATGCTGCAATATATAGATCTGCCCCAGCTTTCGCTAATGCTACTGCATATCCTTGACCTAATCCTGTATTTCCTCCAGTAACAATAGCTACCTTTCCTTTTAAACTAAAGAAATCCATTGAAAATTCATTTAAGTTCATGTTCTAGTCCTCCTTTAATTGTATCAATCCTACTACTTCAACTGATCCATCTCGACCATGTCCATATCACTATACGTAATGTTTTCTCCACACATTGCCCAAATAAATGTATAATCACTTGTACCAACACCAGAGTGAATTGACCAACTTGGAGAAATTGTCGCCTGTTCATTTTTCATTACCAAATGTTTAGTTTCATCAGGTTTACCCATAAAATGGAATACTCGTGTATCCGGTTTCATATCAAAATACAAGTAAGTTTCCATTCGACGTTCATGGGTATGGCAAGGCATTGTATTCCAGCTGCTTCCTGGTTCTAAAATGGTATACCCCATCTGTAGTTGACAACTTTCACAAACATTCGGATGAATATATTGATAGATCTTACGCTTATTTAATGTTGCAGAGTCCCCTGTTTCCATAGGTTTTATTTCATCAATGCTTATACGTACATTTCGATATTTATGATGTGCAGGTACTGAAACACAATAGAATTTCGCAGGATTTGACTGATCATCTGACTTAAAGACTACTTCCCTTGTTTCTTTTCCAATATAGTACCCATCTTGTTTTTTCATACTTTCTTCTGTACCATCAATTATGATAGATCCTGGTCCACCAATATTTATAACACCTAATTCACGGCGTTCTAAAAAATAAGAAACTCCCAACTCAGTAGACAACTCTATACTCAAAGGTTTTTCAGTTGGCGTTACTCCCCCAAAAATCATTCGATCATTATGTGTATATGTAAGAATAACTTCTCCCGGTGCAAAGTTTCGTTCTACTAAAAATTCCTGTCTTAGTTGATCTGTAGAATAATGACGAATATCCATTGGGCTATGTGTATAACGTGTTTCCATAATATACATTCTCCTATCATTTTTTAGTATTTTATCTAATAATATTTCCTGATTCATTTCTCATAAACTCTTCTACTTCCAAGATAGAAAACTGATTACAATCACCATGAATCGTATGCTTTAAACTAGATGCTGCGGTAGCAAATGAAACTGTATAATCCGGATCTTTTTCTTCCAATAATCCGTGTAAAATTCCAGCAACAAAAGCATCTCCTCCACCAACACGATCCACAATAGGATTAATGTGGTACACTTTTGAAGTATACAGAAAATGATTTTTCCATAATGTTCCCTGAAGATCGTTCGAACTAGCAGAATGAACATCCCTTAATGTAGAGTAAAAGACTCCAATATTAGGATATTTGTTATGCATTTGCTCATAATAATATTCTAAATCTGATTGTTGCGTCTTATTTTCAGGAATCCCTATTAAATAGAGAGCATCCTTTTTCCCTGCAGAACAGTAATCTACATAAGGTAAAATTTTATTCAGTGTTTTCGATGCGCGTTCGTAGTTCCATAAATTAGATCGATAATTAATATCAAAACTCACCTTAATTTGACGCTTTTTGGCCTCTTTGATTAATCCTAGAATGAGATCAGTCATTGAATCTGATAAAGCAAGACTAATTCCCGAAACATGAAATAATGAAATATTGTTGAATAAATCATCTATATTCCACTCCACATTTTTCATCTGTGCAAAACTAGAATATGTTCGGTCATACAAAACCAATGAAGCCCTTTTACCTGTACCCCTTTCCAGATAGTACGTTCCTAAGCGTAAACCACCTTTTAATAAATTACTGGTATCCACCCCATAATTTTGTAAATGCTGTTGAACAGCTTTACCTAATAAATTTGAAGGTACCTTACTTGCAAAAGAAACTTGGTGGTTAAAATTCGCTAAATTAATTGCTACATTAGCCTCGCTACCACCATAATGCGCTTTAAAAGAATTAGCTTCAGTTATTCTAGTTCCTTCATTAGTGGATAAACGAAGCATAATCTCACCTAGCGTTAAAATTCGCCCCATAATTAGGCACCCTTTCTGATCTCTGCTAACTTATCCACATACTCTCTTGCAAGTTCTGAGACTTTAGCATAATCCCCATTTTGAGCAGGAGCTAGTAAATCTCCTCCCACACCTATAGCTACACATCCACGTTCAAACCATTGATGCATATTCTCAATATTTATCCCACCAGTAGGCATAATATTAACTTGTGGCAGGGGACCCTTCACTGCATTTATAAAGTTTGGATTATACGAACTTCCTGGAAATAACTTTATAATGTCGACTCCTGCTTTTAATGCTGTACTTATTTCCGTAATTGTCATACATCCAGGTAAATATGGAACTTGATAAAGATTACAAATCTCTGCTGTTTCTTTATCAAATGCTGGACTGACAATATACTCAGCTCCAGCTAAAATGGCCATACGTGCCGTTATCGCATCAAGAACAGTCCCTGCACCAATCACCAACTCTTCACAATCACTATGTAGTTCCCTTATTTTACGAACGACCTCTTCAGCTTGTGGTACCGAAAAGGTTACTTCAATACCAGTAATCCCTCCATTAATGACTGCCTCAGTAACTTTAAGAGCTTCATCTTTTGTATGCGCTCTCAAAACAGCAATCACACCACTCTTTTTCAGTTTATTTAATACAGTAACCCTTTTCATAAAGTGCCTCCATTTTTAAGAGCTTAAGCTCTTAATTTCTTATTTGGAAATTCGTTTTCCTGAAAAGAAATTTACAAATAAATTATATGAATTATTTAAAAAGATTACAAGATTTTTTTTTTATATTTAATGAAAATTTTTTGAACATTATTAAATATTTTTCTAACATAGTAATCCGTTATTCAGCCGTAGTTTTTACTACATTTACAAGTCAGTTTCAATTTTTTTTGCTCCTATAAATAAAAAAGAGCTCTAACGGTGAAAAATCACCATTAAAGCTCCTTAAAATGAATTCCTATATGAACACATGCAATTGTTTAAGTTCATTGAGAATATTTTGTTTTGTTTCTAGTATCAACTGAATCATTTTTTTCTTCAGGTCCTCTGTAACACGATACTTGGGCATACTCACACTAAATGCACCATATGTTTGTCCATTTAAAGTTAACGAAACTCCTATACAATATACTTCTTCTTCATATTCAGCATCATCAATTGCAAAACCAATTTGCTTTATCTCTTTTAAAGTTTCCTTTAAAACATGAGGATCAATTATAGTATTTTCATTAACTGGATTTAATTCTACCCTTGTTAAATAGCTTTCTAAATCTTGTTGAGAGAACTCTGCAAGCACAGCCTTCCCCATTGCCGAACAATACAAAGGAATACTCATTCCAATTCTAGAACTCATACGAATTATTGGTCTCTCTGGCTCTAATTTATTAATATAAAAAATTTTATCTTCTTCTAATATTCCTAAATGAACCGTTTCATCTAAATTACTTTGCAACTTTTGTAAATATGGAAATGTAATTTTGGTAATATCTAAATTCGCAAGATACTGATTTGCATAGTAAATTAAAGAGGTTCCTAAACCAAATCTTTTAGTTTCAGGATATTTTTTTGCATAACCTATTATAACTAACGTTTCTAATATCTTTAATGTTGTTGAACTTGTCATTCCTGTTTCCTGAGCTATCACATTTAAAGGCTGTGGTTTTTTGCTTTCAGATAAAAAATCTAAGATTTTTGCAGCTTTTATTAAAACTGTACCATATGGTTGTTTTTCTTTTGTCATACCGACTCATCCTTTAACAATCATAATAAACGATCTTATTTTTGAAATAAAACGTACCATCTAAAAGAAATTGTACTATAAAACAATTATATAAGAAAGGGAGGTACAGTCCACATTAATCAATTAAAGGGGACGAAAATTAAATACTGGTATGTATTCTGCTTCTTTCAATTACATTCATCTATTTAGACATTTTCCCCACTAAAGTAAGAGCCCTCCTATTAAGGACGACTCTTATATTTGCTATAAATGAATTCAATTTTATGAACAAAATTTTGTATGATATATCCCTATATCTTTTCAAAATATTTATTTGATATAGATTGAAGTTCGCATTGTATTAAATGGAGCGTTAATAGATGTTTTCTGGTATTCAAATGTCCCTTGCTGATGCCCAGAAGCATCACACTTATAATACCAACCAGCGATTGGTTTTCCACCAATTATAGTAGAGTCAATACTTTTCACATTAAAACCATTCATTTTCGCAAATGGATTTTGACCATATACCATTTACTTCGTAGTAATATATAAGTATTTTCCCCCGTGGTCACGTGTTGTGCTAAAACTGTTTGGATTAATAGTTTCTACTCCGCCCTGCTCAGACTCTACTTGTACGACATTTAGTGAAGTAAGTGGTGCTGCAGGACCAGCAGAAGCTTCTGTTGCCATTCCTAATCCGACAAACGCAGTTATTGCTAACGATGAAATACCAAGTGCTGCTTTTTTAAACATAATAACATCCCCTTCCATCTATCTATTGTTTTCTCTTTCATTGCCAATATAATCCTATTACCTTTATATGTATATAGTTTAAAACCGTAGAAATATTAATGAGAATATTCTATCCTATGTTTTTACAATTCTATTCCATCTTATTACTAATTCACAATGTATAACTTGCTTCTTCTTTTTCTCGTTCTTCCAATCTCTTGTTTAAGTCTTCTTCCCATGCATCTAAATATTCTTCGTATTCTTCTTCGATTCTTGCTAGTAATTCTAGTTGTTCATCGGTTGCTACCATTTCATATGAGTTTTCTTCGACTGAACGAATTTCAATAACCGTTTTTCTTATTTCTTCTAAGTCTTCTTATGTACCATTTAACTCTCGAATGACTTCCCCTTGTTTGTTAACGAGTTTAGCTCGAATGTTTTTTTTCTCTTTTTTCTTAAACATCTGAACTCCTCCTTATTTGTTCCCTATCATAGATAATCCTATTGCAATTAAGAGAAAGAAAACAATAATAAGGACAGTTTTTCCTTTGCTTACTGTATATTAGAAATTTCCAAGACAGCCCATATAAGAATTGGAAATAGAAGAATACCAAGGAGTACGTCAACAAGCTTATTACTACTCTCCTTAGATGGTTTTTCTTCTCCAATAATTGGTTTCATCTGCACAGTTTTTTTCTTATTTGTTTCGGTTTCTTTTTCTTGCGTCTATGATTCACCCAATATACCCCTTTTAAATTTACTTCTACTAACTATAAAATTACCGAAATACCCCATTTTATTGTTGAAATGATTTAATTATTTTTAACATCTTTATTATTCGCGAACACTATTTATCCTTTTTCTTCCTATCCACAATTTAATTTTACCATAAATTAGAATTAAGGTAGAATTTATATAAGATTACTATTAACTCCCCAAAAAATTAGTCATATTTAATTAAGTAACTATTTAAACCATTGGAGTGAAGATAAATGAAAAATTATAAAAATTGGAGTGAGGTCCCCTTAGAACTTGCAAGCAAAGCAAAACTAAACTAAGTAAAGAAGGGTTAAAACCCTTAAAAGCTCCTGTGGCTAAGGTTTATCAGAGAACAAACAATAGATATATATAACTATATGAACGCTCAAAATCAGAAAAAAAAGGCAATTATCTGATAAGCAAAAACTAGCACTATCAAATGGTAGAAAACAAAGTTTAGAGCAACGAACTTGTAAACAGTGTGGTCATATCGTTCAAAGCAAATCTAAACTACGTCTAAGTCTGTGCCCTAGCTGTTACGAACACCAAGTAGTTATGAATCAATTAAAGGAAACAAAATTAGAAATCAAATCATCTATCAATAAAATGTTTACAAACAGAGATCAGTTCGTTATTTTAGATACCGAAACAACTGGACTTACTCAAAGGGATCAAATTATCGAGATATGTGTAAATGATTTAACAGGAAAAATTCTATTAAACCCTTTAGTTAAGCCAACTATAAATATTCCAGCTGAAGCAGCCTCCATTCACGGTATTACAAATGAAATGGTCGACGATGCACCATCGTGGATAGAAATATATAAATAATTATGTGAAGTTACTGCAGGAAAAACTCTACTTATTTACAACGCTGATTTTGATTTAGGTATGATAGAAAGTACTTGTATTGCTAACAATGTAGAATTTAAGAATTTTAAATCAACATGAATTATGAAAATGTACGCCGATTATGTAGATTCAAAAAGATGGATTTCATTAAGTGATGCAACGGAATTAACGGTTAAACACCGGGCAGCTGTTGACTGTTTTGCTGTCCTGGAATTATTACAACAACTCAAAAATAGTAAAATAGATTAAAATACTGTAAATAAGACTAAAATATTAACATAAAAATAAGCACATCCTATAAAACAGATGTGCTTATTTTTTAATTTTTATGCGTTTTTACGTTTTAAGAAAATAACTCCACCAACAATTAACAGTAATGCACCCGCAGCCATAGAGATCCAACTTGTAAGGTCAGCACCTGTTTGCGGTAACCATCCAATTTTAGACTGAACTTCTTTCTTAGGTTGTGGTTGTTCTTTTACTTGCTCTTTTGGTTGTTCTGAAGTTGGAGTATTTTTATCTTGATGCGGCTGTTCTGGTTTTGGTTGTTCCGGTTTTACTTCTTTAAATTTCACTGTTTGTCCCTTATCTTCGATGTCAACGTGTATAGCTACCAAGACGTTATCTTGATACAATTCTTCAAACACTACCACTTCTTTACCTTGTAATGCAGAAGCATTAAATGTGAAATCGAGTGTGATAGAACCATTTTTCTCTTTTGGAGTAAACTTAGATTCTACTGTTACTTCTTTACCATCAACTAATAATGGTTTTTTTGTTGCTTTATCCATTAGTTTACCTTTTACAACGTACTCTTTACCCACGATTAAGTCTTTGTATTCCACTTTATCTTGGATTGTTACAGATTTAGAAGCATCTAACTCTTTAGAACCATCAGCTTTGTTTGTAGCTGTCGTTTTAATAGAAGGTTCTACAAATCGAACTGTTTGACCTACATCGTTAATGTCAGCATGCGTTGCAATTACTTGACCTTCATGTAATAAGTCTTCAAACACGACTACTTCTCTTCCTTGCTGTTCAGCACCAACAAAAGTAAAGTCTAATGTTACAAAACCGTTCTTTTCTTTTGCAATAAATTTAGTCTCAGCTGTTACTTCTTTACCATCAATTAATAATGGTTCGTTAATAGCTTTGTTCATTAATTTTCCTTTTACAGTGTACTCTTTACCAACAACTAAGTTAGTGTACTCCACTTTATCCTGGATAGTGATAGAATCCTTTGAATGAATCTCTTTTCCACCATCAGCTTTGTTTGTAGCAGTTGTTTTTACTGATGGCTTAACGAACTTAACTGTTTGACCTTTATCATTGATATCAGTATGTGTAGTAATAACTTTTCCGTCTTTCAGTAACTCTTCGAATACTACTACTTCTTTTTCTTCTAAACCAGTTGCATCAAAAGTGAAATCTAGTGTAATAGAACCGTTTGCTTCTTTTGGTGTACACTTAGTTTCAGCAGTTACTTCTTTACCATTTACAACTAATGGTTTATTAGTCTTTTTATCCATTAATTTACCTTTTAAAGTGTACTCTTTACCTACTTGTAGGTCTTTGTATTCCACTTTATCTTGGATTGTTACAGACTTAGAAGTGTGCATTTCTTTTGTACCATCTGTTTTATCAGATGCTGTTGTTTTAATTGAAGGAATCTTCTCATCTTTGACGATATGTTTAATTATTTGACCATTCTCTTTGATTTCAAAAGAAAACGTCTCTTCATTTAAAATGTAACCGTTTGGTGCAATAGTTTCTTTATATGTGTATTTTCCAAATGGTAGCTTTTCAAATTTAGCGATACCTTTATCATCTGTTTTACCTTTTACTACTTCTTTTCCTGCTTCGTTATAAATCGTAAATTCTGCATTTGGAAGCTTATTGTTTCCATCCGCAACATCTACCTTTGTAATTTCCAGATCACCTTTGATTAGATGATTAACTGCCAATAGCTCAATAATTTTTCCATGTCCCTTTATTTCGAACACAATTGGTTCTTTAACAAGAACGTAACCGTTTGGTGAAGTCTTTTCTACAAATGAATACTTACCATACGCTAGATCTTTAACGTTAATCTCACCATTTTTATCTGTCTTATATTCACCAATTACTTTTCCACTTGCATCTTTTAACTCGAATACTGCACCTTCTAACTTTTTACTAATATCTTCGGTATCTACTTTTAATAGTTTTACACTACCTTTTACTTCGGTATTTTCTACTGTAAAAGTAAGTGTTTTATTGTGCTCTTTAATTTCAAAAGGATACTTTGTTTTATTTCCGATATATCCATTTGGTGTTTTTGTCTCTAAGAAATAATACTTACCAAATGTAAGGCTTTCAACATTTGCAATTCCATTTTCATTTGTTACTGCCTTTTTCACTTCTTTTCCATCTTCAGTAAAAACAGTGAATTCAACATTAGGTAGCACTTTACCTGAATCACTAAGTTTTTTTATTTCAATGTTTCCCTTTGCCTTGTTGTTTACTATTTGAACAGCCCCAGTTTCCCCTGTCTTAACCTGGATGGTTTGTGGTTTATCACCTAAAACATAGCCTGTTGGCGCTTTTATTTCTTTTACAGTATAAGTACCAATTGGTAAGTTATTTAATTCTGCAGTACCATCAGCACCAGTCGTAATTTTTCCAACTGATTCATTTTTCGCATTAAAAACCTCGAATACCGCACCAGCTAATACTTCTCCACTTTCTCCAACTTTTTTAATTTTTAAAGAACCAGCTGCTTCCCAATTTACTGCAAGGTCACTACTAAGCTTTTCTTCATTTCTTTCTAGTAATACTGTAGCATTCTGAACAGTATCCGTACCACGGTAAGCAATTGCTTGAACTTTTGTTAAGTTTGCAGCAACACTTAGATTAAATTCACCTGTTTTTGTATTTTTAGGAATTTGGATACGGAATTTCTCTCCAACTGAAAGTTGATCTTTCACTTCACCATTTTCACTAACAATTTTTACTCCATTAGGTGCATTTTTCGCTACTACTTTATAAGAACCACTCTTAGCATTTGTTTGTACTGTGTATAGATTTGTTTCAAAGAACTCACCCTTTAATTCTGCTTTTTGCTTTTCAGCAGGAATCACATTCATAAAAATATCTTGAGTATCTTCACTTTTGTTTGCAGCATTAATAATTGTCTTAGCCGCTTTTTCAACATTTTTATTCTCATGTTTTAATTCATTTACATCAAGTTGACCTAATGCATTCCAAACCGCAAGCTGAGTTGCATAATGTGCTTCATTCTTATTAGCTACTCCCAGTTGTTCTGCACTTTTTTGTGGGAAACCATTTAATAAGACCCTATATACTACATCATCCGTTTTCCCCATTTCAGGAAGATCTTCACCATTTGGTGATTTTAATCCAAGAGTTAAGCAATAAGCAATTTGACCGCTTGAATTTTTAATCATTTCAGTTCGAATGTACTTACCTAGACTATTACTATAACTCCAGTCCATTGAATATTTCTCGTGCGTCATAACCTCTGCACTAGCCCTTGGTAAAAACACATTAAGGAATAATGCCAGTACTGATAATAATGTAAAAACTCTTATAATAACTCTCTTACCCAATTTTGAAACCTCCCTAAAATAAATTAATCGAGTATATATCGCAATATCTAAAACATTCACGATCAACCCGAGTATCATTATAAAACAACAAATTAGGAATATTAAATACGTTTGATTAAAAATTCAAAAAATTTACACATTTTAATATTTTTCAAGTTTTTAATTGAAATTACTATATACAAATCTCAAAACACGCCCACAATTAACAAAACAAATATGTATGTGAAGTATGTAAATAGCAGTTCTTTTGTTCAAGTCATTAATTTTCCACAGTATTTTTTAGCTAGTGAAAAAGGTTGATTTAAATCACAATTTGGGTTATTTTGATTTCTTGTTTTCTAATTGTAACAAACAAAAACTCATTCTTAATTTTGTTTCTATTGAACAATTAAAAAATTTGCATATTATAATCTGAAATGTAATACGACTTTTTGTGGAAAGTAAAAAAGAGTTGAATACTTTTTTATCAAGTACTCAACTCTTTTCAATTTTAAACTTTTTATTTTTGAATCAAATATGCATTTTTGTAAGTATAAGCACCACCAAATTGATGCTTTTCAATTCCTTTTACATAATCCTTTTGCAGATATGCTTTACCAGTATGATAAAGGGGAGCAATAGCAGCATCTTCTAACAACACTCTCTCGGCTTCTCGTAAATAATCCCATCTCTTCTGTTGATCTAATACAGCTTCATTTTTAGCTTTATTTATAAAATCGTCATAACTCGAATTTGAATACTTCATTTTATTATTTGGATTATCTGTCGTAAATAATTCTAAAAAACTAATTGGATCTTTATAATCAGGTGCCCAACCTACCATAGAGATTTCATACTGCCCTGTTTGTTCAAGCTGCAATTTTTGTTTAAATGGCTGTTGCTTAATCTGTATTGTTAAACCCTGTAAATGTTTTTCAAGTTCTCCTTTTATATACTCTGCTATAATTCTTTCATTATCTTGCTCAAATGTTAGAAGCTCAAGTGTGACATTTTCTATACCAAGTTCTTTTTTGGCATCTTCCCAAGTTTGTTTAGCCTTTTGTAAATCATACAAAACAAGAGAACCATTTTCCTTTCGAAAATCTTTTTGATTTGCTTCATTCGTATATCCTGCCGGTATAAGACCTTCTGCAGGTGTTGCTCCAGTACTGCCAAAATGATTTACTATCTCTTCTTTATTTATTGCTAAAGAAATAGATTGTCTGATTTTTTTATTTGCTAATGTAGTGTTTTTTTCATTAAAACGTAACATAGCTATTCCAGCTTCTTTTTTCATATGTAATTCTTTGTTGTCTTTGTATTGCTCAAAATGTTTTGCAGTAATTGGAGCACGATCAATACTACCCGATTCATATAAATTTATTGCCGTCATCGTATCTTTTACAATATTAAAATCTATTGCCTCTAGCTTTACTTGTTTCTTATCCCAATATCTATTATTCTTCTTCAATTGAAATTCTTGTCCATGCTTCCACTTTTCTAACACAAATGGCCCATTATATATAAGATTCTCCGGTTCCAAACCATAGCTACTTCCTTTTTCTTTTACAAACGATTCATGCTGAGGTAAATAAACAGGTAGTGCTAATAATTGCAATAAATATGGAACAGGCTGTTCCAATTCCACTTCTAGCGTATAATCATCTATTGCTTTTACTCCTAACTGATCAGCAGCAACTATACCTTTATTTATTTCTTTGGCATTTTTTATATAAAATAACATGTATGCATATTGAGATGCTGTTTCAGGGTTTAATGTTCGTTTCCAAGCAAAAGAAAAATCATGTGCAGTTACCATTTCACCATTTGACCATTTAGCATCTTTTCTCAAATGAAATGTATATTTTTTCCCATCCTTACTTTTCTCAAATGATTTCGCTACACCAGGAATAGGATTATCTTGTTTATCCAGTACATATAATCCTTCAAATATATTTTGCATAATATGTGATGACGTACCATCCATAGCTTTTGCCGTATCTAAAGATGGGATTTCTTCCGGTATCGTTAAGTTTAATACCTGTTTTTGACTTTCAGCTTCAGCTTTATTAGTTTTATTAGTATTATTACCACAAGCTGAAAAAATTAAGGAAGTGATAATTGTAGATACTAGTAAACTAATCTTTTTCTTTTTCATAGATTTTCTCCCCGAATCCAATAAATTTTATAATTAGATATACATTACCCTGAAATATTATACCAAATTATTGAAATTCAGGTAAATACTTTTTCATTTTTAATTGAGTGAGCTCAGCAGAGTAAGATGGCTATGTTAATCCTTTTCCTGTTTCTTTATAAATATTAAGCTATAAATACCTCTCTTCATACGTTCAAGAAAAGTTTTTTTGTCAGGAAACAAAAAAACGCCTTGAATAAATCCAAGACGTTATGCTGATATTATTATTTGATTTGGCGTTTAAATATTGCCTGTAAACCATTTTGAATACTACCGCCACTGCCTAAGCCAATAATTGAAATAAGTTCCCAACCATCAATCCCTAACTTATTAAACTCGCCTTCTAAATCTAACCCCTTAGCACCAAAAAAACTTTTAAATGTACCATCAATTTTAAGTGTTTTATACTCCCATTGCATAGACAACTCTCCTAAACTAAAATAGTAAGTATGTAGATATATATACTATTAATAATACCACGTATACCTTTGTTCATCCATTTATCATCAAAATTCTCTCCCCCACAAGAATGGTCAGTTCAATTCTCTATTTCTAATTTTTCTCTTATAATTCTCTCTCTTTTACGGTTAATATCTATTGTCTGAGCTACTAGCCAGATTAATGATATATGTTTTTCTACATTCATCGTATTCAAGTGGTGTTTTCTAGTGATAGAATCCCTTAATTTTTTCTCTTTTCTTCAATTGAAAAAGCTGTTTTTCTATAAAATAATTTAGCAAAATATAGATATCATACTGGTACTCAAACTTCCAATATAAATAATGATATTTCAGTGACATTTCTAGCAGGTGATCGTATTTCACTAAAAGTAACGACAGGAGGTGCAAATGCTACAACAGATACTGTAGCTCAAGTTGAAATTTTTTAATATACAAGGACACGTAGAAAGGACATTGTTGTTGCAAAATTGTATTTTTCTTATCTTAAACAGAAGAAGAAAAGCGTGAACAATATATTTATCGAGTTATGAAGTTTACATTCTCATTTAATGAATATTTTATAGGTATATAAAGGCGTAGCAAAAATCATTCTTGATTACTCAGTAAAAAAAGACCTGGCGTTATATATCAGGTCTTTTTCAGGTCTTATTCTATACCAACTGCATCATAAGCTTTCGCTACAGCTTGTACTTCTTTTGAATTTTTACCATATAAATCTTCTGCGGCTTGAAGTGCAGCTTGGCGCATCATTTTAAAATCAGATTTTGCTGTTAAATATTTTGTAAGAGCACGATAGTAAATTTTTTCTGTAGCTTCGCGGCCAACGCCATTTACTTCCACACCGTAATGCCAGCCACCTTCCGACAATAAATATGCTGCTTTATTATTGATACTACTGTTAATATGAACACCGCCATTATCATATGGTCCAGGATAATATTTTCTATAATGATCTGGATAACCTTGAGTGGGTTCTAATGGATTGGGAATAGATGCAGGATGACTTAAGGATCGCATCGCATCCCCTGCTATATCTGGTGTATAAATATCTTCCCCCATCTCCCAATCATCACGGTCTACCATCGCACCGAAAATATCCGAAAATGACTCGTTTAATGCACCAGACTCATCCTGATACTCTAAATTTGCTGTATGCTCTGTTACAGCATGTGTTAACTCATGGGCGACAACATCTAAGCTCGCAGAAAATGGAATAAACAGTTTTCCATCTCCATCACCATATGACATATACACACCGTTCCAACTAGCGTTATTCCAATTTTCTCCTACGTGAACAACAGAACGTAACTTTGCTCCTTTGTTATCATAGGAATTACGATTAAATGTTTTATTATAATAGTCGTATACTTTTTCTGCATTTACATGTGCATCAACACCTGCTTTATCTTCAAAGAACTTGAACTTACTTTCAATTTCATAACCTGTATATCCCATTCCTTTTGATGTTGAATCATAGGATTGTTTAAACAAATTTCTCCAATCAAACGTATAAACACCGTTTCCACGTTTACCATCAAATAAATGGAATGCACCTGTTTTTTCATTTTGAACAATTTCAAATGATTGTCTGTTTCCTAAAACACCATATCCAAAACCAGTAATATGATCGACCGCATTATATTTATTGATCACATTGCCATTTGTTGCATCAATAAAATAATGCCAGTAGCCTGATGCCGGTTTTGAAACAGAGGCTTTTACAAGATAGGAAAGATAATATTGTCCATCTTTTTCATAAACGTATAAATCTTTCTTCATACCATCATAGTTATCTACTTTTCCAATCTCTTTCTCAATACCAGCTTTCGCAATATTTACAGCATCATCTTCTGAAATGCTTGCAGTTGATGGGATATTTTTATTTTCTAAATTCGGTATAACTTGTCCAAAAAATGCTTTCACATTATTATTTTTATCAAGTGCTACTGTTTGATCAGATCCATATACAGGAACACTATTATATTTTTCAATAAGCTTCACATGCGTTGTTTCCGCTTCTGTGTCTTTTTCTTCTTTAACGATTTCAAAATGTTTCTCTATATTTCCTGCTAATTTAAACATGTCTTTCTTACTCTTTAAATACTCGAACACAGTCTCTTTTTTATCTAGTCCTTCTGGTGCTTTCCACTCTTCCCCAATATAAGATGGTGTTTGAAATTCTTGGTTGTATTGAATCTTTTGCTCTACTGCATATGTACGTGACGTTCCTAATGGCGCAAAAGCCCCTAAAGCCATAGATACAGCTAATGTTGAAGATAAAATCACCTTTTTCAAAATACCACTTCCTATCCCATTTTTTTACACTTTCATATAATTCTAGAGATAATGGTAAAGTGCCTTCTATTTAAAACAGTATAAAAATTAATCAGAAAATTAAGATAATAAAACTTATAACCATTTCTTATTCCATTTTTACATTTTCTTTATCCAATATTGTTATATTCCATATCTATTTGTAAGTAACTAAATAAAAACGGAATATAAATGTATATCATTCTACCTTACTATGTAAAAAAAATAACTATAAATAGATTAAATTTCTTTTTTAAAAGAAACCTATAGAACTGAAATGCATTTGAATCGTAAATAAAAAATTACACATAAAAAGTTGAATTGATTTTTATGTTTCTACAGAAAGGGATAGGAAACGATTTCTGGTATTAGGGGCCACTCTGGGATTTGAATACAAATAAAAAAAGAACCTACCTTATTGAAGTTCCAGTAATGTACGATACAGATCGATTTAACTTACACATGTAATTTGTCATATTTGTTTAAAAATCAAATATATATTCTCTACACTCCTCAGTTATCAGCAGGTCAAGTATTTAAAAATCTCAAAAAGTCCTTTTAGATTTTCTGAAGAGACTTTTACTTAAGTAAAGTTTAATAAAAGCCGTAGGAGTTTAATGCCTACAACTTTGTAAAAGGATTTTGATTTACTATAAAATATCCTCTAAAGGTTTATTCTTAAAATTTACTTTTAACTTGATGTTGATATGACGTAACCTTAAATATTTCGAAATTTAAAAAGCTCCCTAATAATGTTAAATGGGCTTGGCTCATAAAAATGATCTGTATATCAAAGATGAATTGATTTACAGATCATTTTTATAATAATTTTTATAAATAATTGCTAAGTAGTGAATTTACATAAATGCTTTTAGAAGTTCTTGAACTAATGGGATTGCTCCACCAATAAATTTTAAAACTGCCATTGCGATTTCCATATTATTTCCTCCTCGTTTTGTTAGTACTGGGATGTGATTAATCTTTATGTCCTTATTATAGTAAGCGCTTACATATATAACAATACATTTATGTATGCAATATTGCATATTTATACATTTAGACAATATTGGACCTCTATTAGTCATCATTTAATGGTACCATAACGAGGTGAGAGTCTTTAAGGGTTCTCCTTAATAGGAGGAAATATGGAAAAATCGCAAGATATTTACAGTAATCTAAAATTTAAGAGTTGGTTTAATCAAGTATTAGCTGTAGGAGGAATATTAGGATTCTGCTACTTTGTTTTATATGGGTTCTGTTTCTTAGTTGATATGTAAATATTATACAACTACACTAGTGAAGTCTTGCCTACAGAGGTAAGACTCTTTTATTGTACTCGAGATGAACAAACTACATACAATAGTTCTCAGGTTCTTCAGATTACTCTGTATGGTTCCTTGTTCCTCTATGTTCTAACCATTATCTCCTATCATTGAAAGTACATAAACTTCTATTTGAAAACTTCCATTTATATTGGAAACACAATTGTATTGATACAAAATATCTTTTTACTAGATACATATTAAAAAGACAAGCATAAGTTGGATTACGTTTTGGTACAATCTTTTTATCTTTGAAAAGGACTTAAATCTTATTAATAGATTTGAGTCCTTTTGTATGTGTTAATATATACATATAAATATAATATATTAAAAATAATTTAAATGCAAGAATACTAGTAAGGGAACCGCCAGCACTTCGGAAAAAACAAGCTAAGCCAAAAAATACAATAAGTTGCCCATATGGACAGCTTATTTACATAATTTTCTTTATTGGAAGTACACTTAAGACCATCTTCAACTTAATAGGAGTCTAATATCTCAAGTTTCTTAGCTAATCCCCAACTATTTAGACCTAAAGATGCATAAATATTGTAATCAAAATAATTCCCGTTTATCAATGTTTCCTATAACTCTTTAATATCCTCATAGAATATAGGCCAACCTTGCATTAAGATATTTTTCATATATTTCTTACTACAAATATAGACGGTATTATCCTTGTTGCAGTTTTAATTTTAATTAAGTCTATTGTAATTACACAAATTGAAATATCTATTCAATTTCAAAAATAGTACAGGGAATGTATATAAAAAGATCACTTGTCTTGGAAACAAGTGATCTTTTTATTAGATAAACCGCTACTTGCTAACAGCAGGTAATTGTTATCCTATTCATATGTTCAATAGATATTATAACACATTTTTTAGTTATATAGACGGAATAGTTCCTAATGAAATGAGACCAAAAATATTTCAAAATGTACCATTAATTATTTAGTATTTTAAAAATGCAATTTTGAATCTTTCGAAGCACTAAATCAGGTAGATTTTAATATACGTCTGCAGCAGGATCTAACAATTGAGTCCTAGTAATTAATGCTGGTAACATAACAAAAAGAGTCCTGATTGAAACGAACTCTTTTATGAGTTTTTACAAAAGTAAACTTTGAAACACATAATTCCATTTCTATTATTTTACCACTTGTACAGATACTGGTTTCCACCCCTGATTCTCTACCCAATCAATATCAACCTTATATTTTTTGTTACTTTGCTTATCCCGCACATTACTGTAGGCTTTATTATTACCATTATTCCCAATAAAATCGAAAATCAATTGGCTCTCTGGAACATCAACAGCATAAGAAATTGCTTTTTTCATCTCATTCCAATCTACTGTCCCTTCTTTAAATTTCATTTCAGGTTTAGCCCCTTGCTTTGTACCAATTGGCTTCCAAGAAGGATTAGTTTGAGAACCCTTTTCTTGAGATACCGATTTTTCTGCTTTTTGTTTCTCTTCTAACTGTGCTGCTTCTTTCTCTTCACGTTTCTTCTCTTCTAACTGTGCTGCTTCTTTCTCTTCACGTTTCTTCTCTTCTAACTGTGCCGCTTCTTTCTCTTCACGTTTCTTCTCTTCTAACTGTGCCGCTTCTTTCTCTTCACGTTTCTTCTCCTCTAACTGTGTCGCTTCTTTTTCTTCACGTTTCTTCTCCTCTAACTGTACTGCTTTCTTTTCTTGAGCAATTGCTTTATTTGATGTATTAGAAGAGGTAAACAACTGGTATGTCACTATACCAACTGTCACTAATATTAAAGTAAATGCAATATTAAAAATTGCCTTTTGACGACGATTCTGTTGTTTTTCTTGAAATCTGCTTACTTGTCCCATTCTTCAAACCTCCGTGTTTACTTACTCCTCTACTCTTTATGTATTATCCCTATAATTCTTAATATTTTTATTAAATAATAGAAATACACTACACTTTCCATACAGGATTTCATATCACAATAAAATTTGTGTTTTTTCAAGCATCTGACATATGTTATTCAAAATAGTTTAATACATTAAAAATTGATAAGTTTCTGCACTTAAACAACTTTCAATTTTATTCAAAGTTGATTCCAATTACGTCCACATTAGATCTCCTGTAGAAAGCTTTTTAACAATTAAACCTCTTCTTCCCTTATTTATAATTTTTAAATTAAATTTCCCTCTATAGTATAATAAAGATGTTTCGTTTTCTAACGGGGTATGTCGTAAAATCAAAAGGGATTTTATCTCTTTTACCTTCTTTTCAGAGTAAATTTTACCACTAGGAAATTCTATTATTCCTAATGTAATCTTTAATTCGCTCTCATCAAAAGGCCACTCATTATTAAGTTCCCTTATCTTTTGTATAAAGCTTCTTTTGGTTTGTCCTATATAGAGCAATGTTACAGTCTTAGCATATACTCTAGAGATTGCAAATATCCCCTTCTTAGAAGCTTCTTCCCTATTATAAAAATCATTTATACTATACATTCCATACCATTTAATATGTACTGTTTCTATGAATCACACCTCATTTTTAGATAATATTATAATTTCTGAATGTTCAAATTATAATGAGTACATAGTCCTGATTACTTGAATTATAAATTGTGCTTTTCAATAATACATTTTATTATTACTAATTTCAATAATGCAGAAAAAATACAATATTATAGTTTAATTACAAAACTATCTAAAAACAAATTGAAGTCGTACCAAATATTTTATTTTTTTCAATGTTTAGTGCGCGGATGGCACCGATAAAAGCGCCCCCTTTTACCCCGCCTCCTTCAAATACTAAATTACGAAATGGATATGTCATTATATACCTCCAGTAGAGAAATTTTAGATCTGTTATAGTATCGGAAGTATATTGAAATATATTCCAAATAATATTAAGAACGTTTCATGCTACGCGATACGTATGGCGGATTTATCTTTATTCAATGGATGAATTGTTTGAAAGAGAAGGAATTTGCTTGGAATGGTAATGTAAGATAGGAAATAAGAAACGGAGCGCATCTTTGGGTGCTCTTACCCTAAGTATACCTGAGTCTATTTGTTTCCTTCCCGAAAGAGATAAATAGTTTTGTTCCCATTCATGAAATAGTACAATGTATGCACAATTACATATCTAATTAATTGCTTTTAGTGTTATATTTTAATAGCGATGAATGCTATTATTTCATAAGTTGTCAACAAGCGTTATGTATGAGAAAAGGGAAGGGGCCAAATAGGACCATTCCTTTTTCTACCAATTAACTAAATTACTCTCTGGTAAAAATTTAAAAAGCGATGCAAATAAGTTGCATCACTTTTTTAGATAAATAAGGGAAGTAACTCTTACGATTCAATGAGTCTTTTTTCCTGCCTTTGAAAAGTTCGTTTAGGCTTCAATGCCCTTATTCAATGATATTTCAGCAATTCCTTTATTTTTCATATTTAATATTTTGTTCCTTAGCCATGAATATACTTAGAAAACCTCTAAAAACTATTTGATAATCTTTTAGAATCTAACTTTCTTATAATACTCTTTGCTATTTCTTCAATATTTTCATTTAGAAAGAAATGATTACCTTCAAAAGAATGAAGAGTACACGTTTTACTTGTATATTGCTCCCATATTATTACTTGATCATATGTAGTAAATTCATCATTTTCCCCATTAAATATAAGAAAATCAATATCACATGGTTGTATATTATTGTCATGAATATATGTCTCGACAATTTTAAAATCTGCTCTTAGAATTGGGAGAAAAATCTCCATTAATTCTTCTGATTGAAGTACCCCGGACGGTGTACCTCCCATTGCAATAACTTCTCTTTTAAATTGCTCATTAGAAAGATTATGTCGGATATTTTTTATTTTACTATTTGGATGATTTCTACCGGACAAAACAAGAAATTCAGGCGATACGTTTTTAGAATCTTTTATTTTTCTGGCTACTTCATAGGCGATCAAACTTCCCATGCTATGCCCGAATAGAATGTAGGGCGAATCATCTATCTGCATAACTATTTTATTGTAGACATCATTTACTGCCTCTTCCATACTTTGGTACAAGTTTTCTTCAATTCTATATCCTCTACCAGCTAACTCTATCGGGACTACCTCAATATATGGATTAAAGTGATTTTTCCATTTTGCGTAACTAAACGCAGATCCCCCAGCATGTGGAAAGCAAAAAAGTTTAGTCTTCTGCATTGATTTTCTCCTTACTTTCAAATTTGCATATATTTTGGCAAATTGAATAAATGTCTTTAATTATTATCTCTTGCGGAAATTCATCCCTTGTTGCACAAGCAGATATCTTATAATTTGGCTCAATGTTATATTGTCTAAAGTAAAAGTTTTGAGGTATATACTTATATGAAATTAAAGTTCGTGACTCTTTTTTTATAGAGAATGAATTTAACGGGATATAAAGCCCTTTTCCAATCGTTTTTATATAACTTTCTTTTAATGTCCATAAATCATAAAAATAATTAATTTGTTCATCAGAATTTATATTAGATATATCATAAAATTCTTCCTCTGAAAAAAATTCATTTGCTAATTTAAGAGCCTCTATTTCTGAAACCTTTTCTATATCAATACCCACATTAAAATTAGCAGTAGTACAAACCACCCATTCTCCTGAATGTGACAGATTAAAATGAAAGTCAGAAAAATTTTCAACAAAAGGTTTTCCATACTCATTATATATAAATCTAATTTCTTCATTATTAATTTTATACTTTTGGCAGATTAGAGATCGGATTAGTAAATCCCCTATCAGGGTCCTATTAATGTCGCATGAGTTTAATAAACGCTTCATTCGTTCTTTCTTCTCATTTGAAACCAAGTTACTAAGTTGCTTAAACAAATGACTTTCAATATTCTTTGGTATTTTCACAGCTTGAATGTGTATGATAAATCACTTCCTTTTTTAAAGGATGGCTTCATATATGTGCTTTACATAAATTCAAATTAACTTTATTAAATTGCAAATACAATAGAGAAGGTGCATATTTACATATCAATGAAAATATACACCTTTCCTCAGTAATGTCATCAAAGCATTAGCTTTCATTACAAAAAATGGGTATCATTTATATTATTCTATGAGCAACTCATATAGGCTTCTATGTCTCTATCAATTAATTTTTGCATTATCCTCTTAAAAAGTAATACTCTTGATATATTCATTATTGCCTACACTTTATTTGCAGTTATTGGGCTGCCCTTTTCGTTCATAGCGTTGCATCTTTTGCACTCTCTACTTTTCAGTTAATGAAAGGGATGTTTCTTTTATTCCTTCAAATTCATTTAATAGATACTTAGCTATCTTTTCAACTGCGGGGAAGTCTACTATTTCTTCATGTGATCCAGGGACAGAATACTTATTTACTCTTCCTTTTAATAAAGGTCCCCAATCTGTAAACAACTCTTTTCCTTCCTCAGCACTAAAGTAGATAACTTCTCCAAAGTATGGTATCAAATCATTCTCTGCCATTAAGTTCAGGCATTTCCTATGAGCATTAATAACTTGCTTCAAATTCATAAGATCTGCATCAGGCGGGAGTACTCCTTCCATAATTAATCGCTCCACAAGCATATCTTGCTTATGGACGAGGCCTCCTTCCTGCTCTGTTAAACCTACAGGAATGAAATGCTGAGAGATATATGAGAGCATATCCTCCCTTGTTTTATGATCCTGCTCTGAAGGTACTTTAGTATCCATAAGTACCAACAATTCAACTTCCTCTCCTTGATTTCTTAGTACAGTTGCGATTTTATAAGCAATTGCACCGCCTAAAGACCATCCTCCAAGACGATATGGGCCCTCTGGCTGAACACTTTTTATTTCTTCAATGTAAAGTTGAATTAGTTCCGGCAAGGTCGAGTCGTCAATCTCTCTCTTTTCTATGAGAGGATTCTGTAAACCATAAAATGAACAGTGATTCTTAAGCAATCTTGCTAGTTGAATGTAACAAAATACATTCCCCATAAACGGATGAACGCAGAAGAAAGGTATTTTCTCTGATTCTTGTAGTGGTACCAGCGCTGATACAGATTTTGTCATATCATGCTTATCACGAATAAGGCATGCGATTCCTTCCAATGTTGGATTCTTAATCAATGTAGACACCTTAATCTCTTTTCCAAACTTCTCCCTAATTTTTGAAACTAATTTGATTACAAGGAGAGAGTGTCCCCCTCTATTAAAGAAATCATCATTTACATAGACATCTTCTATCTGTAACACATCCTGCCAGATTTTAACCAACTGATATTCAATTTCATCCCTTGGAATGATTGGTGTAGAGAAGTTATTTTCTCTTGGAATAGTTAAACTGTTCAATGCCTTCCGATCAACTTTTCCATTCATTGTAAGAGGAATCTCGTCTACCTCAATAAAGTGTGCGGGAACCATATAATTCGGTACTTGTGTCTTGAGATATTCACGCCATTCATGCATACTTCCAGCTCCAACTACATAAGCAACCAATCTCTGTTCTCCTAATTTATCCTCTGTTACCAAAACTACTGCTTCTTTTACCAATGGATGACTCTCTAGATTCGCTTCAATCTCTTCAAGTTCAATACGGAAGCCCCGAATTTTCACTTGATTATCAATTCTTCTCAAGTAATCTAAATTACCATCAGGTAAATAACGAACCAAATCTCCTGTACGATATAAACGCTCTTCTTCATTAAATGGATGACGAATGAATCGCTCTGCTGTTAATTCTGGACGATTCAAGTATCCTCTCGCTATACCTGCACCACCAATATATAGCTCACCTGTTACACCAACTGGAACAGGCAACCCATTTCTATCCAATACATAAGTTTGAACGTTCGGCAATGGACGTCCAATTGTAACTCGCTTACTATCTGTTTGGATATGATAACACGTTGTATCAACCGTACATTCTGTAGGACCGTATACGTTATAAAAATCAATTTTTTCAGTCTCTACTAGCTGTTCCCATAATGATGGCATGATTGCTTCACCACCGACCAATATCTTACTTGGTACATGAACATCAGCACTTGTTTCTAGCAATCCTCCATCTATAAGTAATTGAAGTAATGAAGGTGTCATATCAAACATTTCCAATTTATTCTCCCTAATATAGGACACAAATTGTTCCGGATTAGTGCGAACTTCACTTGGGATAATATATACACTTGAACCATGAAGCAGCATTTGTAATTGCTGAATAGATACATCAAAGGCAATTGACGCATTTAAACCGACGCGCATATTACCAGGTATCTCATGTGAGAAAACTTCTTTTTGTAAACCATATGATAGGTTTATTACAGAATGGTGCTGTACTAAAGCACCCTTTGGATTCCCTGTCGAACCGGAAGTGTAGATAACATACGCTAAGTTTTCCCCTGTTGCCTCACATATCGGCGAAAGTTTGCTTTCTCGAGAAATCATTGCTTGGTCCCTATCTAAGCAAACTGTCTTGATTTCTTTAGGTATCCAGCCTACTAATACCTCATTTGTAACCAATACTTGAATTTCTGTGTCTTCTAAAATATATCGCAGGCGGCTTTCCGGATTCGATGGATCCAATGGAACATAGGCTGCTCCAGCCTTCCAAATTCCCATGAGACCAACAACCATCTCAACTGAACGCTCAAAACAGAGACCAACCAATGACTCTGTCCCAATTCCACATTTCTGTAGATGATGGGCCAATTGATTAGCTCTTTCATTCAGCTCACGATATGTTAGTTGCTGTTTTTCATCTACCACTGCCACCGCGTCAGGCGTACGATTTACTTGCTCTTCGAATAGTTGATGAATCACATTCTCACGTGGATAGGATATAGCATTATCATTCCATTCTTCTAATAGTTGCCTTTGTTCAGCTTCCGTAATATATACCAGCTCCGATAGAGTTTGATCAATGTTTTTGAGCATTTGCATCAACACTTGGTGTAAATGACCCAACACTCGTTCAATAGTTATTCTATTAAACTTACTACAGTCATACATTAACTTTAACGATAACTGGGTTCCTGGAACTACAGCCAACCCTAATGGGTAGTGGGTTTGCTCTACTCCTTCCAATTCACCAATTTCTAGATTTTCTGAAGACTCCTCTTTCACTGGATAATTTTCAAACACATATAAACTATTAAACAACGGTGTTCCTCTAGGAACTTCACTCCATCCCTGAATTTCTGTTAAAGAAGCATACTCATATTGTCTTCTTTCTATCTCTTCCTCTTGTATCTTATGCAACCAATCCATTACTTTTATATCATCCATCAAATGAATTCGCGTCGGTGACGTTGTAATGAAAGGACCTACGATGTTTTCAACATCAATAATCTCCGTAGAACGCCCTGAGCTTGTTACACCAAAGACAATGTCATTTTCTCCACTATACCGGCTCATGAGATATGCCCATGCACCTTGAATTACTGTACTCAAAGTAAGTTTATTGCGTTTCGCCCATCCTTGTAACGCTTGAGTCTGCTCTTCTGATAAATAGGTAACCTTTTCTGTATAACCTTTTTCTTCCTCTTTACTTTCTAAGCCCAGCAAAGTTGGTAAAGTAAAACCTTTAAGCTTTTCTCTCCAGAATTGTTCCGCCTGCTCCTTATCTTGTTCTCTGAGCCATTGGATATATTTCTTATATGGTGAGGGTTTAGGTAACTTTACAGCTTCTCCATTCATTCTCTTCTGATAGACTGTAAGTAATTCATTAAAGACCAATGGTAAACTCCATCCATCCAGTAAAATATGGTGATGGGTCCAAACAATCCGATATTCTTCCTCACCTTCTTGAATGACCGTTACCCGCATCAATGGCGCTTCATCAAATTGGAAGGCTTGTTTTCGATCTAATGCCAAAAAGACTTTCCTTTTTTCCTCTATCTCTTTAGTTGTCATTGTACGCCAGTCTTCTTTGTTCACTTTAAATGGGATATTTTCATACACCACTTGTAATGGTTCTTCAATTTCGTCCCAAACAAATGCTGTACGAAAAATTTCATGCCGCTGAATTACAGATTTCCACGCCTGCTCAAAAGTAGGAATATCCATTTTCCCTTTAATCATAAAACTTAATTGCACTATATACGGTGCAACATGTTCATTCCCTTGGTCATGCAATGTGTGGAAAATCATACCTTCTTGCAAAGGTGATAGTGGATATAAATCAGTAATCTGATTGTTCTTTCCACGATTCATTTTGTTTAGTACATTTGTCAAACCTACTTGGTTAAGATTAGCCATTGCAAAATCCGAAATGGTCAGTGCAGATTCTCTATCTGAAGGTTGAATCAATCTGCTCAGTTGATATAGCATATTCTGTGCAATACTTTGAATCGTTGATTTGGCGAATTGTCCAACATTGTATACCCAAGTGAACTGAAGTTTTCCATTCGTTACAACCCCAATTACATCAATTACATGCGATCGCTTGGAACCGGCAGCATGATCTAAACGCTTAAATTCGTTCTCCGGCATAAACATTGCATCGCTAGAAAACATTTGATCAAATTGTCCAAGATAGTTAAAACTAATAGACGGTGTATGTTGAGAGCTCAATTGCTCACACATTGTTGCGTTCATGTAACGCAACACCCCATAATCAACACCCTTATTAGGAATTTTGCGAACTTGTTCTTTAACTGCTTTTAATGCTGCAATTGGCGTATTAGCACTAGTAATATTTAAATGAACTGGGTAAATACTTGTAAACCATCCCACGGTTCTCGATAAATCAACATCTTCAATAATCTCTTCTCGACCATGTCCCTCTAAATCTACGCTTAGTATCGGTTGCCCCTTACATGCTGCTGTAGCTTGTACCAATGCTGCTAATAATACTTCATTGATTTGGACACGGTGAGTGCTTAAAGTCTCTTGCAATAACATACGGGTCTCATTCTCATTTAACACCACAGTAATTTCCTCAGTTACTGCGCTTACTGGATTACTTATAGTACCATCTACTGGCAGTATAACTACGTCTTGTTCAGCCTGCTGCTCCCAGTAATGTAGCACTTCTTTTGATATTCCAGTTTCAGCGTAATGTTGTAATTTCTCCGACCATTCTTTAAAAGATGTACTCTTCATAGGTAATTGAATTTTTTGCCCTTGGACTGCTTGCGTATATGCTGTTTGCAAATCTTCCAATAAAATTCGCCAAGAAACACCATCCACGGCTAAGTGATGAATTGTCCAAAATAATCGGCCAGTCTTCTCACCTTCATCAAAATACACCATTCTCATTAAAGGACCATCATGTAAATTCAATCTTTCTTGTGCAACATTAATCTCTTTTTGAATAACTCCATGCCAATCCGCTTCCGGCACTTCGTCTAATGAAATGACAGTCAGCATCAATTGTTCTTCAATTCCTTCATTCCACTGTACCCAAGTCCCATTAGGTAAACGTTCATATCTTAAACGCAGGGCATCATGGTGAAGTAGAAGGTTACGCGCTGCCTTTTCCAGTGATCCTATGTCCAATTTTTCTTTCGTTTTAAAGAACATGGATTGATTCCAATGATGTGGGTTAGGATGATTTTGTGCAAAAAACCTTTGCTGAATAGGTGTAAGTATTGTCTCTCCAGTTATAATTCCTTGTTCAGCTTGTACACCTTGTTCTTCTTTAACTACTTGCGCCAACTCAGCAATCGTTTGGTGTTCAAATAGTTGTTTTGGTGTCAACTGTAAACCAGCTTGCTTCGCACGAGAGACAATCTGAATGCTTAGAATTGAATCTCCACCAATTTCAAAAAAGTTATCATAAATACCAATACGTTTTGAACCTAG
The DNA here is from genome assembly GCF_050630465.1 of Bacillus basilensis. Taxonomy (NCBI): domain Bacteria; kingdom Bacillati; phylum Bacillota; class Bacilli; order Caryophanales; family Bacillaceae; genus Bacillus; species Bacillus basilensis. The sequence continues at coordinate 25,134 of NZ_JBNTQO010000007.1, read as the reverse complement.
CACACGTTCCCAAATGATAGAAAGCTTATGTTCACGTTCATTTCTTGGGGCCGCGTACCCTTCTTGTGTTCCTTGATAATCTGGTATAGGTAACGATTTCCGATCAACCTTTCCATTTATGGTTAGCGGTAATTCTTTCATTTCGACAAAGTAGGAAGGTATCATATGGATTGGTAGTTTTATTTTAAGATACTCACGCCATTCTTCTAAACTGCCCTCGCCCACTATATAAGCTACTAACCTCTTATCTCCCGACTGATTTTCCCTAACTATTACAACTGCCTCTTTTATTAAGTCATGCTCCTGTAAAGTCGACTCAATCTCCCCAAGTTCGATTCGAAATCCTCTAATCTTCACTTGATTATCCATTCTTCCTAAATAGTCTATATTACCATCAGAAAGATATCTTACGAGATCGCCTGTTCTATATAATCTCTCGCCTTCTTTGAATGGATGAGAAATAAATCGTTCGGATGTTAACTCTGGACGATTTAAGTATCCCTTCGCTAGACCCGCTCCTCCGATATAAAGTTCACCCATCACACCAACTGGAACTGGCAACCCATTTCTATCTAATACATAAGTTTGAACGTTAGGCAACGGACGCCCAATCGTTACTCTCTCACTATCTTTTTTGATATGATAGCATGTTGCATCAACCGTACATTCTGTAGGACCATATACATTATAAAACTCAATTTTATCAGTCTCTACTAGCTGTTCCCATAATGACGGCATAATCGCTTCGCCGCCAACCAATACCTTACTTGGAACATGAACACCATCGTACGTTTCTAACAATCCGGCATCTATAAGTAATTGAAGCATTGAAGGTGTTATATCAAAGATTGCTAACTTGTTCTCCCTAATATAAGCTACAAACTGTTCCGGATCACTTCGTACTTCATTCGGAATAATATACAAACTTGAACCATACAACAGCATTTGTAATTGCTGGATAGATGCATCAAAGGCAATTGACGCATTTAAACCGACATGCATGTTAGATGGTATCTCATGTTCGAAAACCTCTTTTTGTAAACCATGCGACAAGTTTAGTACAGAATGATGCTGTATCAAGACACCCTTTGGATTCCCCGTTGATCCTGAAGTATAAATAACATACGCTAAGTTTTCTCCTGTTACTTCACATTTTGGTGAAAGAATGCTTTCTTGTGAAATCATTGCTTGATCCCTATCTAGACAAACTATCTTGATTTCTTTAGGTATCCAGTCTTCCAATGATTCGTTCGTAAGTAATACTTGAATTCTAGTGTCCTCCAAAATATATCGTAGGCGACTTTCTGGATATGATGGGTCTAATGGAACATAGGCTGCTCCAGCCTTCCAAATCCCCATAATACTAACAATCATCTCAACTGAACGCTCAAAGCAAAGTCCAACCAATGATTCATTCCCAATTCCGCATTGCTGAAGATAGTGGGCCAATTGATTAGCTTTTTCATTCAGCTCTCGATATGTTAACTGCTGTTTTTCATCTACCACTGCCACCGCGTCAGGTGTACGATTTACTTGCTCTTCAAATAGCTGATGAATCGCACTTTCCTGTGGATATGCTGCGGCATTACTATTCCACTCTTCTAACTGTTTTTGCTGTAATCCTGATAGTATAGGCAACTTAGCTAATGATTTATCAGGATTCTCCACGATTACATTCAACCAGTTTCCAAAATGTTCGGCCATAGATTCAATAGTTACACTGTCAAATAAATCAGTCCTATAAACAAAAGTAAGCAATAAACCGTCTTCCACTTCTGCAGCAGTTAAACTTAAATCAAACTTAGCGATTGGAGCGTTGCTCTCTATTACTTCTATATTTCGTCCATATAGTTCTGGTAGCTCCTGTCCCGTATTTTGCAAAGTAAACATGGTTTGGAAAATCGGGGAATGGCTTGTATTTCGTTCAGGTTGGATAACCTCTACAATTTTCTCAAATGGAACATCTTGATACTCATACGCCTTCAATGCTTTTATCCGCACTTGAGACAACAACTCTTGAAATACCGGTGCATTACTTAAATCAGCCCGATAAACCAATGTGTTGACAAAGAAACCAATCAGCCCCTCAATTTCTCGATAATTTCGATTTGCAATTGGGCTGCCAACAATAATATCCGTTTGTCCCGTATAACGGGCAAGGAAACTTTGATACGATGCCAATAAGGTCATGAAAAGCGTGGCCCCTTCTTGACGACTTAGTTCGTTTAATTTATCCAGTAATGAACGTGACAACAGCACATTATGAGTTAATCCATGGTGGGTTTGCACTGGCGGACGCGGACGATCCATTGGCAACATTAAGACTGGTAACTCACCAGATAATTCTTCCTTCCAATATGCAAGCTGTTGATTTAGTACTTCATCTTTCAACCATCCTCTTTGCCACTGAGCAAAATCGGCATATTGAACTGGTAGTGGTTCCAGCTCTGCTTGTTTTTCACCAACCGCATTCTCATAAAATGTCATCCATTCTTGAAGCAAGATTTCCATCGACCATCCATCTGAGATAATATGATGCATATTACACAGAAGAACCCATTCTTCTTCTGAAATTCTTATGATTTGTCCACGGAACAATGGCCCTTGTTCTAAATCAAATGGAGATTCAACTTCAGTTTGAATCCATTGCTCCAACTTTCTTTCTCTCTCCTCTAATGAAAGCTTAGTTAGGTCCATTTGCGGAAGAGGACGGAAAATATAAGGTTGAATCTGCTGCACAGGATGACCTTCCTCTTCATGAAATACCGTCCGCAAAGATTCATGACGCTCTATCAACTGATTCCATCCCAACTCCAATGCTTCAGGTAACCAATTCCCTGTAAGGCGGCATACCATTGGCATATTATAAAGTGCACTATTAGGTTCAAACTGATCAATAAACCATAAGCGCTGTTGGGCATATGACAGCGGAATATTATTTCCTCGTTCCATCGGCATCAATGGTGGAATTTCTCGTTTTTCACTCCCCTTACGCAACTGATCCATTCGTTTCGATAGTGCCTCGACCGTTGGATATTCGAACAATTCACGTACAGGTAATTTGATTTGAAAAACTTCTTGTAAGCGCGAGACCACTTGTGTAGCAAGTAGAGAGTGACCACCAAGCTCAAAGAAAGAATCCTGAACACCAATTTCTTTTATTCCTAGCACTTGACTCCACACTGAAGCGATAAGTTCTTCCAGCGGAGTTCGTGGGTATACAGTATTTTCGGCGGATTGTTCACTAAGTATAGGCAATGCCTTCAAATCAAGTTTTCCATTCGGTGTAAGTGGTAAAAATTCCATCTCAATAAAGTTTGTTGGAACCATGTAATTTGGTAAATGTGTTTGTAGATGTTCTCGCCATTCATGTACACTTCCTTCACCAACTACATAAGCTACTAATCTCTTGTCACCTTGATTATCCTCTCGTACCAATACAACTGCTTCTTTCACAGAAGAATGTGCCTGCAAAACAGCTTCTATTTCTCCCAATTCAATCCGGAAACCACGAATTTTCACTTGGTCATCTATACGTCCATGGAACTGGAGATTACCATCAGAAAGATAACTTGCTTTGTCTCCTGTATAATAGAGACGTTCTCCTGACTTGAAAGGATTTGGAATAAATTTTTCCTTTGTAAGATCCGGACGATTAGCATATCCACGTGCAAGACTCTTCCCTCCAATATAGAGATCTCCAATTACACCAATTGGTACTAGCTGAAGATGAGAATCTAACACATAAACTTCTGTATTCGCAATCGGTCGACCAATCGATGGCGTACCTGTTGTCACTCCTACAGGTACATAACAATCTGTGGTAACAACGGTATTTTCCGATGGACCATACTGATTAATTACCGCAAAAGGAATATCGTTAGATGGATACTGCGTTAATTGATCCCCACCAGTAATGATAAAACGAAGATCCGTTTTATCTGGCCAAGATAATTTCAAGAGCCTTTCCAAAATAGGCGTAGGTGCAAAGCTAGCTGTTATTCGTGAATCAATGAGCCAGTCCCTTAGTGCTTCTGGATTAATTCTCAGTTCCTCTGTTGACAAGTAGAGTGTTGCGCCAGCAGTTAGATACGGCCAAATCTCCTGGACAGCCGAATCAAAAGCAACCCCTGCAATCTGAGTCGCACGATCCTCTGCTGAAATATGATAAACTTCCTGATGCCAAGAAACCATATTCATTAATGAGCGATGTTCAACCATGACGCCCTTCGGTTTTCCTGTAGAACCAGAGGTATAGACAATATAAGCTAAGTTCTCTGGATTTATTTGACGTGTAGGTGCGATTACGCTTTCCACCGTTAATTCTTCTAACCTCACCATTTCGACGTGTGCGAAATGTCCTTCTTGCCCTTCCGCCGTCACTACAAATTGAATTCCTGCATCTTCAATCATGTATTCTAACCTTGATTTTGGATACAACGGATCTAAAACGACATAAGCTCCACCAGCTTTTAAAATGCCTAGTAAACTTGCCATCAGCTCAGCTGACCTCGGAAGATAAACTCCTACCACTGACTCTGGGGCTACTCCCTTTCGCTGTAAAACATTTGCCAACTGATTTGCTTGTGTATCCAGTTCACCATAAGTCCACTGTTTTGTTTGATCAACTACCGCAATCGCATCAGGATGCCTTGCTACTTGCTCCTCAAATCTGTCGCAAACAAGACCCTGATGAGACATTTCCATTACAGTGTCATTCCATGTTTCTAATAACAAAGTACGCTCGGGTTCTGATAGCATGCTTAGGTCATGCAACGGATTTTGTGGGCGATGAGAAACTTCATGTAGCCATTTCTCAAAGTGTCCTGCCATCCGTTCAATAGTAGTAGCATTGAATAAATCCTTATTGTACTCAAAAGTAAAAAGTAATCCCTCTTCCGTCTCAGCTGCCATTACACTTAAATCAAACTTTGCAATTGGACTATGGCTTTCTATCATTTCAATACTTCTACTAGATAACACCGGAAACTCTTGTTTCATATTTTGCAAGATGAACATAGTCTGGAAGATTGGCGAATGACTTGTACTTCGCTCCGGTTGCACAACTTCTACAATTTTTTCAAATGGAATATCTTGATATTCATACGCCTTCAATGCCTTTTGACGAACCTGATACAGTACATCTTGAAATGTCGGTCTACCACTCAAATTAGCTCGATAAACCAGTGTGTTAACGAAGAAACCAATTAGTCCTTCAATTTCTCTATAATTCCGATTCGCAATTGGGCTTCCGACCAGAATATCTTCTTGTCCCGTATAACGAGATAGAAAACTTTGATATGCAGCTAAAAGCGTCATGAAGAGTGTAGCCCCTTCTTTTCGACTAAGTTCATTCAATTTATCATGTAGCGTGCTTGGCAGAACCAGAGTGTATGTCGACCCGTGATGTGTTTGTATTGCGGGACGCGGGCGATCCATAGGAAGTTGGAGTACAGGAAGCTCCCCAGACAATTCTTCCCTCCAATATTGGAGTTGTTGATTAAGCACCTCCTCCTTTAGCCATCCTTTTTGCCACTGAGCAAAGTCAGCATATTGAACCGGTAATGGTTCAAGTTCCGCTACCTTTCCATCCGTTGCTTTCTCATAAAATGCCATCCATTCTTCAAGTAGGATTCCCATTGACCATCCATCTGAAATGATATGATGTAGAGTACAAAGGAGTATCCATTCTTCCTCTCCCACGTGCAAAATACTTGTCCTGATTAATGGACCCTCTGTTAAATCAAATGGCACTTCTGTTTCTTGTTGAATTAAACGTTTAACTTCTTCTTCTTGATCTTCAGAAGAAAGCATAGTTAAATCCGTTTTCGGAATTGATTGAAAAGCATACGGTTCAATTTGCTGTACGGGTTGACCGTTCACTTCGTGAAAGACTGTCCGCAGTGATTCATGACGTTCTATTAGTTGATTCCATCCCGTTTCCAATGCTTCAAGTAGCCAATTCCCTGTAAGGCGGCATACCATTGGCATATTGTAAAGGGCACTATTAGGTGTAAATTGATCAATAAACCATAAGCGTTGTTGGGCATAAGATAGTGGAATAGCTTCTCCCCGTTTCATTGGTATTAGTGGCGGAATCTCTCGTTTTTTATCTCCTTTACGTAACTGATCTAATCGCTTTGCCAGTGACTCCACCGTTGTATATTCAAATAGTTCACGTACTGGTAATTCGATTTGAAAAATTCCCTGTAAACGTGACACTATTTGAGTAGCTAGTAGTGAATGACCACCAATTTCAAAAAAGGAATCCTGAACACTAATATTTTTTATTCCTAACACTTGGCTCCAAACGGAAACGATAAGCTCCTCCACTGGTGTTCGTGATGAAGTAATATCTTCACTTACGAACTGTTCTTCTAATTCTAGTAAGGCTTTCCGATTCACCTTACCATTTGGAGTGAGTGGCATACCTTCAATTTGGAAAAAGTATGCTGGAACCATATAATGTGGCAGTTGCTTCTTGAGATATTCACGCCACTCTCCAGTATCCCCTTCGCCCACTACATAAGCTACTAACTGCTTATCTCCTGGTCGATCTTCCTTCACCAACACGACTGCTTCTTTTACAGATGAGTGATCATGTAAAGCTGCTTCAATTTCTCCCAATTCAATTCGGAATCCTCTAATTTTGACTTGGTTATCTATTCTTCCAATATATTCTAAGTTACGATCATTCATATATCTCACCAAGTCACCCGTTCGATATAATCGTTCCCCGTCCTTAAAGGGATGCGGAATAAAACGTTCAGTAGTTAAATCTGGTCGATTGAAGTAGCCACGTGCCAATCCTACTCCTCCAAGGTAAAGTTCCCCTGCCACACCAATCGGGACCACTTGTTGATATTGATCTAACACATACAACTCTGTATTATCAATCGGACGACCAATCGGAATAAGTATTGGTTCTTTTTCTAAATCACAATCATAATAAGTCACATCCACAGTCGCTTCAGTAGGACCATACAAGTTAATTAACTTTGTTTGCTGAACATTGTAAAAGATCCCCTTAAACCGGCGAACCTGCTCAGTGTTTAACGCTTCTCCACTAGTAAAAACTTGAATTAAAGACGATACATCCCTTTTCGAATTATATAGTTCCATATAATCTAAGAAAGTAGATAACATCGACGGAACAAAGTGCATGGTGGACACACGATATCGTTCAATATACTCCTCAATGACCGCAGGATCTTTCTCTCCTCCTGGTGGAAGTAAACAAACACGTGCTCCTACAAATGACCACCAAAATAATTCCCAGACAGAAACATCAAACGAAAACGGTGTCTTTTGTAAGATTGTATCGTCCTCGGACAATGGGTATTTTTTCTGCATCCACTGTAGGCGATTGATAACGGAATGATGTTCAATCATTACCCCCTTTGGATTTCCCGTCGAACCTGAAGTGTATATAATATAGGCTAAGTTATTTGCTGTTACTCCACTCACCGGAGCTAAATTACTCTCTTTAGAAATCATTACTTGATCCCGGTCTAAACAAATTGCTTGAATATCTTTAGGTAACCAGTCCTGTAGTGCCTCTTTTGTTAACAGCACTTGAATTTGTGAATTCTCCAAAATGTATCTCAGGCGGTTTTCGGGATAACTTGGGTCCAGTGGGACATAAGCCCCACCTGCTTTCATAATCCCAAAGAGACCAATAATCATATCAGGAGAACGTTCAATACATATACCGACTAATGATTCAGGTCCGATACCTCGTTTTTGTAGAAAATGTGCCAATTGATTCGATTTTTCATTCAGTTCTTGATACGTTAGCTTTCCACCCTCATAAACTACCGCCACTGCATTAGGCGTACGTGCAACTTGCTGCTCAAATAGCTCATGAATCATACAATCATGACCATAAACTACGTCCGTATCATTCCATTCTTCTAGGAGTTGTTTCTGCTCAGTATCCGATAGCATTGAAAGCTTTGTATATGATTCATCTGGATGATACGTGATTTCATTTAGCCAGTTCTCAAAATGTACTGCCATACGTGCAATGGTACTACTATCAAATAAATCCGTGTTGTATTCAAACGAGACAAATAGACCTTCTTCCACTTCATAGGCAGTTAAGCTCAAATCAAATTTAGCAATAGACATATTACTTTCTACCATTTCAATACTTCTACCAGAAAAATCTAGTCGTTCTTGTTTTATATTCTGTAGTGTAAACATGGTCTGAAATATAGGGGAATGACTTATGCTTCGTTCAGGTTGCACAGCTTCTACCACTTTTTCAAATGGTATATCTTGATATTCGTAAGCTTTTAACGCCTTTTTCTTTGTTTGGTTCAAAATCTCTCGAAAAGTAGGGGTGCCACTCAAATCTGAACGGTAAACCAACGTATTAACAAAGAAACCAATTAATCCTTCTACTCCCTTATGGTTCCGATTTGCAATCGGACTACCAACTAGAATATCTTTTTGTCCCGTATAACGAGCAAGAAAGCTCTGGTATGCGGCCATTAAAGTCATAAATAAAGTAGATCCTTCCTGTCGACTTATATCCTTCAATTGACTGAGCAATTTATAAGGAAAAATCACATGATGCGTAGCCCCAGAGTAAGTCTGCTTAACCGGTCGAGGTCGATCCACTGGCAGTTGTAAGATAGGAAGCTCACCAGACAATTCTTCCTGCCAATACGTAAGCTGACGATTTAGCACATCACCTTGCAACCACTCCTTTTGCCACTTCGCAAAGTCTGCATATTGAATAGATAGTGAACTTAATTTAGCAGGATTTCCGCCCGTTTCTTCTTCATAGAAAGCAAGTAATTCATTCATGAATATACCAATGGACCAAGCATCAGAAATAATATGATGCATCGTACACAGTAATAACCATTCATCCTTCTCTAATTGAACAAGCTGATTACGAATTAAAGGACCATTCATTAAATCAAATGGTTCTTGCGCTTCTCTCGCAATTAAACTATCTACCTCTTTTTCTTTTACTTCTAGAGGAAGTTGAGAGTAATCTCTTACAGGTAATGCTCTAGGAAGGAATTCGACAATTTGTTGCACAGGCTGTTCTCCTATTTCTTTAAAAACAGTTCGTAGTGATTCATGACGTTCAATGAGTCGATTGAATCCCTTCTCTAATGCTTCAGGTATCCAATTTCCTTTTAGATGCCATACTGTTGGAATATTATATAAAGAACTGTTTGGGTTAAATCTGTCCATAAACCACAAACGTTGTTGTGCATAAGACAACGGGAGTGCTTCTTTATTCTCCTTTTTTTGCATTTGCTTCTGAAGCCATGCTCTCTTCTCAGGAGAAAGTGAACTCAGCTTTGCAAGTAAATCACTTCTCATTTTTTTACCCCTTCCTCAATCAAATTACTCTCGAATATCCCTTGTGCTTCTTCCTCTGATAGCTCTTCTAATTGCTTAAGCAGTTCTAGTAATTCTTCATCATTACTGACTTCTGCTTCTTTTTGAATATAGTCTTGAAGACTTACATTCTCCTTACTATCATTCTGCATTTCTTGATTTTTGTTATAGAGCAATTGATCAATCTGTTCCGCCAATTGCTGCACCGTATGAAACATAAATAAATCATGCAATGGTATCTCGATTCCAAAAGCCTCTTTAAGATTGGAAACAGCTTGCGTAGCGAGTAGTGAATGGCCACCAATTTCAAAAAACGAATCTTGAATTCCGATGTTTTCCATACCTAAAACTTCATGCCATATCGAAACGATTGTTTTTTCCGTAGACGTACGAGGAGCAATATAACCACTTGCTATCTCCTGTCTCTCTGGTGCTGGTAAGGCCTTCCTATCAATTTTCCCATTAGGAGTGAGTGGAAATGCATTTAATCCAACAAAATAGGCTGGAATCATATAATTTGGTAGTTGATCCTTGAGATAATCACGCCACTTTTGAGCATCCCCATCTCCTACAACATAGGCAATCAAACGTGGATCGCCAGGATAATCTTCCCGCACCATCACAATAGCTTCGTTAACTAATGTATACCTTTGTAATGCCGCTTCAATTTCTCCTAGTTCAATCCGGAACCCACGAATTTTTACTTGATGATCGATACGTCCAACATACTCCAAATTTCCATCTGGTAAATACCTTACTAGATCTCCAGTCCGGTATACTCGATCTCCTTCTTTAAACGGATGCGATATAAAACGATTTTGCGTTAAGTCAGGGCGGTTTAAATATCCACGTGCTAACCCTGATCCACCAATGTATAGCTCACCAACTACACCAATTGGAACCATTTTTTGTTCGGCACTCAGTACATATACTTCTGTATTGAATATTGGTTTACCAATTGGTGGTACCCTATGCATGACACCCTTTTCCAATTCCATATACGTGGAATACGTAGTATCTTCGGACGGTCCATATAAGTTGTACACCTTTTCAATCGTACTTCTCTCGTATAAATCTTGAACAAGCGAATATGGCAATGGTTCTCCAGCCAAATTCATCACCTTTACCGAAGAAGGTATTGTTTTTGTTCGAACCAGTTCCTTCGCTGCTGATGGCACAGTATTAACCAAAGTTACACCTTTGGAAGACAACTTCTCTAGATGTAAAGCATTTTCAGTGACAATCACCTTACCACCCATCGTTAAGGGAACAAATACTTCAAAAACGGATAAATCAAAAGATAGCGAAGTTGAAGCTAATACTCCCGCTAATTCCTTTCGAGAATACGTGTGATGCGCCCAATGAATCATTGTTACTGTATTCCTGTGCTCAATCATTACTCCCTTTGGATTTCCAGTGGAACCTGAAGTATAGATAATATAGGCTAAGTTATCGGCCGTCACTTCACTCATACATACCGTAGTTACTTCTTGTTCTATTTCTGCTCGATTACCATCAATACAAATCACGTCAACGAATTTAGGTATAACCATTTTTTGTTGTAACTTTTCCTGTGTCACCAGTACCTTTATTTGAGCATCTTCTAAAATGTACTGCAGTCGACTTTCCGGATACGCTGGATCAATTGGGACATATGCTCCTCCCGCCTTCATAATTCCTAAGAGACCGACAATCATCTCGGATGAACGTGTAACGCAAATCCCAACCAATGATTCGCATGTTACACCATTTTTTTGTAAATAATGTGCCAACTGATTCGAGCGTTCGTCCAACTCTCGATATGTTAGTTCTTCATCTTCGCACACTACTGCAATTGCTTCTGGTGTTTTTTCCACTTGTTCTTCAAACATTGTATGAATCGTGCTTTCTTCCATATCTATAACACCCGATTTATTCCATTCCTCTAATAGTTGCTTATATTCTACTTTCGATAACATATTCAGTTCTGATAATACACATTTTGGATGAGAGACAATTTGATTTAACCAATGTTTAAAATGACTTGCCATCCGTTCAATGGTTGTATCATTAAACAAATCAGTATTATATTCAAAGGTTAGTGATAATCCTTCTTCCGTCTCAGAAGCAAATAAACTCAAATCAAATTTGGCAACAGAAGCATGGCTTTCCATGAGTTCCATTTGTCTTTCAGATAGCTGAACAAACTCTTGTTTCGTATTCTGTAAAGTAAACATAGTTTGGAATATTGGTGAATGACTTGTATTCCGTTCAGGTTTTACGGATTCTACCACTTTCTCAAATGGGATGTCCTGATACTCGTATGCTTTTAGCGCTTTTTTTCTTACCTGCGACAAAAGTTCTTGGAACGTCGGATTTTCACTGAAATCAGCTCGATAAACCAACGTGTTTGCAAAGAATCCTATTAATCCCTCAATCTCTTTCACATTTCGATTAGCGATTGGGCTTCCAACTATAATGTCGTCCTGTCCTGTATAACGAGAAAGGAAGCTTTGATACGCTGCCATCAATGTCATAAATAAAGTGCATCCTTCTTGCAGACTTAAATCTTTGAGCTTTTCCTGTAGGGAATTCGCCACTATTAAGGACTGACTTGCACCACGATGGGTTTGAACTGCAGGTCTAGGACGATCCATCGGTAATTGTAAAACCGGTAGTTCTCCAGATAATTCTTCCTTCCAATATTGAAGGTGCTGATTCAAATTCTCTTCTTTTTGCCATTCCTTCTGCCACATGACAAAATCTGCATATTGGATAGATAACTCCTTCAATTCCGCCAGTTTGCCGCTTAATGCTCCTTCATAAAAAGCCATCCATTCTTCAAGTAAGATTCCCATTGACCATCCATCTGAAATAATATGATGCATCGTACAAATGAGAATCCATTCTTCCCTGTCCACTTTCAATAATCGTGTTCGAATCAGAGGACCTTGTCCAAAATGAAATGGTTCCTCCGCTTCGTTTTGAATGAGGCGTTTCATTTCTCTTTCCCTATCTTCCAAAGAGAGATCTGTTAGATTCGTTTGAGGAATATGTCTGAATACATGAGATTGAACTTGTTGAAAAGGTTCACCCTCTTGTTCTAGAATTGTCGTCCTTAATGATTCATGACGCTCCAACAATTGATTCCATCCGACCTCCAATGCTTCAATTGACCATTCACCTGTTAAGCGACACGCTGCATGGATATTGTACATAGCACTATTTGGCATTAATTGATTAATAAACCATAGACGTTTCTGCGCATAGGAAAGTGGGATAACTTCTTCTCGTTTCATAGGTACAAGGGGAGCAACCTCTCGTTTTTTATCTTCTTTTCGTAACTGATCCACTCGTTTCGCCAATGCTTCCACTGTATCGTGCTTGAAAAGTTCACGTAATGGAATTTTAATTTGGAACAGTTCTTGCAATCGAGAGACGATTTGAGTAGCAAGTAGTGAGTGCCCACCACGTTCAAAGAAGGAATCCTGAATGCCAATATTTTCTGTTCCTAACACTTGACTCCAAACCGAGGCAATAAGCTCTTCCGATGGCGTCCGAGGTAGCACATTTAAATCTTCAATAGCTTGCTCATCAGGTGCTGGCAAGGCCTTTCGGTCAATTTTCCCATTCGGAGTAAGCGGGAAGTGTTCTAACTCTATAAAGTGCGCTGGAATCATATGATTCGGTAATTGGTTTTGTAAATACTCTCTCCACTCTTGGGTATTTCCATCGCTTATTACATATGCAACCAATCGTTGATCACCTGGACGATCTTCTCTAACTAATACGACAGCCTCTTTAATAAACGAACATTTTTCTAAAGTTGCTTCAATTTCTCCTAATTCAATCCTAAAACCACGCATTTTGACTTGATGATCCATTCTACCTATAAATTCTATATTTCCATCAGTTAGATATCTTACTGAATCTCCTGTTCGATATAGTCGTTCCCCCAATCGAAATGGGTGCGAAATGAATTTTTCAGCAGTAAGATTCTGACGATTTAAGTATCCACGCGCTAAACCAGCACCACCAATATATAACTCACCCTCAGTTCCTATTGATTGCAAGCGTTGATTTTGGTCTAATACATATAATTGCGTGTTCTGTATTGGCTGCCCAATAGAAACAAATTCTTGATTAGGCTGAATATCAAATGCATTCACATAAATAGTGGCTTCAGTTGGTCCATAAAAGTTGGTTAATTTCACTTGTCCACTATAATTCCATTTCTGTTGAAATCGTCTAACTAACCCTGAACTTAGTTCTTCTCCACCAGAAAATACATGGCGTACAGAGGAACAATTCATGTTCAATTCAATATGATTGAAGTGATCTAAGAAAACAGATAACATCGAAGGTACAAATTGAACTATAGTAACCTGATGTTGTTTAATAACTTCAGCTATAATAGAAGGATCTTTTTCTCCACCTGGAGGTAAGAAAGATACACTTGCACCAACATGAATGCCCCAAAACAATTCCCAAACAGAGACATCAAATGAGAATGGCGTTTTCTGTAAGACCACATCCTTTTCAGAAAGCGGATATTTATGTTGCATCCATTCTAGATAATTAATTACTGAATGATGCTCAATCATTACTCCCTTTGGATTCCCTGTAGATCCTGAAGTATACATAACATACGCTAAATTTTCTCCTGTTACACCACTTATACATGGGGTTGATTCTTCTTTTTCAATTGCAGTGTAATCTTTATTCATACAAATCGTTTCGATATTTTCAGATACAAACAAGTTTTTAGAATTCTCTTCCGTCACTAGTACTTCGATTCCAGCATCCTCTAATATATATCGAAGCCGACTCTCTGGATAAGTAGGGTCAAGTGGAACATACGCTGCTCCTGATTTTAGAATACCTAATAACGCTATCATCATTTGTAATGAACGTTCCATATATACACCAACTAGAGACTCTGGGCCTACACCATGCTTTTGTAAATAATGAGCTAGCTGATTTGCACGCTCCTCCAACTCTTTATAGGTAATTTGTTCATTTTCGTAACTAGCCGCGATTGCTTCCGGCGTTTTTTTAACTTGCTCCTCAAACATCGTATGAACCATGCCTTCAGCCGAATAATTAACTTGAGTATGATTCCATTCCTCTAGTAACTGTATCTGTTCTTCTTCTGTTAAATGATTAATTTCAAATAGTTTTGAATCTAGGCTCTTCGTCATCTGAATTAATATTTGCAATAAGTGATTCTGAATCCGATTTATTGTTTCTTCATTAAAAAAGCTTCGATCATACATCAACTTTAAAATAATTTTCTTACCGGGCATTACAATGAGTGTTAAAGGATAATTTGTTTGTTCTGTGCTTTTAACATCTAGTAATCTTAAATCATCATTTCTCTCACCTTGAATTGGATAATTTTCAAACACATACAAGGTATGAAATAAGGAACTATTTCGCGGAACCTCACTCCAGCCTTGAATATCTATCAATGAATTATACTCATACTGTCTTCGTTCCATTTCTTTCATTTGTATTTTACGAAGCCAATCTACTACTGATGTATTATCCGTTAATCGAATTCTGGTAGGTAATGTGTTAATAAATAGCCCCACCATATTCTCTGCTCCCATTAAATCAGTAGGACGTCCAGCGCTAGTTACGCCAAATACGACGTCACTGTCACCGCTATACCTAC
Source organism: Bacillus basilensis (assembly GCF_050630465.1). Lineage (NCBI taxonomy): Bacteria > Bacillati > Bacillota > Bacilli > Caryophanales > Bacillaceae > Bacillus > Bacillus basilensis. The sequence goes on along the minus strand of NZ_JBNTQO010000007.1, from coordinate 10,115 downwards.
TCATCAAATAAGCCCATGCACCTTGTACTAACGTATTCAATGTTAATCGACTATTTCGTACCCACTCTTGTAAATTCTCAGTGAGTTCCTCAGATACCTGATAAACGCACTCTCCATAGCCCTTCTCCTGCCCTTGATCCTTTCTTTCCATCGCTAATGGCGTAGGTGCATAGAACCCTTTTAATTCTTCTTTCCAAAATTCCTCTGCTTGACTTTGATCTTGTTTATTTATCCACTGGATATATTTTTTATAAGGAAGAGATTTAGGAAGATTCAACAATTCTCCCTTTATCATCTTGAGATAAACTTCCATCACTTCACTAAAGACCAATGAAACACTCCAACCATCTAGCAAAATATGATGATGTGTCCAAATAATTCTCGTTTCCCCTTCTGCTTCTTTAATCGCAGTAACTCTCATCAATGGTGCTTCATCCAATAAAAATCCTTTCCTACGATCTGCAGTCAAAAACTGGTGTAATTTCTTCTCCTTCTCCTCATGCGAATGGGTACTCCAATCCTCTTGATGAATAGTAAAAGGAAGACGTTCGTAAACTGCTTGTAGAGGTTTTTCTACTTCCTCCCAAACAAATACTGAGCGCAGAACCTCATGTCGTTGAATAACATATTCCCAAGCTTTTTCAAAAGTAGCAACATCCAATTGCCCCCTGAGCAAGAAACCTACTTGTACAATATAGGAAAAAGAATATTCATCATCTTGATCGTATAAAGTATGAAACAGTATTCCTTTTTGCAAAGGTGATAAACCATATATATCAATAACGTCTCCCATTTCTACACCCTCTTCTTTGTTAATTTAAGTAATACTTTGCTCAAGCTTTCTTCCGTAAGATCCTCTGCATCAGCAAAATCTGATACCGTAAAAGCAGACTCTGTTGTTGGTTTATTTATAAGTTGGCGAAGATGCCTTAACATACCATCTGCTATCACTTGAATTTTTAATTTAGAAAACTGTTCCCTACTATACATCCAAACAAAATGTAACTTTTCATCTCTCACCATTCCGATAACATCAATTAGATGAGATGGTTTGGAATCTGGAGCATGATCTAAAAATGTAAACCCTGTCTCTTGCATAAACAAAGATTCCATTGAAAACACCTGATCAAATTGGCCCAAATAATTAAAGCTTATTGAAGGCTTTTGCTGATAAACCGGAATTAACCCTTTATTCAAGTAACGTAAAATACCATAGTCAACTCCGCGATTCGGAATTCGACGCAATTGTTCTTTGACAGCCTTTAACCCTTCTATAGGTGTTTGAGTTCCTTGAAAATTGAGATGAACGGGATAAATACTCGTAAACCAGCCCACTGTCCGTGATAAATCAATACCTTCAATCATCTCTTCTCTTCCGTGTCCTTCTAGATGAATAGAAACCGTTTGCTGATTTGTAAAATCGACGATAGCTTGTCCTAATGCCGTTAATAGTACCTCATCAATCCTTGTCTTATGAGTCACTGGAACTTCGTGTAACAATGCATGTGTTTCTTCTATTCCTAAAGTCCTCGTCACTTGATCAATCGATTCTTCTGTTGTTTCTTGTATTGGATAGTCCATTGGAATTGTCATCGTTTCTTTTTCTACTTGTTCATTCCAATAATCCTGTACTTCTTTTGAAATACCCGAATCACTGTATGTCTGGAGTCGTTCAGACCATTCTTTAAAAGATGTACTTTTCGCAGGTAAGCGAATTCCTTGACCTTGTTTCATCTGGTTATATACCACCTGTAAATCTTCCAATAGAATTCTCCACGATACTCCATCTACTACTAAATGATGAATCACCCAGAATATTCGATCATTTCCAGTCAAGTTATCCTCAAAGTAAACTACTCTCATTAACGGACCAGTAACTAAATTGAAACTATCTTGATTAATGTTCATCTCTTCTTGTATTATTTTATTCCACTCTTTTTCATTAACTTTGTTCCGTTTTACAACATGGAGTACTGACAGCTCATCAGTCCCTTCATTTCTCTGCCTCCATGTTCCGTTTGATAACTGCTCGTACCGAAAACGTAAAGCATCATGATGTTTGATTAAATTTAATATTGCTCCCTCTAGTAACTTCACATCCAATCTCTCTTTTACTCTTAAAAGCATTGATTGATTCCAATGCTCTGGATGTGGATGTTCTTGCTCGAAGAACCAGTACTGAATTGGAGTAAGAGGCACATCTCCTGTCACAATCCCCTGCTCCGCTTGTACTCCCTGCGTTTCTATAGCCACTTGTGCCAGCTCGGCAATAGTCGGGCATTCAAACATTTGCTTTGGAGTAAGTTTTAACCCTACTTGACTTGCTTGAGATATGATTTGAATACTGAGAATCGAGTCGCCACCAATTTCAAAGAAATTATCATAGATTCCCACCTTTTTAATACCTAATACTTGCTTCCAAATTGTAGCCAGTATCTGTTCATTACTATTCCGAGGGCCAACACATTCACTATTAATCTGCTTTTCCTCTGGCATAGGTAAGGCCTCACGATCAACTTTGCCGTTAGCTGTAAGTGGAATGGCTTCCATCTTCACGTATCCTGAAGGTACCATATAGCTCGGTAGTTTCGCTTTAAGATACTCTCTCCACGCACCTACATTTCCATCTCCTACAACATAAGCTACTAATCGTTTATCACCCGGTTGATCTTCTCTTACAATTACAACTGCCTCTTTTATAGATGCATATGCATTTAAAGTAGACTCAATCTCCCCAATCTCAATTCGGAAACCACGTATTTTAACCTGATGATCAATTCTTCCACGATAATCCAGATTACCATCTGGCAAATACCTCGCTAAGTCTCCTGTCCGGTATAATCTTGCTTTCGGATCACTACTAAATGGATGAGATATAAAGCGCTCTGCTGTTAATTCAGGTCTATTTAAATACCCACGCGCAAGCCCTGCCCCGCCAATATAAAGCTCACCATCTACACCTATAGGAACAGGTTGTTGATAAGCATCTAATATATACACTTCTAAATCTGGAATCCGTTTTCCGATATTACTTCTCGAAGCATGATGCACATCATCTAGAGTAATTGGATAATACGTAACATGAACTGTAGTTTCTGTAATTCCATACATGTTAATTAGCTGTGGTTCTTTATCCCCATATCTTTGAAACCACGGTAACAAGCTAATGGATTCTAACGCTTCTCCGCCAAATATCACATAACGCAGCTGCAAGTTTTTATTCTTATCTTCATGTTCACACACTCGTATTAATTGTCGAAATGCGGAAGGTGTCTGATTTAGAACTGTGACTTCTTCCTCCACCAATAATTGATAAAAATCTTTTGGCGATCGACTAATCCAGTACGGAACAACAACTAATTTTCCACCATATAATAATGCTCCCCAAATTTCCCATATTGAGAAATCAAATGCATAAGAATGAAAAAGCGTCCAAGTATCTTTTTCATTAAACTGATACCAACAATCCGTCGATTTAAATAACCGAATGACATTGTGATGCTCTATCATAACGCCCTTTGGATTCCCTGTTGATCCCGAAGTATAGATTACGTAAGCTAGATTTTGGGAATTCACATCAGAAACCGGCAAGGTCTTACTTTCTTTCCCAATCTCTTCTTGATCACGATCCAGGCAAATCGATTCAACATTTTCTGGTAACCATTTCAATTCTTTTAAACTTTCTTGCGTTACGAATAACTGAATGCTAGCATCCTCTAAAATATATTGAAGTCGCTGCTCTGGATATGTTGGATCAAGTGGAACATAAGCCCCACCAGCCTTCAAAATCCCTAAAATACCTACAATCATTTCGAGAGAACGTTCAACACACAGTCCAACTAAAGTATCAGGTCCTATTCCCTTTTTCTGCAGATAATGAGCTAACTGATTTGCACGTTCATTAAGCTCCTTATAAGTAACTTTTTCTTTTTCATACGTAACTGCAATAGCGTTTGGATAAATCATTGCTTGTCGTTCGAACAATTCATGAAGAGTTTCCCGAGGTGGGAAATCCAGCTTAGGATTGTTGAACTCAACTAAACTTTTTCTTTTATCTTCATCAGAAATAATTTCGATTTCAGCTACCTTCTGCTTTGGGTTTTCAAAAGTGTTTTCCATTATTGCTAACATAACGTTAAAAAAGCGTTTTATCTCTTCCTTAGAAAATAGCTCCTCACGATAATCAATATGTACATGTAAAGAGTCTATATCAATTAGATTTTCAATATGCACTGCAAAATCTTGTACCTCTTCACGGTTTGCGATCCATAGTGAGTCACCACTTTCATCACGATCCCTATAATCAATCGTAGTTCCGAAAAGTCTCACATTACTGTTATTCTCTTTATTAATCTGCTTTAATAATAAATCAAATGGATATTTCTGATGTCTTAATGATTTACTTTGTTTTCTGGACACCCTACCAATAAATGAAAGCACTTCTTCTTCTGGATCAATATCCATTCTTAAAGGAACTGTACTCACCATCATTCCAATCAATTTTCGTTCCATTTTAGTCATACGGTTGCCGTAAGCCATTCCCAATGCAATATCAAGCGATGAAGTCCACCGATACATGGACAACGAGAAAGCAGCGACAAAAAGAGTATATAAACTAAATTTGTAATTTTGGGAAAATAACTCTATTTTTCTCTTCAAATGCTCCGATAATATAAACGTCTCGCGTGATGCTTTGGTACTAACTTGGTACGTATTATAGGGTTTCAATCCGGTTACAGATGGAAGTGTTTTAAATTCCTCTAACCAGAATTTTTGATCTTTTTGAAAGCGACTACTATTCAAGTATGTTTTTTCATTGGCCAGAAATTGAACATATGAATTTTTAATTTCGCCTTCCTCGGTCTCGTTATGCATTTCATAATAATATTTTGCAATCTGCTCAGTAAATATTTGAATTGATAAACCATCCATGATAATATGATGAACATTTCCAAAGACTGCACATTCATTATCGTTTAATTTTATTAAAGCGAAATAGTATAAATTTGAATTAAGTAATGTAAACCTTTCTTTTGTTTTCTGCTCAATCCATTCCTCAAGCAAATCTGAATTCTCCACATTACTGAAATCGAAAAACTCAAATTCTTGTTCTTCATGTTTAATAAAATATTGTTTAGGTTCCTGATGCCCATTTTCCTTTAATCTAATGCACAGACCGTCATTTTCACTGATAACACGATTCACAACTTGGTTTAATTTTGAATAATTCATTTTTCGATGAAGTTTAAATAAAAATCTTAAATTACATATCCCTTTATCAGAATGAATAACTTCTGTATACCATATTCTTCGCTGCGGGTGACTTAATGGAAAACATTCCTCATTGGTCATAAAAAATCTTCCCTTCAAAAATTATTTGCTCTTATAGGTTCGTGTTTATGTTTAGCCCATAAATATTTCTGCAGTGAAACTCCAATTACTCCAATGACAACAAGCCCAATCCCGCCATAAACATAGAGTTGAGTTACTCCAAACAAATGCACTAATGGACCACTCATAGCAGGAGAAATAATTAGAACTGCGTTTGTTAAACTGCTTTGAATACCAAATACTCTTCCTACTTGATCTTGATCAGATTCTATTTGTAAAATGACTTGATTAGATACAAGCATCAGCCCACTTCCAATACCAGCGATAAAACTAATCAGATAGGCCAAAACGAAGACCGTACCGGGCGTTATCAAACCAATCCCCCCAAAACCAATTCCCATTAAAACCATGCCTCCACATACTACCCAACCATATTGAAATTGTTTTAATTTCTGAGTTAGTAATGCACCAAGTATTCCGCCAAGACCAATAATAGAAATGATATATCCCATTTTACTTTTATCATGTGGGAATAAGCTCTTAAATAAAGTCGGGAATTGTGAGTCTACTAATTGTAATACTGCCATGGCTATTGTAACGAAAATCATAGTTGATAATATTATCCGATTAGATAACACATAGCCCCACCCTTGTACCCAAGCGGCCCAAGTGCTTTGCTTTTGCTTTTCAACAAGTTCTTTCGATATAGTTTCTTTGAATTTTATTGTGGGTATCAGAACTAACGTAGCTAATAAACAACTTATAGCTCTTATAATGAGGCAGAACTCTGGCTGAAACCAACTCAGCAACATGCCCCCTATAAGTGGGCCTACTATCTTGGTACCCTGCTCTACTATTCCGTTGATACTTACTGCTTTAGTAAGCAAATCTGGGGATACAATCTGTCTTGTTAGTGTTTGTTGTGCAGGATAATAGAAAACAATAAAAATGGAACGAATCATTAATGCCACTAAGAGCCAGTGGATATTTTGTACAAATAAAAGAGCAATTGTTATTAAACCAACCATCAAATTACAGAACATCATAATTGGAATTTTTCTAAAACGATCTGCAATAACACCTGCCCATGAGCCAAAAATAATTCCAGGAAGTGCATATGCAACAGGGATCAATCCAATCATAGTAGGATCTACTTCCCATTCAAACCCAACTATAGTCATAATCGCTAACATATCAATAAAAACACCAAGCATAAGCAATGAATAGGCAGAGAAAACTTGTAAATAAACCCTATTTCCTAATAGGCCTTTTGAATCGGTAGTTTTCATAAAATGTGCTCCTTAAATTTACTAAAACGGATGTTTTGGTGTACACAATACCTCTTTTTTGCATATAATTTATAACTCTACATATATCCATCCGAAATTTAATAGTATTCAAACTTCAATAACTATAAAATTCAATATCTTTGGTATAATTTGTGCATTCAAATATATTTATTTTTAGTTTTTATACGTTCACTTCTGACTCTAAATAATCTTTTTCACCTATAAACGTGGACAAATTAAATGATTTCTAGTTATATCGTCATTACAACCACAGTAAAAAACGATAATATTTCATTAATTTATCTGAACAACTTTCTTTGATTTTCATATTCTACAAACTAAAACTCTACTCAATGAAAATAATCCATTAATAGCTATCTAACCCTAAAATTTATAATAGTTAAACCATCCAAATTACACCCTCTTTTCAGAATTGTCTTTTTTTTCTATTTAAAATACTATCACACAAATTTTCTAGCTACTATCTTCATAAAGTTGAAATAATCAAATTGGAAAATTCAGATAAAAACAAGGTAAATTTGCAATTATCTTAGTTAATATTATTTTCACAAACGCTATTGAGTCATAACACACGATATACTCCTCTTTTTTCACATGTATGTTAATCATAAAAATTACTTCTTTTCCTTAAAACACTCTCGTTACTGGTTTATTTTTCATAAATAGGTCATACCTTTTTCCCCTTTCATTCCTCTTTATATTTTTATCATACGCAATGAAAATCTCCCCTCCTCATTTATTGTTAATGTGTTAAAAACCGCTCTTTGATACTAAGTGTTTTTCTGTCATATACGGTAGTGTCAAAATGTCATGATTTTTATGACATAGCTATTAACCCAGCCGGATCCCACTCAATTTTTATTATTCTTTATAAATATGACAGAAGTTCACTATCGACTATGACTCGCCGCTTGCTACACTCTCTTCATACGCTAACTCGTTGTGCTAATAAAAATGTAGCTAAAAAACTTACAAAGATAATTCCAAATGATTATACAAACGCATATCGACCTTTTATATTTGATTCCCCGGTATTAAAATGGTTAGAAAGTAAACAAGTGAATGCGATACTATCTATTCTTAGTGTACTAGTAGGAGTTGTATTTTTTATATTTACAATTAGTTTCTTATACTTCCATTTATCAATGTATTTAGATTGAGATAAAAGCCAATTTCAAATACTTTCTATATTAGGGTTAACTAAAAGAGAGATAAAAAAATGTAACCCAACAAATTAGCATATTATTTTTTATACCTATTTTGATTTCTGTTCTTCACAGTAGCGTGGCCTTCTTGGCAATAAGGTTTTTAGCGCAGAGCAGGCACATAGACTTACCTATTGCAGGGAATTCTATTCTCATATTCACGAGCTTTATTAGTGTACAAATAATTTACTACTTTATTATTAGAAGAAGTTATTTGCGTCAAATACTTCATTCCATAAATTAAAGTGGAAACTGAAAGAAATGCTGATGGTATTCCGTATATACCTCTTACTTAAAGTCACTTTTTTAGTGAGCAAATTAAATTCTTTGTTTTACTAATGGAGTAGCACCACATCTCTATCAAGCTAAGAAAATAAAATTCCTCTTAAAATGAAAAAATACGCCATTCTATCTGCAAAATCAGAGGAAGGGATAACGTATTTTTTGCTTTATGGATAGTGTAAGGTCTTAGCTTGACGGCGATGTGGCGGTACCCCACATTCATCAACTTAAGAACTTGCTTTATTCTAAAAAAATTTTTAGAGTAAGTTGTTTTCGAAACAGAAAGACATATTTTTAACTATAAAAACTATAACAAAATTTATCCGGTTTTCCTTTTTACCTACTTGCTAAATTCAGCAAGTAAAATATTTTTAAATGGATCAGGACTATCAGCTTTAAGACTGTTCAAATTGACGGCCAATGTATGCTTGCCTCCAAGTGTGCCACCAGCAAAAGTGGTAAACCCTAGAACTTTACCCTGGTGTCCCCATATCGAGACACCGTTTGGAAGCTTAGTTTCATAGATCCCAAGACCATATCCGGTTCCTTCTCTATCTGTAGGAACTGTAGTAAGCATTTGTTTTAGTTGCTGTTCCTTCAGTACTTTACCACTGAGTAAGTACGAGAAGAATTTGTTTAAATCGTCAGCAGTAGAAATCATATCTCCATCCGAGCTACCTGGGTTAATATAAGTAACGTCTTTTAGCTCACTTGCTCCGTCTAGTTGGAAATAGCCACGGGCATGCTTAGTACCTGGAATCACGCTTGAATTGCCAGGTAGGAATGTATTTGACAAATCAAGCGGTTCAATAATCCGATTTTCAACCTCTTCCGCATAGCTGTTTCCTGTTACTTTTTCAATAAGGATTCCTAGTATTACGTATCCTGTATTTGAATAAGACCAACCCTTCCCTGGAGCAAAGTCTGGGGGAAGAGAAATCCCCATCTTTACAAATTCTTCAGCCGTATACGATTTTTTTATATCCGTGATATCAAAGTCTTTTGAATTTATATAGTCAGCAATACCACTTGTATGATTCAATATTTGTCGGATCGTAATCTGGTTACCATCATATCCGTTTCCTTGAATGACACCAGGCAACCATTTTTCAATGGAGTCGTCTAGATTCAAACGGTTTTCTCCAGATAATTGAAGTAGAACTGTTGCAATGAACGTCTTCGTTACACTACCAATGCGAAAACGAAAATCTGTTTTCATTGGTTTCTTGGTTCTCAGATCCGCTAACCCAGCGGCATAACTCCATGTTTTTCCACCCTCAGAAGTTTTAGCAATTATCCCAGGATATCCAAGTTGCAATGTATCCCGCATTGCCTCTTTGACGAAATTATGTTCTCTTTGAGTGCTTGTTTGTAACGAACTAGATAAATTTTGCGTAGGTTCTGCTTTTATAATTGATGTTGGTGTTATGTATAACAGGGAACTTCCAGCTATTAAAAGTGCTAGACTTGCACATGTAATTTTACTGCTTGTTTTCATAAAGCATTCCTCTCCTCTATTTAAATTGTATTGATGGTTGATAGCTATGTCATATGCTAAGCTATCAACTCTCCCAATGATAAAAGTCAACACTGAATTTGCAATCATCTATGCACCAATTATTTCTACAAACAACTTTCTGACCTAATAAATGATTAATCCCTCTTTTTCAGATGTATGTTAAACTCTGTAATTTCTTCTTTTCTTCCATAGAGTTTTGTTAATGAATTTGTTTTTATATAAATATATAGTATCTATTCACCCTCTCGTTCTTCTCTACATTTTGATCATACACAATGAAAATCTCTTTTTTCTTACTCCTTTCTTACAAATTCCTTACGCTCAAAACCACTTCTATAATTCGGTGGTTTTTATTTTAAGAAAACTCAGTTCTATTAACTTGATAGGCATAGGGTACAGCCACACATCCATCAACTTAAGGTATATTTTTATACAAAATGCGGTCTTTCCATATAGTTTTTTATTATC